>CAZSGZ010000046.1:0-18703 GCA_964606455.1 uncultured Spirochaetales bacterium
GCGGGGACCACATCAAAATGGGCAAGCAGCAGCCCCGGAGGAAGACCGCTGTCCGAACCTTTCCAGTAAAAAATGTATGCAAAATCGTTAAGCACGGTAAATTCGGCGGTATTCATGAGAAGGGGGAAATTATCGGAAAAATACCCGGGCATCTTCTTATATTCACCGAGATCGATAGCACTGTAATCCGCGTGGGAAACCGTTTTGATCCGCAGCGCCCCGGCCAGTTTTTCCGCGGGAGCAATGGCAGATGATTTGACACAGGTTTCAGCCGGGTTATTCGGATCAGGCCGTCGGCGGCCTTTTTTCCTCCGGAACACAGCGGACATACAGAGGCAGAAAAATAGTATACCGCAGCAGGCGCCGGCAGCTATACCAAGGTGCATCAGGTTTTTATACCACGTGTCGACCCGAATGCCTACACTTTTTTAACGGAACTTGACGGAGGGCTCAGCTATGTACCTGTTAATGAAAAACAGATTATTGAAGCTCCCTAAAAAGTACTCCCCTTCCAGCCCCACATACTCCCTTCGGCACCGGTAAACTCGATATAGACCCGGTCGGGAGGAATCTGCAGTTCTTTTTCACAAAAACCACAGAGGGCCGACGAAATAGTTTTCGTCTGACTCCCGCTGAGCCCGATACTTTTACACTGTAAAAACGCGGCGGGGGCATCCGTTCCGCCGAAGGTCATGACCATTTTCGGGTCACAAGCTGTCATAACATAGGTTTCCGGTTTACCGATTGCCTCGGCGGAAACCTTTGAAAGCTTTTTCAGCATACCGGCCGCATCATCGATGGTTTGATTCGTTTGAATTTTTACGTAGGGCATATCTCCTCCTTCGGTCTATTATAAACAGCAGCATTCCGGTGTCAACTCGCCGTATTCTCGGGACCCGTATCTATCCCGAAACGCCGGAACTTCTGCAGCAGCTTCGGAATATGGCTGCCCCGCCAGTACATCTGACCGCAGCCGGTGCAGCAATAGAACCGCGAATACAGTTCCCGTGATTTTTTCGGCACCTTCCGCTCTATTTCATCGGCCGCGGCCTTCCGCAGCCCGCCGTTGCAGCGGGGACAGCGGGTAAAAGGCCGGGCCGCGTGCTCCAGCTGAAAGCGGCGGACAATTTCCGCGGCCTGCTGCTCCGGATCGGTTTCCCGCACCCAATACCCATGGGTAACCCGCCCCTGTTTCAGTATACCTATGTCTCTTGTGAGGATAATTCGGTGCTGACTGAGGGCGATATCGATAATTTCAGGATCATCGAGGTTGTTCCGGTAATAGGCATCAAATCCCAGCAGCCGGAGAAGAGAGGCCAGCTTCCCTAAATGAACGTCCAGCACAAAACGGACTTCCCGCAGGGGCTTCGGGCGGAGCCGGTTGATGCTGCCGACATCAAAGGATTCGAATACCGGATACACCGCAATGTCATCCCCGTCCCGCAGGCGATAGTCGAACCCGACGGCCTCGCCGTTAACAATAACGACATCCACTTCGGTATGGGGCACCCCGAGAGCTTCAATGGAATCTTTCACCGAGGGGCTGCCGGAAAATTGAAAGGAGGAACGTGTTTTTCTGCGGTCCTTCGGAAGAAAATCGTTCAGCTCCTCGTAAAAGCGGAAAACTGCTGTCCAGGGATGCGCCGGTTTTCCTATGCCCCCGCCCTCCTTTCAGATTCCTTCTTTACATTTGCAACCATGCCGCCGACAACGTCACCGAGCGCATCGGGGTCCGCGTTAAAATAAAACATTTCATGAAAAACATGATGCGTACCGCCTCCGGGGTTTTCCCGCAGCGTATGGGTCCCCGCGTAATCCTTTCCGTCGGGTGCAAATCCCATATAGGCAATTTGACGGGGTTTATCGTAGTGAATTATTTTTTCGTCTACTTCCCACTTTTCGCCCGAGACCGGATCTTCCAGTACCCAATGGGAGGTCAGCCCCTCACCCCGTTTAATTTCCGACGTAATGGTCACTTCCCGCACGTTTTCCTCGAGTTCCACAAAGAGTTTTAGGTCCTCGATAACTTCGAAAACCGTCTCCATCGGGGCCCGTATGTCCGACTCCCTGCTTACCAGCACGTCCCCCGGATTTTTTCGCTCCGGAACCTCGGGATATTTCATCAATTTGTGTCCCCGCTATGCAGTTTCCGCAGCAGCAGTGCCATATTATCTCCCAGATCGTCCATTGTCTGCATCCCTTCATCATCATCCTCTACCTCGCCGATTCCCCGGCCGATGCCTAAATTCCAGTAACTGGAACCGGGTACGAACATTTCGTTGATAAGTAAAAAATGATTGATGGCGTTGAACACATTGACGGCACCGGCCCTCCGGACGGCGGCTACACCGGCCCCGACTTTATGCTTTAACAGCGCCCCGTTGCCGCGGCAGACATACCCCGCCCGGTCGATAAGGCCCTTTGTTTCCGACGTTAACGAGGCAAAATAGGTCGGCGAACCGATGAGTATTCCATCCGCCTCGATCATTTTCCGGATACAGCTGTTGACAATATCAGTGTCGATAACGCAGCGTTTGTCCTGGTTTTCCCTGCATTTCAGGCAGGCAGTGCAGCCCCGCAGCGGCTGGCCGCCGATGTGGACGAGCTCCGTTTCTATTCCCGCCGCTTCGAGGCGCGTGAAAACTCTACGAAGTAAAATCGATGTATTCCCGTCTTTCCGGGGGCTTCCGTTAAAACCGACTACTTTCATCCCGTTCCTCCTTGTGCTTATCTCGGTTGATACTACCAATATGCAGGAAAAATACAAAGAAAGGCAATACTTGTAGTGGCCGGAACAGTTAAAATCAATTATACTTGCAGACAGAATGGACACAATGCAGCAGTTACGGGAAAATATGGTCCGGCGGCAAATAGAAAACCGGGGGGTTTCCGACAAGCGCGTATTGGAAGCGATGCGGTCCGTACCCAGACATCTTTTTGTTCCGGAACACAGTGCGCAGGCCGCGTATGAAGACCATCCCCTGCCCATTGGTTACGGACAGACAATATCGCAACCCTACATTGTTGCCGTTATGACGGAACTCTGCGGAATTCGCGGCGGTGAAAAAGTCCTGGAAATCGGGACCGGCTCGGGATATCAGACGGCAATTTTAGCCCGGATTGCCGGCCAGGTGTATACAATCGAAGTAGTGGAAGAAATTTACAAGCGGACCGTTCGGAAACTGAAAACGTTGGGATACCAGAACATCCATCCTTATTTGGGAAACGGTTACAAGGGACTGCCTGAAGAGGCGCCGTTCGACGCAATTATTCTAACCGCGGCGCCGCCGAAAGTACCGAAAGCGCTGACAAAACAGCTCTCGGAAGCGGGGGGAAGACTCGTTGCGCCCATCGGCACCTATTCGCAGGAGCTGATTGTTCTTACAAGAAACGGCGGCAGTTTCGATCAGCGTCACATCACCTATGTACAATTCGTGCCCATGGTCAACGGCCGGTAAAGAGAAAATCGGTAAATTCCGGGACGGTAGCAAAGTAGGCAGTGCAATGCTTCATCATATATTCCCGAATCTCCGGAATGTCGTGGCCCCAGCCCGCTCCGGCTATCTCCACTCCCGCGGCCTTGGACATTAATACACCGGGTCGCAAATCGTCGAGAATGAGGGCTTCCTCCGGCTGAAGGGAAAAAGTTTGAAGTATCCGCTCAACCGGATACGGATGGGGCTTTCGTTTAGCATCGTCAAAATCCCACCCAAACACCATATCCGGAACGAGCCGTCCATCCGGGTCCGCCCTGCGATAGTCCCGCAAAATGAGGTCCTTCTCCGAGTGGGAAACGACGGTTATAATGCCGCCGAAGGACTTGAATCGCGTAAGAGCATCGATAAACCCCGGAAAAAAATCCGGGACCTTTGTTGTTGTAAATTCCCGCCAAATTTCGTATTCCCGCTGAATTTCCCGGTCCGTAAACTGTAGATCATTTTTCATGTATTCCATAATGCCGGGATGAAAATTTTTTTCGAACCACCCCTGCAGTGAAATAACCGGAAAATCCGGGCGAAGCTCTTCCATCACCTTTAGGTGCGCCGGGTAGTGAATCACCGCGGTGCTGTTTACCGCGGTGTCATCATGATCTAAAATTAAACACTTGAACTTTACAGGCATATTTCAACTGTATACTCCATGGCCGAAGGAGGTCAATTGTTGGTATATTATTGGTATGGTACTTTTCGATATAACCGGTTTTGACGGAATGGCACAGGAGGACGCGGAAAGCATATCGAAGGAGGAGCGGATATACTCATGCGTCCGCTGCGGCAGCATGATTACCGCCGTTAAAAATGAAATAACCGTGGAGGGGCGGTTCAGACATTCCTTTACCAATCCCCACGGCTACATGTTCACCATCGGCTGTTTTTCCGATGCCCCGGGGTGTGTCGCCGCGGGACCGTCTACCGGCGATTTTACCTGGTTTCCCGGATATGCGTGGCGTATCTGCGTCTGCACGGCCTGCGGGATGCATATAGGCTGGAAGTTTACCAATGATACTTCCGGATTTTTCGGACTGATTTTGAACAATCTTTCGGAGGGAAGCGGAGGAGGATGAAAAAACAAAAACACCCCGACGGCAGAGAAATGATACGGCGGGAAGTCCGCTCCTTTCCGGACCAACCCGGTGTGTATATTATGAAAGACGGGGAAGGGACCATCCTCTACATCGGAAAGGCAAATAATCTGAGAAAACGGGTCGCATCCTATTTTACGAAAAACCCTCCTTTAAAAACAAAGTTCCTTGTAGCCAAGGTGGCTTCCGTCGAACACGTGGTAACGAAACATGAATATGAAGCCCTCCTGCTGGAAAACAATCTGATCAAGCAGTGGACCCCTCACTACAATATCAACCTCAAAGACGGAAAAACGTATCCCGTTATCCGGATTACCAAGGAGGACTTTCCCAGGGTGTTCCGCACGAGAAGGGTCATAAATGACGGCTCACTCTATTTCGGCCCCTACACCGACGTGGGAGCCATCGATCTTTACCTCGAATTGATAGAGAAACTGTTCAGCATCCGCCGGTGCAAAGGCACGCTCAAGCCCCGTTCCAACCCGTGCCTCTACTATCATATGCATATGTGCGGCGCTCCGTGCTGCGGATACATCGACAAAGAAGCGTACGGCCGCATGATAGAAGAAGTGAAGAAGCTGCTTTCCGGTAATTCACGGAAGCTGCAGTATGACCTGAAGCAGAAGATGGAGTACGCCGCGGAAAGCCTGGAATATGAACAGGCCGCGGTATACCGGGACAGCCTGCATGCCGTGGAGAAGGCTCGGCAGAAGCAGGAGGTTATCGACAACATAGATGAAGAACGTGATTATATCGCTCTGACAGTTGAAGACACCCTCTGTACCTTCGGTGTTTTTCAGATGCGGGGGGGAAAATTAACGGGACAGGAAATTATCCGGGCGGAAATTTACGAAAACGAAGAGGAGGCCTTCGAACACTTCCTCCTTCAATACTATACCCCTGACCATCCGCCGCCGCCGCGGGTATATATTTCCGTCCCGATTGAACAAGAAAAAGTGGCCCTGTATTTTGAACGTGAGTATAAACGGCATGTCACCTTCAGTTCCCCCGAAAAGGGCCGTCATTTTTCCCTGCTCACCATGGCCGGGGAAAACGCCAGGATTGACCTGTTGAGAAGACTGGAAAATAAAGAGAACAACCCCGCCCTGCGGGAGCTGAAAACGGTGCTTCAGCTGCGGGAAGTCCCCGGACGGATAGAAGGTTTCGATATCGCCCAGCTGGGAGGCACATCGCCGGTAGCGTCCCTCGTGTCTTTTACCAACGGGAAACCCGACAAGAAACAGTACAGAAAATATCATATCCGCTCCTTAGGGGGAGAGATCGACGACTATAAAGCAATTCGGGAGGTTATCGCGCGGAGATATACCAAGGTGAAGAATGAAGGACTGGAACCTCCGGACCTTATCCTTATAGACGGCGGAAAAGGACAGGTCAGTTCGGCAAAGAGAATATTACAGAACTTAGGGCTGGGAGATATCCCCTGTGTCGGACTTGCCAAAAGAAATGAAGAGATCGTTCCCGCCGAAGGGGCCCCCTTCAACCTTCCCGACACCTCCCCCGCCCTCCGGCTGCTGCAGCATGTCCGGGACGAAGCCCACCGCTTTGCCACCACCTTCCAGAAATCGATGCGTGAAAAACAGCTGGACCTGCCGACACTGCGGCAGATCCCGGGAATCGGGGAAAAACGGGCGGTAAAACTGATACGGGAATTCGGATCAATTGACGCGTTGACCTCGGCATCTCCGGAGGAAATCAGCGGCAGAACGGGGCTCCCGAAGGACCTGGCGGAACTCGTCAGCGGCTGCTGCCGCGGCGCGGGCAGTTCCGGCCCCACTTGAATAAAGCGGGAAAATTTGATAGATTGGGGGTTCAAATCGGAACACAATACCCGCTAAATTGATTATAAGGAAGAAAATTAGATGGAAACGAATCTAAGCAGTATGCGCAACATCGGCATAAGCGCGCATATTGATTCAGGTAAAACAACACTTACGGAACGCATCCTATTCTACTGCAAGAAAATTCACGCGATTCATGAAGTCAAAGGGAAGGACGGTGTCGGAGCAACGATGGACTCCATGGAACTCGAACGGGAGCGGGGGATAACCATCGCTTCCGCGGCAACGAATGTCTCCTGGAAACAACACCCGATTAACATTATCGATACTCCGGGACACGTCGATTTTACGATAGAAGTCGAGCGGGCCCTGCGCGTTTTAGACGGTGCAATTCTGGTCCTCTGTTCCGTCGGCGGTGTTCAATCGCAAAGTATTACCGTCGACAGACAGCTGAAACGGTACAACGTACCGCGCCTCGCGTTTATCAATAAATGCGACCGGACCGGCGCGAACCCCTACAAAGTAAAGGACCAGCTCATCGACAAGCTCGGACTGAACGCCGTATTGACCCAAATGCCCGTCGGCCTCGAAGATAAACACGAAGGCATTATTGATTTGGTAACGATGAAAGCGTTTTACTTCGACGGAATAAGCGGAGAGCAGATCCGGGAAGAGGAGATACCGGAACACCTTCGGGCGGAAGCCGGGGAACGGCACGAAGAGCTGATAGACGCTGCTTCCCTGTTCTCCGACGAACTTGCCGAAGCATATCTCGACGGTACTGCCACGGAAGAACTGCTGATGAATGCCGTCCGCAGGGGGACCCTCGAACGTAAACTCGTTCCCGTGTTTTTAGGGTCAGCCTATAAAAATAAAGGAGTCCAGCTGCTGCTGGACGGTGTCGTCAACTATCTGCCCAGCCCGCTCGATGTAGCGTATACGGCACTTGACCTGAACAACAATGAAACACCGGTTGAACTTTCCGCGGACAGTTCGAAACCGACGGTTGCTCTGGCTTTTAAACTCGAAGAGGGCCAGTACGGCCAGCTGACATACATCCGTATTTATCAGGGAACGGTGAAAAAAGGAGGCGAACTGTTCAATACCAGGTCGCGGAAAAAGTTTAAAACCGGCCGGCTGATCAGAATGCACTCCGACAGCATGGAAGATATCAGCGAGGCGGGATGCGGCGATATCGTTGCTCTCTTCGGGATAGACTGTGCCTCGGGAGACACCTTCGTCGACCCCAGCCTGAATTATTCGATGACATCCATGTACGTTCCGAATCCGGTCATTTCCCTTGCGGTGAAACCAAAGGACAAAAAATCGGAAGACAATATCGGAAAGGCCCTGAACCGGTTTGTAAAAGAAGACCCTACCTTTCAGTCATACGTCGACGCCGAATCGAACGAAACCATTATTCAGGGGATGGGAGAGCTTCACCTAGAGGTCTACATAGAACGGATGCGCCGGGAGTATAACGCCGAAGTGGAGACGGGTATGCCCCAGGTAGCCTACCGTGAAGCTATCGGCTCACAGGCGGAATTCGATTACACTCATAAAAAACAGACCGGCGGTTCCGGACAATTTGCCCGCATCGCGGGATATATCGAACCGATTCAGGAGGAACCCTTCGAATTTGTCAATAAAATTAAAGGCGGAACGATCCCCCAGGAATTTATCCCCGCCTGTGAAAGCGGTTTTAAAACGGCAATGGAAAAAGGTTCTCTCATCGGCTTTCCCGTTGTGGGGCTCCGTGTTGTTATCAATGACGGGACCACCCATGCCGTGGACAGTTCCGAAATGGCTTTTAAAACGGCCGCCATCGGCGCTTTCAGGAAGATATACAATCAGGCCGGTCCCTATATTATCGAACCGATTATGAAAGTCAACGTGGAAACACCGACGGAATATGCCGGAAATGTTTTCGCAAGCATTAACCAGCGGAGGGGAGTAATTGTCGCTTCAGTCGAGGATGGTAACTCCTCCCGAATCGATGCGGAAGTGCCGTTAAGCGAGATGTTCGGCTACTCAACCAGTCTGCGTTCCATGTCCCAGGGCAAAGCGGAATTTACCATGGAATTCGAAAAATACGGGAAGGTACCGAAAAGTATAAGCGAAGAACTGATAGCTGAATACCAGGAACAAAAAAAGGAGAACCAATAAATGGTAAAATCTGAATTGATAAAACGCAGTCCTCTGCGGATTCTCGAAAATTCGATCCGCGGCGGCGTAGGTCCGGGAAACATCGGTGTTATAGCTTCACGGAAGGGAGTTGGAAAAACCGCCTGCCTTGTACACATAGCAACGGACAAACTGTTTCAGGACAAACATGTTATTCATGTTTCTTTTTCAAACCGGACCGACCATATAATTAACTGGTATGAAGACATTTTTAAAGAAATCGCGAAAAAAAGGGAACTCGAATCCGCCATTGACATCCATGATGAACTGATAAAACACAGAGTAATTATGAATTTCAGTCAGGAAGGAATTACCGCGGAACAGATTGTCAGCAGCATTGACGCGATGATTTCCCACGGAAAATTCGCGGCTGACACAATTGTGGTGGACGGATATGATTTCAGTAAAGCAAACATCGAGGGTATTAAAACGGTCCGGGATTTCGCGGCTCGGCTCGGAATCGAAATATGGATAAGCGCTTCATTAAAAGGTGAAGAGCCCCTGTTCGATGAAAAAGGTATTCCTCATGAACTCAAAGAATATCTCGAAGAAATTGCCGTTCTCATTACGCTGAAATACATGGGAGACTACGTTCATCTGAAATTGGTAAAAGACCATGATGAAATTCCCTCCCGCGACCTTCTTCTCAAGCTCGACCCGAAAACACTGCTGATAGCGGAACGGAATTAGCACGCACCCGGGAGTTTACCGGCTCGAGTTTACCGGGGTCTGTCCACCCCGGTCTTCGGACACTCCCGGGTAAAAACACAGACGGAACAAAAAGGACTCCGGGGCGTGCAGACGGTTTTCCCGAAGGAAACCAGCAGCTCATTTATCTCGATCCAGTGGCGTTTCGGAAGAATTCGCATAAGCTCCCGTTCCGTTTCAGCCGGCTGATTTGTTTTTACAAAACCCATCCGGTTTGTAATCCGGTGAACATGCGTATCGACGCAGATACCGGGAATACCGAAGCCGAGATTAAGGACAAGATTGGCCGTTTTTCGGCCGACACCGGGAAGTTTCAGCAATTCCTCCATAACGGCGGGGACCCTTCCGGCGTATGTATCCGCAATGAGGGCTGCCGTTTTCCGGATGTTTTTAGCTTTTGTGGTGTAAAAACCCGCCGGAAAAATATATTCGGCAATTTTCTCCTCCGGAAGAAGAGAAAGTTTTTCCGGCGTGTCCGCGGCTGCAAACAGCCGTCCCGATGCCTGCAGCGTTACATTGTCCTTTGTGCGGGATGAAATAATCGTTGAAATTAACACACGAAAGGGGTCCCGCCTCTCCGCCGCTATTTTTGAAATAGACGTCCGTTCACCGCCGTTTACACTGCCGCGGAGAGTTGAAAAAATGCTGTTCCATTTTATCGGTTCTGTATTAAGCACACCGCCTGCGCCTCGACGGCTTCTCCTTTCCCCACGGGCCCCGTTTTTTCAGCTGTTTTTCCCTTTACCGATACGCAATCCGGCGGTATATCCAGGTCCTCACCGATATTCTTCCGCATCTCCGAAATGTAGGGACGAACCTTCGGTTTTTCGAGGACCACCGTCGCGTCGATATTAACGACGACATACCCCTTTTCTTTCAATACCGAAGCCGTCCTCCGGAGCAGCTCCCGGCTTGAAATATCCTTATACTGCTCATTTTCCGGAGGAAAATGGGTGCCGATATCGCCGGCGGCAGCCGCACCGAAGAGGGCGTCGATTATCGCGTGCAGAAGCACGTCGCCGTCGGAATGGGCTTCCTCCCCCTTGTCAAAGGGAATTGCAACCCCGCCGAGGACCATTTTTCTCCCTGCCGTAAGCCGGTGAATGTCATAACCCTGTCCTATCCTGAAAGCGCCGGCGTTTATCTCCTTCGGCTTCATCACTCCGCCTCTATGTCATGGAGATAGGTAATTTTACGGTTCGCCGACTCGCCGGGAATGGTATAGACGGGATGTACGTACCGGGAATATATTTCCGTATCATCGATATAGGTCCCGCCGTCGGCCGCGGCTTTTTCATGAGCCAGCAAAATTTCCGGAAAGGAAAACCCCTGAGGTGTCTGAATACCCAGGGTATTGTTCCGGGAAAAATGCTCGGTAATAACACCATCGCTGCCGATCCGCTTAATTGCATCGGGCGGAACAACAACGGGGGCACAGGCACCCCGTTCCGCCGCTGCTTCCAGAATTCCGGCAATACACTCAACCGAAACCCATGGCCGCGCCCCGTCATGAATTAAAACGTAATCAGGGGCCGCCGGTTCCAGTGCACGAAGACCCTGTAAAACCGACTGCTGCCTGGTGGCGCCTCCTTCGGCAAAAGTCACTTCCAGCTCCGCTGCCGCGGCGCTTACGGAAACATGCCCCTTCGTTACAAGGGGCCCCATAATCCGCCGGGCCTCTTCAATTCCCGAAGGAGGCGCCACCATACATATGTACCGGAACAGCCGGGAGAAGACAAAGGCTTCGAAGGTATGATGAATGACGGGTTTTCCTTTCAGTTGGATGTATTCTTTTTTCCGGCCCGTCCCCAGGCGTGTACTGGAACCGGCCGCCACGATAATAACGGCGGAACTCACTCTGTTTCTAATTTACTGAAAATGAGTTCCTCGACTTCGTCTTTCGTTTTCCGGAGGGAAAAAGACACTTCATCGACCATGAGTTTCAGCGCACTGTCGAACAGTTTACGTTCAAGGATCGGCAGTTCTTTAACTTTGCTTCTGTGATATAGTGTCCGGACAACCGTAGCGATATCGGTAACGCTGCCCTTTTTCAGCAGATCGAGATTCATCTGATACCGCATCTTCCAGTCGGCAGGCATCGGTTCGTAATCTTCCGTTATCAGGGTCAGGGCTTTCTTTGCTTCCGAACTCGGTACGATCGCTCGAATTCCCAGTTCCTCGGCCTTGTCCACAGGGACCATGACCGTCATGTCCGTTACTTCCAGATAAATAACATAGTAGGGTATCTGTTTATCTTTAAATTCTTTGTCTTCAATTGAAGTAACCAGTCCGACTCCCTGCAGCGGATATACTACTTCCTGATTAACTTTAAACGTATACTGAGAAGGCGACTTTTTTTTGGTGGATTTCATAGCGTAGATTATACTCAAATTTATCTATTTAGTCAAATGAAGAGACGCACTGGAAGCTGAGTGGTTTCGAAAAATATTAAAACATCGGAAGGGTTTCCACCATGTACCGCACGTTGCTGCCGTGCAGACCCGCTTCTATTTTTTCCATTACAAAAATAAGAGCATTGTCCCCGGGAGCAGCGAGAATTTTTCTAATTACATACTCCTTCACACCCTTCCTTTGGTAATCCGGAAGGCCGACCGTATAGTTGGAAACCTTCCCCGCCGGGCGCTCAACCGTAGCGGTAATAAAAAAGGAGGAGCTGACATTGTTCCCCGTACCGGAGGAAGACTGCCGCAGGGTGATGGAATAGTGGTTCCCCGTCTGAAAATCACGAAACTGAATAATATTCTGAGGCTCTTCACCGTTTAGAAGGATATACACGAGCCGGCCGGTTCTCATGTGGTTAATGCCGTATTTTAGGGCAATATCATCACCCTGCCGCATGAGAGTGACTAAAGCGCCTAATCCTTCCTGGCCGGTTGTAATGGGAATTGTATATTCCTCCTCTACAACACCCCCGGAAACAAAGCGGTTAGAGGCAACATTAACGGTATAAATATCCGCGTAGGGAAGGGACTTGTCGTTTACACCATACTGGGCGAACATAAAATATTTTGAATCTGACGAAAATCCGAGATCGACAAACGCAGCAATATCACCCGCGTAAAGGCCGAATGACAGGAACAGCAGCGCCGTTATGAGTACTATCCGCTTCATGATTCTCACTCCTTCTTTATATTTATCGAAAAATTTACCGTTTCCTGTAGTTTTTTTTACCTTTGACCTTTTTTCATATGTCATACACAATACAAATATGACAATTGTTTTTCGCAATACCACAATGACAGTTGGAATTGTCCTTGCTTTTTGCATTACCCTCGGGATTACGTTTATCGTTTTTCCCGTTTTTCTCAATATCGAAACCGTTCAAGGAATAAATATCCTTTTTTTAAGCCTGTTTTCCTTTGTCTGCGCCCTGCTGTTAAGGATAACATTCAGTAAAACCCTTGCTCCGGAACTCTTTTTCTTTACCATTTTCATCCTGACATTCTCATTCGAAATGTTCCGGCTGCTGTTCCTCTATTTTGCAATCCGTTCTTATCCCTTTATTTTCGGCATAATTGTTACGAGAATTGTCCATTTCGGGCGATTTCTCCGAATTTTCAGTGTCTTTACGGCGGGACTTTTCGCCTGCAGTCTTTCTAATCCGAAAACAGGGATCCACCTCGGAATCGGGATGCTGTTGGCCTTAGGCTATGCTATCGGGATACCCGTCGATGCGACCGAGGAGACAGGGACCTTGTTATACGCTGTCGGCATTGCACGTTATACCCGGGTCATCTTTTCCATCGGCGAGGTAATCAGCGTTATCAATTTTGTTCTCGCGGGAGTATTAAAAAATACCCGCGAGTATTATTTTATGGCAATTGCCTTTTTTATTACACTGGCAGGCAGCACGATGCTGATCGCCTTTCCCCAAAAACCACTCTTTTTAGCTTTAGGAGTTCCACTCCTTATTGCCGGTACAATTTTATTCGGCAAACGGAGTCATGAATTATACCTGTGGACCTGATACCGGTAAAGAAAAGATTATAGAATTAACGTAAGGTAGACACTCAAACCCGTGCCCAGGGGAATAACAACATTATCCAAGTCCTTTAACGGCAGTGCTTCCAGGAGTGTAGCCGAGGAAGCTGCAACCACGGCAATTTTCGGGTCCCGGACAATGAACAATGAAAAGAAAAATACCGCGAAAAAACAAGCAAGACTTCCCGCATAGGTTTTTCCGCCGGTAAAAGGAATTGTAGTCCTGCCGAGAAGCTTTCCGACCACGCTCGAAAGACCGTCCCCAAAGGCTAGCGCATAAATAGCTAACGAAGCCGCGGGATCCGGATAGAAGAACAGAGCCGCCATCGCTCCAAGACCTAATGTAACGGGGCCGAGGACAATTTTTCCCTTGTCCCGTTCCCGTGAAGCATACTCGGTTACCTTCGATATAATCGGAACATTTATTCCTTGAAAGCGGAGTAGTTCGGCAACGGCATATACTACAATACCCGTACCTAATAAAATGAATGTGGCAAAGAGATGAATAGAAGCAAGTATCGGAACAAATGCAATAAACAGGTGAATTCCTTTTCTAAAGAGTTCTTTTTGCAGTTCCTGTACACTTGTTGAATTGGCTGATAACAGCTGGTATTCCATTGGTTGCATTTCTTTTACCTATGTATGCTATGCAATTTTCATACCAACTAATTCAAATAAAACGCCGCTTTAATTCTATTCAATAAAACGAATTAAAACGGCGTTTTGAAAACCGGTCAAATATAGAAATTATTGTATACTTTTTTATACAATAATATTCAAATAATACTATTCTTTTTTTATTGACACCTTCGTTGATGTTTTTTCACCCGCGTTTTCCCGGGGAGGAATCGTTACCGTTAGAATGCCTCCGGTATACACGGCCGCTGTCTTTTCCCGATCGAATTTTTCAGCAGGCACATAATATTTTTGCTCCTTAACGTCTTTCAATTTCAGCCGGTGCTTAAAATATTTTACATTGTCTTTTTTCAAAAACCGCTTATCCACCTTCGCGGAAAACAGCATATGGTCTCCCGAAAACTCGAGCTGAAGGTCCTTTTCGCTAAAACCGGCCAGGGCAAACTCAAATACGATCTTTTTTTCCTCATCCACGTAAACATTCAAAGGAGGATACGTATACGACGGATATAGATCGATATCTTCATCCCAGGAAAATATCCGGTCTCCCTTTTGCGCGGCACCATGCAGTCCTTCCTGCACCGCGTCCTGCAGATTCAAGGCCGCGTCAAAAACCTCATCCATAATACGCCCAATGTCAATTACAATTTTATCTTTCATTACGGCATCCTCTTCGGCAATTCGATTTCTATACTCTGAATTTACCCGATACCCGGGGGAAAATCAAGGTTTTTCGCGCCTTCCCCTTGGCCCTCTTTTTTGATAGGGTAGCTACCATGGCCAAACCGCTGCGAGTATTGTTTTTAGGTGAAATTGTCAGTAAAGCCGGTATTTACTGCATTAAAACACTTTTACAGGACATACGTGACCAATACAGTATCGATTTCGTGATAGCAAACGGGGAAGGCGCGACCGGCGGTTTCGGGATCGGCAAGAACCATTCAATCTATCTGCACAAACTGGGTATCGACGTTATAACGTCGGGTGAATGTATTTACTACAAGATGGACATGGTTACCCATATAAAAAAGGCCCCTTATATTCTCAAGCCCGCGAACTACCCGCCGGGCACTCCCGGGCGGGGATGGAAAATATATTCTGTCGGCAGCACAAATCTTGCTGTTATCAACTTACTGGGACAGTCGGGATTCAACCGGGTCCATTTGAGCAATCCCTACACGTACCTCCCGGAACTCATTTCCCGAATCTCCGAGGAAACAAAAAATATCATCGTAGATTTTCATGCCGCAACCACCGCTGAAAAATATTCAATGTTCTTTCACGCCGACGGACTGGTCTCCGCGGTAATTGGAACACACTTCAAGGTATTAACGGCGGATGCTCAGATATTTCCTCAAGGTACTGCCGTCATTACCGATGTAGGCAGGGTGGGAAGCTTCAATTCCGTAGGCGGTCTCGATCCGGGTATTGAAATACAGAAATACGTAACGCAAATACCGGAACGGTCGAAAGACGCCTGGGACAATTTAGAGCTGCAGGGATGTATTCTCGATATCAATCAGTACGGTAAAACGGAGAATATCGAGGTTATCCAAAAACAGTGCGAAGTCAAGGACCATGAAAGAAACAGCGACAATTCTTGAAATACAGGGAGACGGAGATACGGTACTGCTGCAGTTTCATGAACAGGAAGCATGCGGTACCTGTAATAGTATGTTCTGCAAGGCAAATGAAAGGACCTTTACCGCGCAAAACATCGAGTCCCTGGACCTGAAAAAGGGAGATGTTGTTACCGTTTTTCTGCCTGCCGGAAAAACCATTCAGGCCAGTTTTCTCCTTCTGATAGCTCCGCTGATCCTCTTTTTTATATTTTTCGTTCTTTCAGAAAGAATATTTGGAATTGAAACGGAAATTGTCAAAATCGGGATCGGCCTCGCGGGACTCCTCCTGGGCTTTCTTATCAGCTACGGAATGACGAAAAAATCGAAAAACAGCAGTATGCCCCGCATTATTGAAAAAAAACTTCCTTGACAATTTTGTCCACATGTGAAGATATTATGCACTAACACTATGGATAAATCATTGGTTATTGTCGAATCACCGGCAAAAGCGAAAACAATTAATAAGTACCTCGGAAATAACTACATCGTAAAATCAAGTGTCGGTCACATTCGGGACCTCCCTGTAAGCGGAAACAGAAAACCCGTTGATCCGAAGGAACGCGCGAAAGCGGCGGCGTTGACAAGGAAGATGGACCCGGAAACAAAGGCCGAGCACAAGAAAAAAAAGGCAAAAGAACAGCAAATTAAACGGATGGGGATTGATCCGGAAAACAACTGGGAAGCCCACTATGAAATTATTCCCGGTAAAGTGAAAGTACTGCAAGAACTGCAGGAACTGGCTGAAAAAACCGAGAACATCTACCTGGCGACGGATTTGGACCGGGAGGGGGAGGCCATTGCCTGGCATCTCCGGGAGTCAATAGGAGAGAAAAACAACAATTTCAAACGGGTCGTTTTCAATGAAATAACAAAAAGCGCTATTCAGGAGGCTTTCGAGCATCCCGGAGACATTAACATGGACCGGGTCCGGGCCCAGCAGGCCCGGCGGTTTCTCGACCGTGTCGTCGGCTTTATGGTTTCACCCCTGCTGTGGGCAAAAGTCGCCCGCGGACTTTCAGCCGGGCGGGTACAGTCGGTTGCGGTACGCCTGATCGTTGAACGGGAACGGGAAATCCACGCCTTTATCCCCGAGGAATACTGGGAACTCCACGCGGACCTTCTGCCGAAAGAGCACGAAAAAATCAGATTTCAAGTGGCAAAGGAGAACGGGAAGCCCTTCAAACCGGTTACACGGGAAGAAACCGAAGCGGCGGTACGGAAACTCAAACCGGCTGATTACAAGGTCAGCTCGCGGGAGGACAAACCGACAAAAAAACGTCCGACGGCGCCGTTTATTACCTCGACAATGCAGCAGGCCGCGAGTACGCAGCTCGGTTTCAGTGTAAAAAAGACGATGACCCTCGCCCAGCGGCTGTATGAGGCCGGATACATTACCTACATGAGGACAGACTCGACAAATCTCAGCCGTGAAGCCGTGTCGGCGTGCAGAGACTATATTCGCAAAGAATACGGGGACAAATACCTTCCGGAAAACCCGAATGTCTATACCAGTAAGGCCGGTGCACAGGAGGCCCATGAAGCAATCAGACCTTCCGATGTAAAACGGACGGCGGCCCAGCTCCCTTCCATGGACCGCGACGCGGAACGTCTCTATAATTTGATATGGAAACGGTTCGTCGCGTGTCAGATGCCGCCGGCGGAATTTATCAGCACGACACTCATAGTGAGTGCCGCTGAATTCGAACTGAAAGCCACGGGCCGGATTACCACCTTCGATGGGTTTATGAAGGTCCTGCCTCCCGCTTCAAAAAAGGATGAACAGACGGAACTGCCCGATTTACAGGTCGAAGACCCGCTGACATTGGTGCACCTCGACCCCAGTCAGCATTTTACCAATCCCCCGCCGAGATACACCGAAGCGAGCCTGGTCAAGGAACTCGAAAAGCGGGGAATCGGACGTCCGTCGACGTACGCCTCCATTATTTCGACAATCCAGGACCGCGGCTACGCGGTTCTTGAAAACAAACGGTTCTTTGCCCAGAAAATCGGCGATATCGTTACCGACAGGCTGACGGAAAACTTCGAGGACCTCTTAGATTACGGTTTTACCGCCGAAATGGAGGAAAGCCTCGACGAAGTGGCGGAAGGGAAAAAGGAATGGAAAGAACTGCTGGACGAGTTTTACAGTGATTTCAGAAAAAAAATCGATTCGGCATACAGCGATACAAAAGGGATGCGGCCGAACGATCCCGTAGATACGGACATACAATGTCCCGCCTGCGGCAGACACATGCAGATCCGTACGGCCGGGACCGGTGTCTTTTTAGGATGTTCGGGATACAATCTTCCGCCGAAGGAACGGTGTAAACAGACAATAAATCTCGTTCACGGAAAAGAAGTGGAACATGCCGACGATGAATCAGCCGAAATCGAAGATCTGCGCTCCCGTCACAGGTGTCCGCTGTGCGGCACCGCCATGGACCACTATTTACTCGACGAAAACCGAAAACTGCACATCTGCGGAAACAGTCCCGACTGTCCCGGATACGAAGTGGAGGAGGGGAAGTTCAAAATTAAGGGTTATGACGGACCGACCCTGGAATGCGATAAATGCGGCGCGGAAATGCAGCTGAAAACAGGCCGCTTCGGAAAATATTTCGACTGTACAAACGAAGCATGCTCGAATACCAGAAAACTGCTGAAAAGCGGAGAACCCGCCCCGCCGAAGATGGACCCCGTTCCCATGCCGGAATTACGCTGCGTGAAAGTGGACGATTACTATCTCCTCCGGGACGGCGCTTCCGGCATATTTCTCGCGGCCAGCCAATTCCCCAAGCACCGGGAAACCCGTTCCCCGCTCGTGGAGGAACTGCTCCCCCACAAGGACGAAATCGATCCGAAATACAGCTATCTTCTCAAAGCGCCGGCAGAAGACCCGGAGGGGAATAAAGCCGTTATCCGGTTCAGCCGGAAAACGAAAGAGCAGTATGTACTATCGGAAAAAGACGGAAAACCCACGGGTTGGCAGGCCCATTACAGCAACGGAAAATGGGTGGAAAAGAATACAAAAAAATCCTAACCGCTGTACCTACATGTTATATTTGTCCCGGAATGTCCTATCGACCCGCTGCAGGCTGTCGATGGTAATGGCCGGCTGGTTACCGACAGATTGCCGCTTTCAGGGCCCCTTGTTTTCGTTTTGTAGAGGT
>CAZSGZ010000047.1:0-8628 GCA_964606455.1 uncultured Spirochaetales bacterium
TTTTCTTCTTTTCCCGCCTTTTCAAGGGCATACGCTCTTGTACAAGCGTCTTCCGCGGCAAAGTTCCGCATAGCGCCTTTTATCTGATGAGCGTAAAACTGCACAGTCCCTCCGTCATCTTTCCAAACGGCGGTCCGAATCTTCTCCAGCTGCTCCGGAAGATGTTCTAAAAATATCTGGAATAACTCTTCCAGTATTTCTTCGTCTCCGTCCACCACTTCCCTCGCGGTCCGCACGTTAAGGGGGTATAATGCCGTCCAGTTTTTATCGGTATCCATTTAGCCCTGATCTACACACACATCAACGCGGAACACTACTCCTTCGGCGTCATAATAGTAGGGAATATATTCGTTTCCCTTCGGTATTTCCCCCTCATCGAAGAGCATCTGGGGAAAGGACATATTATGGCCCGTTTCTTTCCCGCAGTAAAAATTGAGAAAATTTCCCGCCAAAACATTGAGCACTTCCAGGAGACAGTCGTCTATTTCATCACTGGAAAGGCTCTCCCAGTTGCTGCCGTGAATGTTCTCGACAATTACCATTTTACATTCCTTTGAAAACCTAAGGATAAGCCCCCCGCTGACGGGCTGTGTAAAATTGATGTAGAGAACATTGGAATGATGGACATCGGCAACTTCTTCGGCTTCTATTACGTCTACAAAAGCCATATCCATCATTGTCATCTGAATCGACCGCAAGAGAGCTTCATGCACTTTATCACTTCTTTCACATCCCATTGTTATCTCCAAATACTTCCAATACTTTTGCCGGGCTCAATGGCTTCCGGATAATTGCCATAACACCGGACTCCAGCAGCTGCGATTCAAGAACATCGTTGCCCATCGAGGAAATAACAATAACCGGAAGCTCTTTGGTGTCCTCCTTCGCCCTCAGTTTTCTTAAAAACGTATTGCCGTCCATTTTCGGCATTTTCAGATCGGTAAGAACAAGATCGACCTTGTTCTTATCCAGAAACGACATGGCCTTTACGCCGTCCTCCGCTTCGTGATAGGTAATGTCATGAAACCCGGCAATATCGAAACACCGCTTGATAATCATTCGCGAAGTCGCGGAATCATCAACTATTAAAATGTCTTTCACGTCCATTAATTATCCCCTCAATTATAGTTTCCATTTTCTTTCAGAATTAGAGATAAGCACTTCTCCCGTCGATACACTAATCGAGACAGTCCTGCTGATATTACCTCCAATGTCTTCCTTTATAACACCTAAGCCTTTTTTCCACAAATATCTTTTTATGGCAATCGCGTTCCGTCTGCCGATATCGAAGGTTTTCCCTTCATCCATAATATTCGACCCTCCCGCCAGCTTAATCCAGGTAGAGCTTCGAACGGCGCCTTTTTTTTTCATGGTATCCAAAAAAATCGGCAGCCCGGTATCGGCAAAAAAGCCGGGGCGGGTCTCGGCTTTTTTCGGATTTACTTTTGAATCCGGAAGGGCTATGTGGATCATGCCGGCTACCTTATGCACCTTGTCGTACATAATAACCGCTACACACGAGCCGAGGGCATAGGTTTTTATTATGTCCTTTCCGTCATTCGAGACTACAATTTCGCCGATTCCCACGTCCGTTTTAATCATTTCATTTCCTTCAGCGCCTGGATAATTGAATCAGTAACGTCGAATATTCCGACCAGTTTTTCCGCGGCACCTATTTTCCAAGCTTCCCCCGGCATGCCGAATATTACCGAAGTTTTTTCATCCTGGGCGAATGTCCGGGCACCTGCACTCCGCATTTCCTTCAGCGCATCGGCACCGTCCCGTCCCATTCCCGTTAGAATTACCCCGATGGCATTTACACCCACATGTTTCGCGGCGCTTTGGAAAAGGACTTCCACCGAAGGGCAGTGTCCGTTTACCTTCTCGCCCGCTTTGCAGTCAACGAGATAATTTCCTCCCGACCGGATAATGGACATGTGGTATCCCCCGGGTGCTATTAAAACCCTTCCGGTTACGATACGGTCTCCGCTTTTTGCCTCTTTCACCTCGACGCGGGAGGCTTCGTTCAGCTTCTCCGCGAACATTTCCGTAAACTTCGGCGGCATATGCTGTACGATGACCGTACCCGGCATATCCGCCGGATAACGCATAATTACCTCGCGGATCGCGTTCGTGCCGCCTGTTGAAGCTCCGATTGCTATGACCTTGTCCGTCGATCCTTCCAATACCCGCTGCGAAACAACCGCCGTTTTCGGCCGGGCCGCTCCCGCCTTGCGGTGTCTCCACGCGCTTACATCGGCCCGGGCGGCGGCCTTGACCTTTGCCCGGAGGTCTTCGATCATATCGTTCAATCCGCCGCCGAAGCTGGTTGAAGGCTTTAATACAAAATCCACCGCGCCGCTTTCCAGCGCCTCCAGGGTGGTTTTCGCGCCGGGTCCGGTCATCGCCGACACCATGACAACGGGGATGGGATACTGCGGCATTAAACGTTTAAGAAACTCAACCCCGTCCATCCGCGGCATTTCCACATCCAGTGTAAGCACATCCGGCTTCTTGAAGACAATTTTGTCCCGGGCTATATAGACATCCGGCGCGGTCCCGACGACCTCGATGTCCGGGTCCCCGTTCAGACCTTTAGAAAGTATTTCCCGCACCAGTGCCGAATCATCGATAATTAATACTTTTACTTTACCGTATCTTCCCATACTACAGCCTGTCCCCTGTCTCCTATATTTTCTTGTACAATGCCGGTTTTACATATTGGAACATATCGTTTCCTCTCCCGAGCGTTTCCGAGTGCCCGATAAATAAATACCCGTCATCATGAAGGTAACGGTGAAATTTTGCAACCAGGTCCATCTTCGTTTTCGTATCGAAATAGATCATCACGTTCCTGCAGAAAATAAAATGGAACTTCCCTTTAAAGGGGAAACTGTCTCTCATAAAATTAAGACGTTTAAAGAGGACCAGTTTCCTCAACTCATCGGACACCCGCATTTTTTCCGGTCCCGCGGACTGTAAGTACTTCGCGGCAAGTTCTTTCGGGACCGTTTTTACCCGTTCATGCACATATACCCCCTCCATCGCCTGTTCGAGGGCGGTAAGGGAGATGTCCGTTGCAAGGACCACCGGTTTTCCCTGCAGGGCCCGCTTCCCGAAGTATTCATACAGCAAAATAGCGAGGGTGTAGGGCTCCTCCCCGGCGGCGCATCCCGCGCTCCAAATCCGAAGTCCCCCTTCCGGGGAATTTCCGTATTTCCGCTCAAATTCCGGGAGCCCCTGTTCGATGAGAAAATTGAAATGGTCGTTTTCTCGGAAAAAATAACTATGGTTTGTTGAAATTTTATCTACAAGAGAAATCAGGTATTTCCCGGTGGTATCGCCTACAACCGAATCGTAGTACTCCGCGAAGGAGCTGAACCCCATCCCTTTTATCAGCTTATTCAGCCTCCCCCGTACGAGGGCTTTCTTCTTCTCCGTGAGGTTAATACCGAATTTGGTATACACAAGGTCCGCGATTCTCCGGAATTCCCCGTCGTCTATCTGTATAATACCATTTACCGAGAAATCTTCCCGAGGTGCCTGTTCCCGCGTTGCGTTCATCTATATTTTCTGCTGAATAGCTTCTATATCTTCTTTATGAAGAATTTTTTTCGCATCAAGGAGGATTTTTACTTCATCCCCGATTTTCCCCAATCCGGAAATGTACTGTTCTTTTCCGGTGGCGCTCTTAAAATTCGGCGCCGGCTCTATATCTTTCGCGTATATATCGTGGACCTCGGCAACGGTATCCACGATGAAGCCGATAGAGCTGCTGTCGATATTCACGATAATGATACAGGTACGGTCGTCATACTCTCTCGGTTCCATTCCGAACCGGAGGCGAAGGTCCATAACCGGAATAACCTTTCCCCGCAAATTAATGACTCCCCGGATGTAAGCCGGCATGTCCGGTACTTCGGTAATTTTCTGCATTTCTTCAATCCCGGTAACGTGCCCTATATTGATGCCATACACCTCGTTTCCTAAATTAAAGAGCAGGTACTTGTTTTCCTGCGTATTGTCGTCATCATCGTCATCCACCATCATCAGTGCGTCATCTTCATTCTGATTTTTAGCCGTTTTTGTCTCATCACTCATGATTTAACCTCCATAAAGTTATTCAAACATTTCCTTTAACAGGGCGCTTGTATCAATTATCAAGCTAATTTCACCGCTTCCGAGAATGCTGCAGCCCGAGACGGCCCGGATTTCACCCATGTAATCCGGCAGCGGCTTGATGACTACCTGCCGGTTGCCGATAATTTCGTCCACCAGTATCGCTGCTTTTTTCTGCCCCGTCTGCGCAATAATAAACAATCCCTCCTCGGGATCGGTTATACTGTTTTTGATATTGTAAAAACGGTACAGCTCGATAATCGGCATAATTTCGTCCCGAAGCCGCAGCACTTCCTCCCCGTTACTGGTGGCGGTTAGCTGCCGTTTTTCGATCTTTTGAAATTCGATAATGTCCTCGATGGGAAGAGAATACAGCAGTTCACCGACCCTAAAAATAATGCTGTCGATAATTGCGAGGGTAAGGGGGATTTTCAGAATTATCGATGTTCCGCTGCCGGGACTGCTTTCGGTCCCGATTTTTCCCCGGAGCTTGTCAATATTCCTCCGGACTTCATCCATCCCTACACCCCGTCCGGATATTTCCGAAACCTGGTCCGCCGTTGAAAATCCCGGTTCAAAAATCAGTTTGTATGCATCTTCGTCCGGTATCTCTTCGCCGCTTCCTTCAATAAGCCCGTTTTCCCGGGCCTTTTTTAGAATTTTTTCCCTGTTCAGTCCGCCGCCGTCATCTTTTATCGTTATCCAGATTTCATTTCCTTCGTACTTTGCGTCGAGCCAGATATTACCCGTTGCATCCTTTCCGCGGCTCTCCCGAACAGCCGCGTCTTCAATACCGTGATCGATGGAATTCCGAATAATGTGTACCATTGGATCGGAAATTTCCTCGATAACATTCCGGTCCATCTCCGTTTCCTGTCCGCTTAAATGTAAATCGATTTTCTTTTCGAACTTTCGCGCAAGGTCCCGTACAAGCCTGCGCATCTTATTGAACAGCCCCTCTAACGGGATCATCCGGATGGCCATGGTAATTTCCTGCATTTCCCGGGTAATCTTCGACATCGAAGAAGCGGCGCGGCTGAAACTCTCTATCTCGACCCCCTCCATTTCAGGATGCGATATGACCATTGCCTCGGCGGTAATGAGTTCCCCCATAAGGTCGAAGAGTTTGTCCAGCCGGCGCATATCTACACGAATGTCCTTTCGCTTGACCTTGTATTGCTCGTCTTTCTTCTTGGCTTCCGATCTGGCCGTTGTCTGCGCGGCAAGCACCTTTTCTACAATTTCCTCTTTTGCGGCGCCCTGTTTTATCAGAATTTCCCCGATTTTCCGCTGCTGTTCCTCTAAGGCGTTTTCCACGTCATTCTCGCTTATAACGCCCATTTCCACTAAGAGATCACCTAATGGTTTGTAGGAACCGCTGCCGCCGCCTGCATCGTCTTCGTCATCATCCTCGAAGTCCCAGTCTTCCTCTCCCGCGGCTTCCGGCTCCGACGGCGACCCTCCGGCCATTCCGTCATCTTTCCCGGACTGCCCGGCGGGGGCGGGTTTTTCGGCGGCATCTTCCGCCGCGGAGGAATTATCGGAGGCACTGCCGTCGGCGGCTGCGGGCTCTGCCGGTGCGGAGGTTTCATCCTTTCCGGTGGAAATTGCATGAAGAGCATTCAGCAGCTGGTCGAGATTTGTCAACAGTTCGGTAACGATTTTATGATCTGCTTTTCGCTTTCCCTTCCGGACATCGTCCATACGTGTTTCGATGTCCATGCACATTTTTTCAATATTGCCAAAGCCGAAAAACCCGGCATTTCCCTTGATGGTGTGGATGGAGCGAAAGGCTTCGTCGATCTGCGGCGCGTCGGAAGGATCACTTTCAATTTGGAGAAGGTTATGTTCCGTACTATCTAGTAAATCGGTGGTTTCAGCGACGAAACTTTCAATCATTTCGGGAGTTATCAATTCTTCTGGTATGCTGTCACCACTCATGCAAAAACCTCACTAAGCATTCTATAATATATACTCAATTGTACGCAAGTTGAAAAAAAAATCAATAAAATTTGTTATTAATCTCCAAAAATGTTTGAAAGTTCACCGTTACTTGACTTTCCTCCCGTCATATCTGACAATACATGTAATGGAAATCAATAAATGGATGAATAATTCCCTGCCGGGCCTGGTGGAAGAAATTCGAAGCCGGATCGAAACGGGACACCACATCGAAAACTGCAACTACCTCGGCCTTGCGGGACGGAAAGAGATCTATGAGATTTTAGACCACCTTCTGTCGGTCCTGTTTCCGGGCCGCTACAGTAAAGACAACGTTCCGAAGGACGATTTAAGCTTTTACATTCATGATGTACTGCGGCATATCAGTTTCAAGTTTTCCCGGCACCTGAAAGACGCCTTTCATCATTTTTGCCGGAAACGGACACCGGCATGCGACACAAAAGACTGCGACAACTGCGCCTACGAGAGCCTAACCTATCTCATTGAATCGATTCCCGATATACGCGATGTCCTGCAGCAGGATATCGAGGCGGCCTACTTCGGCGACCCGGCGGCAAACTCCATCGAAGAAATTATCTTAAGCTATCCGGCCATTGACGCGATTGCCACCTATCGGATAGCCCACCTGCTGTACCAAAAAGAGGTCCCGGTGGTGCCCCGGATACTGTCGGAGCGGGCCCATTCCCTAACGGGCATCGATATTCATCCCGGCGCGGCCATCGGTCCGGGGTTTTTTATCGATCACGGAACAGGCGTCGTTATCGGAGAAACATGCAGCATTGGTAAAAACGTAAAAATCTACCAGGGTGTTACCCTCGGCGCCCTGTCCCCCTTCGACAAGGACGGAAACCCCAGAAAGGGGGAAAAACGGCACCCCGATATCGAAGACGATGTTATTATATACGCTAACGCCACCATTTTAGGGGGGAAAACCGTTATCGGCAAAGGCGCCATTATCGGCGGAAATACCTGGATTACCGCCTCGGTGAAACCGGGTACGCTGGTTTACCGCAATACCAATGTAACCGCATGAATATATTTTCGAGAAGAGGGTTTAAAAAAACACGCCGTCACATTCACCGCTACCGGGAGATAATCTCCGTTTTTCTCAAATACGGATTCCGCGACTTCATTACCCGGAGCCATATCAGGGAAGTACCCGCGGGGGAGAAACAAAAGGCCTCGAAGAGCGGGAAAATCAACCTAAAGCAGTACAGCCATTGGGAACGGATCCGGATGGCCTTAGAGGAGCTGGGCCCCACCTTCATTAAACTGGGACAGATTATGAGCAACCGGCCGGACCTCCTCTCGCCGGAGCTGATCCGGGAATTGGAAAAACTGCAAACCCGGGTTCCCCCCTTCCCCTATGACGAAGCAAAGAAACTGATAGAGACGGAGCTGGGGAACCCCCTGCGGACAATTTTTGCCCGTTTTGACCGGGAGCCCGTAGCTTCCGCGTCGGTGGCGCAGGCCCACAAGGCCCGCTTGAAAAGCGGAGAGGAAGTTATCGTTAAGGTACAGCGCCCGAATATCGAAGAAACCATCAATACAGATATTGAAATTCTGGTCCGCCTGGCGGGAATATTCGAACGCCTCATTCTGCAGGCGGAAACCCTCGACACGGTGAGCATTTTAAAGGAATTCGGGAAGTCCCTGAATCGGGAAATCGATTTTATCAATGAAGCTATGCACATCGAAAAGTTTGCGGCCAATTTTCAGGGAGAAAGCAGCCTGGTTGTTCCGGCGGTTTTCAGGGAATACTCTTCGAAGCGGGTCCTGACCATGGAGTTTATCGACGGCATCCATGTTTCGGAACTGGAGCGGCTGCACCGGAAAGGGATCGACACAAAAAAAATTGCCGACACGGGGACCCGCCTCGTCTTAGAGCAGATTTTCGAACACGGGTTTTTTCATGCCGACCCTCATCCCGGAAATGTTATGGTCCTCGACGATGGGCGGATCTGCTTTCTCGATTTCGGGATGATGGGGATGATTCTGCCGAAACACCGGAGTTATTTGAGCAATATTATGGTTGGTATCGTAAACCAGGACGCCGGGGGAATAACGAAATCGCTTATCGATTTTTCCAGGTCCGAAAATATAGAAAATGTTGAAAATTTGGAGTATGAAATTTTCGTCCTCTCCGAACAATACTCCCACCTGCCGCTGAAAGATATCAACATGGGCGACCTCCTGCCGAAAATGCTTTCAATTATTCTCGACTACGATCTCCGGCTGCCGGCAAATATCTTTATGCTGACAAAGGCGCTGATTACCATCGAAGGGGTCGGAAGAAGGCTTGACCCTGAATACGATCTAATGTCACACATCGAACCCTTCGCGAAACAGCTTATCAGGCGCAGATTCAAGGCGGACCGATTAAAAAAGGACGCTCTTTCCGCGGCGGTGCGGATGCGGGACCTGCTTGCCGATCTTCCCGATGACGCGAAGGAGATCATCAATGTTCTGAAATCGGGTAAAACGAAGATCGATTTCGAGCGCGGGGGACTGCATCAGGTTTTCCGCCGTATTTCATAGAAATGGGCC
>CAZSGZ010000047.1:8638-18609 GCA_964606455.1 uncultured Spirochaetales bacterium
CCGGCTCGGCAATGTTACCAACAGGATCACCCTCTCCATTGTATTTGCCTCTCTCGTTATCGGTTCGGCGCTGATGTTCAATTCCATGGTGCCGCCGCTGTGGCGGGGAATTCCTCTAATCGGCCTTGCCGGCCTGGGAGGCGCCGTTATTACCGGCGTGCTGCTTTTCGTTACAATACTTCGAAATAACCGGCTATAATGTATTCATGAGAACGATACGAATGGAAATATCTCCTGATATGTAGCTCTGGCACCCCAGCCGGACCGCTTCGGGATTGCCGAGTTCCAGGAGCTTTCGCTTTTCCGCGGGGGTGGGCGGAGAAATTTTCTCGATACCCCGAAGAACTTCATACCGGCAGGTGCCGCACTGGGCCTTGCCGCCGCACCGGTGGGCCGTCCGCACACCCGCCCGGAGCAGGTTGTTGAGCACCGATACGGCGGTACTTGCCTCCACTGTTTCTCCGGTATTTGCTATATAAATTGACGGCATTCAGATTAATCTCCGAAGGCGGGGCAGTTCCTCCCTCATTGCCGCTTCTCCGAGGGCAACCAGTTTCATCCGCGGGCGCAGGCTGCTGTAAGAAAACCTCCCGATATCCGGAACCACCATAACGTCGATATACCGCTTTCCGATCTGCAGGTTATTATTCACGAGAATGCTGAACGTGTTTTTTACAATCTGCATAGTCCGCTTTGCCTCTCTCTGTTCCAGCCTGCCGCCGTTTAGGTTTATCCCCAGAACTACATCCGCTCCCATCTCTTTGACGACATCACCCGGGATGCTGTTGACCATTCCGCCGTCAATCAGCAGTTTTCCGTCAATTTCCAAGGGGATGAACACACCCGGGACGGTCGCACCGGCACGCACGGCCCGGGCCACACTCCCGGTTTTCAAGACAACCTGCTCCCCCGTATTTACATCCACGGCTGCAATACCTAAGGGTATTTCTAAGTCGTTAAAATTTTTTCCACCTATAAGATCATCTATTAGCCGCTCCATTTTGTCAGGCACAAACATCCCGCCCTTTCCAAGCCGGAATGTCAATAAATTGTTCCATTTAATTGTTTTTACTATCGAAAACATCCGGTCATAGGTATACCCCGCGCAGTACAAAGCGGCGATAATACCTCCCACGCTTGTCCCGGAAACGTAATCCGCCTTAATGCCTGCTTCTTCGAGTACCTTGATAGCCCCGACATGAGCAAATCCCCGGGCAGCGCCGCCGCCGAAGGTTATTCCCAAACTCGTTTTTTTTCTTTTTTTCATCGTTTTTGCATTGCCTGCCCATACTATACGCAAAACAGAGAAATTAGCAAACACCCGATTGGACGGAGAGATTTTTTTCTAGTACATTAAAAGAAGACAAGGAGGCAGTATGAATAATTCTCTAAAAAACGGGCTCTTTTTGCGAACGGCGTATCAGCCGTGGTGGCTTTCGGTCCTGCGGGGAGCAGTTGTTTTACTGTTCGGGTTATTTGCAACGATCCGACCCGCGCAGACAATTGTCTTTGTGGCCCGTGTATTAGGCGTTTATTTCCTTATCGACGGAATTTTTCTCATTGTTATGGGCATTACCAACAGGAAACACGATATTAGGTGGAAAGCGACACTTGTCCGGGGCGGTATCGCCCTTCTCATCGGCGCAGTGGTTGTGTTTGTCCCGGCGTTTACCGCCGCGGCCGTCGGCATATTCTTTATGTACATCCTCGGGGCCCTCGCGCTGTTCCACGGCGTTATGGAATTAATAAAAGCGTTCCGGGCAAAGCAGGAAATAAAGAACGAATGGGCCGTTGTATTGAGCGGAATATTTTTTATCCTGCTGTCGGCACTGCTCTTTTTCGCCCCGCTGCAGTTCGGCACGCTTCTGATCCGGATTATCGGTATTCTATCGATTGCAGCCGGCGGAGGCATGCTGTTTATCGCCGTTAAGCACCGTCAGAGTATGAACGCGTAAGCTCTTCCTTCAGCGTTTTCAGTTTTTCCGAAAGCAGAACCGGATATTCCGATGCCGGCCTTAAGGAGAGGACCGCGGACGGACAGCGGTCCAGTTCCGATTTTACCTTGTCCTGAATATCCCGCAGCGAAGGTTGACTTTTTCGCCGCTTCCCTCCTTTCAGCTGTAATTCCAGGAGAGGAACGGCGCTTTCGGCGCAATGTACGCTTCCGCCGTCCCCCGGGGAAACCGGGGGCGCATCGTTTTCGAGGGCAATTACATCGCGGAGAAACATCTCCTCCGTGTTACGGACCCGATAGACCTGCTTGACACCGGGATTAGTCGATTTTCCGGCACTCTCCGACACCTTCATGACCGGCTCGTTTTCCGCGCCTTTCGCCGCAAGCTTGTAGACTCCGGTAAGGGAGGAATCCGCCCCGCCGGTAACGAGACGGGTCCCCACCCCCCATATGTCGATAGGGGCTTTCCGCTTAACCAGCTCTTCAATCTGCCACTCATCCAGGTCGTTGGAAACGGCAATGACAGCGTCGGGAAACCCGGCTTCGTCCAGGCGCCGGCGCACTTTCCCGCTTAAATTCAGCAGGTCCCCGCTGTCCAGGCGCACACCGAAACGCTTCCCTTTGTCCGCGAGCCTTTTTCCCGCGATAATTGCGTTTTCGATACCGCTTGTAAGGGTGTCGTAGGTATCGATGAGAAAAATGGAGCTGTCCGGATACAGGTCCGCGTAGGCGTTAAAGGAGGCAAGCTCCGAATCGAAGGCCAAAACCCAGGAATGGGCCATTGTCCCCTTCGCGGGAATTCCAAGGTCTTTAGCGGCGGCCGCATTCGATGTAGCCGAAGCTCCGCCGATAAAGGCGGCCCGCGCGGCGGAAAACGCGCCGTCGAGGCCCTGGGCGCGGCGGAGCCCGAATTCCAAAACGGTCCCTTTCCCGGAGGCAAGAAAAATACGGGCGCTTTTCGTGGCAATGAGGGTCTGAAAATTGATGATATTCAGCAGAACACTTTCGATAAGCTGCGCTTCCATGATATCGGCATGGACCCTGACAAGAGGTTCTTCCGGGAACACCACCGTCCCCTCCGGTACCGCGTAGAGGTCGCCGGTAAAACGGAAGCCGGAGAGGCAGTCCAGAAAATCTTTTCTAAAGATACCGGCGGAACGCAGGTAGGCGATATCGCTTTCGGAAAATCGGAGTTCTTCAAGATGCTGAAGGAGCGGCTGCAGCCCCGCGAACACGGTAAACCCGCCGCCGAAGGGATGACTCCGGAAAAACATATCGAAGACCGCGGGACCCCTGTTTCCCGATAAAAAGTACCCCTGGGCCATTGTCAGTTCGTAGAAATCGGCCGTTAACGCGGAATTACTCATGAAGCAGGAATGTCCCCGCTGAAAATATACCGAATCCCCTGCTCCTTCATCCGTTTTCTTGCCTGGTCTACACTTCCCGGAGGTATGTCCACCCCCCTCACGGCGTCCGCCACCACATAGACGGTAAACCCCAGCTTCACCGCGTCGACGGCGGTTGCAAATACGCACACATTTTCGGCCAGTCCGCTTACATATATGTCCCGCACTCCGAGCCCCTGCAGGTAAAACGAAAGGCCGGTGGGCGTGTCATGATCGTTTTCGAAAAAGGCGGAATAAGAATCCAGACCGCTCTTGTACCCCTTGTGCAGAATACAGTGGACCCCGGTAAGATCAAGATCGGGATGGAGCCGGGCGCCTTCGGAATTTTGTACGCAGTGGTCCGGCCATATCGTCTGTTGTATGCCGTTTATTTCAACGGTTTCCATCGCCTGCCGCCCGGGATGGCTGGAGAGCAGAGAGATATGGCCGGCAGGATGCCAGTCTTTCGTTGCAACGGCCAGGGGGAATTTCCCGGATATGCCGTTGATAACAGGAACTACTTCGTCCCCACCGGGGACTGCAAGGTTTCCGCCGGGACAGAAATCATTTTGAACATCGACAACCAGCAGCGCTTTCTTCGGCATAAATCTCCTATTTCGTCTCTCCTATTTCGACTCTTCGTCCCAGTATTTTCCTTCTCCGTAGTAGCTGAACAGCGCTTCTTCATACTCCCGCGTTATGGCAAGGGATGGATCGAAGGCCGGGGCGTTCTCGACCTGTTCCTTCTTCAAATTTACCGAAACTTCCGCCTGGGCCCAGTCGACCCCGGCCACCCACCGGGGCGAGAAAAGGACTTCCCTGCTCCCGATAATTCCCCCGGTGTGCACTTCGAGATACCGAATGATCCAGGTGGCATCGTCGAAATGAAAGTCCTGGACCTTTCCAATCCGCTCGTCGCTTGTCCAAACGCGGTAGCCGCACACTTCGCTGATGGAACGAAGATGATGGTCCCCTTCGTTCTCCCGGCGCTCCTCTTCGGGCAATTCGTCGTCCACGGGAAAAAACAATGCTCCGGGATGCATCGCGTCACCCCAGAAACCGGCACCGCCCCAGTACACGGGATATCCGAAATACCGGCTGAATTCCTGCTCCTGCTGTTTCGATATCGGTTTTTCCGTTTCCACCGAAGGACTGTTTTCCACCTGTTTGCTGGAAATTTTGCAGATAATTTCCCGGTGCTCGAAATCTATCCGCTCGACAACAATGGGAGACAGCAGGACCTCCTTTCCGAAAAGCCATGAGCCGGTCCGCACCACCAGGTAGCGCAGGGTCCACATCTCGTCGTCAAAGTAACAGTCCTCGATTTTTCCGATTTCCCCGTCGGTAGCGTGGATTGCGTATCCGCGCAAAGCGGCAACACTGTGAATCATAATATCTCCAATATTTCAACAAGTTCTTTCGGTTCCAGCCGGAACCTTGATCCTCTTCCCTCGTAAAAGCCGTGCGCCTCGATCATGTGGATATGCAGGTCGGTATAGGTTATCTCCCTGCCCTGTTTCGTGTTGACAACGGTGGTATTGGTTTTCCGGTAGATCCCGGGGTGGCTGAAAGGACAGGGGAGCTTCCCCCGGACGGAATCGACCTTTACTTCAAAGTGGGGCGGCACCTTGATAAACTCGCCCAGCCCCGCTTCTCCCGCCTGTTTCAGCTCCATCATTCGCCGGGCAATTTCTTCATGGGTCAGTCCCATTCTGCTTACAGCTCCGTCATCTTCATTGATAATATCGTCTAAGCTCCGATAATCGGGGCCGAGAAAGCCCTCCAGGGTAATAACACCGGGGCGCATATTTGCCGTTATCTGTTTCGTTTGCGGTGTTTCTTTCATCCTCCCTCCTTAACTTACGCGAATTTGTCGTAATAGATTAACTCTTCGGGAACGCCGTTTTTCGTCAATACCTTTACGCATGCATCGATCATGCCCGGGCTGCCGCAGAGGTAGGCCTCTTTGTTTTCACCGGTGTCCAGATATTTGTCCAGCACATCGGTAATCAGGCCGGTTTCACCTTCCCAATTGTCTTCGGGCAGCGGATCGGACAATGCCGGGACATAGGTAAACCGGGGCAGCTTTTTTTCGAGTTCCCGCATTTCCTCCACGAGGAAAAGGTCCCGTTTCGACCGGGCGCCGAAAAAGTACTTCGTGTTCCGGTTTATCCCCTTGTCGAGCATGTCGAAGAGGATGGCCTTTATCGGCGCGTTTCCCGATCCGCCCGCGATCATAAAAATGTCCCTGGATGTGTCCCGGAGATAAAAATCGCCGTAGGGGCCGTTAAATGTAATTTCCTCCCCTTCCCGCATGTACTGGTGCACATAAGTCGTGCAAATACCGTTGGGCACCAGCCGGATTTCAACTTCCACCTTCGTTTTGTCGCTGGGAGGATTGCTCATGGAGTAGGCCCTGTATACGGGCTCGTCCGTTAATTCGTAGGGAGGCACCTGGAGCTGAATGAACTGGCCGGCAGACATCTCGATTTCCTTCGGATCGTTCAGCCGAATGGTTACTTCCTTAATATCGTGGGTAAGGTCCCGTATCCGCTCCACCGTCCCCCGGAATTCCTTGACGTTAAAGAGTTCCTCGGGGATTTCAATTTTCAAATCGTTTTTTACTTTAATTTGGCAGGAAAGCCTGATGTTTTCCTCTTTCTCTTCGTCGCTAATCCAGGGAAGTTCCGTCGGCAGATACTGGCCGAACCCTTCCACCCCCTTTACTTTGCACAGTCCGCAGGACCCGCGTCCGCCGCATGCGGAGGGAATAAAAATCTGCTCCGCCGAGAGGGTCTGCAGAAGGGGGCGCCCGCCCTCCACCGTGTATTCCTTCTCGCCGTTGATGGTGATTTTCACCTCTCCGTAGTTTGCTATTGTCGCATCGGCAACTACCATCAATACCGCTAAAACAACCCCCAGCGCCGTAATCGAACCTATGCTGATAATCAATGTAATAAAGGGAAACATATTCCGTCCTCTAATTAATTTGAATCATTCCGTTAAAACCCATAAAGGCCAGGGCCATCATTCCGGTAATAATAAGGGTAATTCCCGCCCCCTCCAAACCCTTCGGGATACGGGCCTTTGCGATTTTTTCCCGTATCCCCGCCATTGCAAGGATAGCAAGCATCCAGCCGAGGCCGCTTCCCAAGCTGAAGGCAAAGGTCTGCAGCAGGCTGTACTCCCGGATGACCATGAACAGGCTGACGCCCAAAATTGCGCAATTGACCGTAATAAGGGGCAGAAAAATACCCAAGGCCGCGTAGAGTGTTTCGGAAATCCGTTCGATAATCATCTCTACCAGCTGCACGAAGGCCGCGATTACCACGATAAAAACGATAAACCGCAGATACACCAGCCCTAAGGGGGAAAGGACATATTCATACACCAGCCAATTCAGAACACCGGTCGTTGCCATTACAAATGTAACGGCCACCCCCAGCCCAAGGGAAGTTTTTACCTGTTTCGAAACCGCCAGAAAGGAACACATCCCCAGGTAATTGGCCAGCAGTATATTGTTTGTAAAAATAGACGCGAAAAATATTGCAAATGGGAAACCGGCACCGTCCATTATTTCTTCTCCTCTTCAGGTTTGATGATAAGTCCTTTAACCACCCAGATAAACAGGGCAAGCATGAAGAAGGCCCCCGGAGGCATGATCATAATCGACCAGTTTGTCCACCATCCGCCGAAAACCTGAAAGCCCCAGATAGTCCCGGCACCGAGGAGTTCCCGGAAGAATGCGATAATGAGAAGCACGTAGCCGTACCCGAGTCCGGAAGAAAATCCGTCGATGAGTGATTTCCCCGGCGGGTTCGACAGCGCAATAGCTTCGGTCCGGCCCATAATAATACAGTTGGTAATAATCAGACCCACGTAGGGGCCGAGCTGCTTCCACACCTCCGGCAGATAGGCCCGGAGAACGATATCCACGATGATAACATAGGTCGCGATAATCAGCGTTTCCACCATCATCCGGATTCTCGAGGGTATCAGTTTTCGGAATATGGAAACGGTAAAACTTGCGAGCGAAACGGTAAACATCACCCCCAGCACCATAACGACGGTATTCCGCAGGGAGTTGGTGACCGCTAAGGTGGAACAGATACCGAGGATTTGGGCGAACACCGCGTTGTTTTTTCCGAGATTGTCCCGCACCATACGTTTTATTTGTCCTTTTGCCATCCCTATTCCCCTCCTTGCGCCGAAACGGCCTGCCCGATCCTATCTGCCGCCTTGAGCATCAGCTGCCGGACGAAATTCGATGTCCGTGTCGCTCCCGTTATCGCGTCCACTTCACTGTTCCCTTCAGCCGTTCCTTCCGGTACGAGGTCGAAGGGAGGCTCCTTTCCGCGAAACTGCTCCTTGAACCAGTCCTCCGTTATTCTTCCGCCTAAGCCGGGAGTTTCGTTCTGGTCGGTAAACTCCACTCCGGTGTAGGTTTTAAGTTCGGTATCGAAGCCTACAACCGCCTCGATGGTACCCCAGAGGCCGGGCCCCCGCACGGGAAGTACATATCCGTCGATTACCCCGGATTCGGCCAAGACCTTGAAATAATCCGCGTGATCCGGGTCTTTTCCCACCGTTTCGATCCGGGAGCTGAACACACCGTCGACTTCCGAAGGCGTTTCCGGAATTTCGATACCCGCCGCGTAGAGGACCGCCCGCTTTAAAAATAAAGACTCGTTTAACTGTACCCGCTCTTTCGTTGAAAGAAACAGGGCTGAAACCGGAGCAATACACAGAATGGTAATCAGCGCCATAAACAGGACCGGAAATATTCTTTTACCGAAAAATGATGAAGTATTCATACCGGCGCCGCCTTTTTTGCCTTCTTTTTCCCCTGCCCCTGCTTGATAACGTAATTAAGTATCGGACCGAACATATTTGCCAAGAGGACGGCGAAGGTGACGGCCTCGGGCCATGCCGAGAAGGTCCGGATAAGAGAACACATTATTCCGAAGAAGGCGCCGTATATCCATCGTCCGAGGTCTGTTGTCTGCGATGCCGATATAGGATCGGTAATATTGAACATAACTCCGAACAGAAAACTGCCGCTGACGCAGGCATAGAGGGGATGAATAGCCGTTTCTATTCCCGCGAGCCAGAATATCGTCTGTAGAATGCCGAAACCGATCAAACTCCCGAAAATGACCCTGAAACTGGCCACCTTCTGGACCATCAGAACAATACCGCACAGCAGGATTAACAAGGCAAAGGTTTCCCCGTAGGAGCCGGCGGTATTCCCCAGCAGCAGGTTGAGCACGGAAACATTATCCCCGCCGGACAATGCCGCCAGGGGGGTGGCTCCCGCAACCGCGTCCGCCTGGAAGGCGGCAAATCCCGCGGCCCCGCCGTTCAGCGGCTTGACCCATGCCGATGTAAGGGGAACTCCGAAACTGATGTAAATAAAGGCCCGTCCGGAAATTGCCGGGTTGAACACGTTCTTTCCGAACCCTCCGAACACCATTTTCCCGAATATCACTCCGAAAATGATCCCCACGGCGGCAATCCACAGAGGAATTGTCGGGGGCAGGGAAAGGGCAAAGAGCATATTCGTTACAAATACCGCGGAGCTGACCTGCTGTTTGAAAGACCTGCAGAGAAGGAATTCCGCTAGAAAGCCCGCAACGTTCACCACCGCCATGACAAGCAGGCTTCTCCATCCGAAAAAATAGACGGAGGCCAGAAAGACCGGAATAAGAACGTATATTACCCGGAGCATCGGCTTCTGCTTGATAACAAGCGGCTTTTTCGATTTATTGTTTTCAGTCATACTGTAAGTATTGTAATAGGTATAAAAGAAAAGTCAAATAGTTTGTTCAGCGATAGAGAAAATGGTAGTACAGCGGCTTGTCCAGGGTCAAAATATCGAGAAGGGGGATGCGGTAGGTAATATTCCGCCCCGCGGCTTTTCCGCCCCGGTGCCCGAGGACCTCCTCCGGAGTGGTAAACCGGAGGACAATTTCCGAATTATTCAGGAGCTTCTCCACCGATTCTCCCTGCAGATAGTCTTCGAAAGCGTATTCATACATGTCGATAATGACATCCTCCGGCCCCGGCGCTAAAAGGCCGGTCAGGTAATCCTCAAACATCACCATCCCCGTTACTATCAGCATTCTGTCGACGATTTCGGTATAATTTTCCGTATCGAGATACAAACTCGTTTTCCAACCGTCGTTACTCCGGGTTACCTCCGCCGCCGGAGGGACATCCGATCCGACTTGCCGAAAAAATGCCTCTTCAATGTCCGAAAAAGCGACGGCCAAACGGAGTTCCCCCTTGGAAACCACTTCCACGTCGAGGAGGTCCAGCTCCGGAATGGTACTGAAGGCCTGCCGGACGGCGTTTTCATCGAAAATGGAACCGGTGGTTTCATCTCCCGCGAACTCCAGCAAATCGGTAAAATAGCGCACTAACACCGGCTTCAAGGTAATGGTAATGTCCGCGGTCCCCCTTCCTTCCCGGTCGAGAGAAACGTCCTGGGAAACGGAGCAGGAACCTGCAATGCATATCAGCACCGCCGCCGCACATACGGCGACAGCCGGCCCGAGGGGCTTTGTCCGTCTGCTGTTCATATCAATGTACTATAGCCCCTGTTGCAGTAAATATCAATGTCCGGTACTATC
>CAZSGZ010000048.1:0-16219 GCA_964606455.1 uncultured Spirochaetales bacterium
TAAAATGGATGTTTCTCTTTTACATCGGCCAGGTCGGCGCCTTAGCGGGGATTCTATTCGTTATTTTTAAATAAGCCTGTTATCCTGTATCCGTTACCTGGCATAGATTTTGCATCTTTATATACAGGAGGATACTACATGAGTAACGATAAAGTTGATGCTTATGCGGAAAAATTAGCCGCGGAAATGAAAAAAGTTGATGCGACCATACAGAAAATGGAAGCCGAGCAGGAATCCGCCGCGGCTGATCAAAAGCTGAAACAAAAAGAAAAACTTGAAGAGTTGAAGCGGAAACGGGCGGAGTTCGAAGAAAAACTCGATAAACTGAAAACCGCAGGTTCAGATTCCTTGAAAGAACTGAAAAAAGGAGCAAAAAACGCCCAAAAAGAGATGAAGAAGTCTCTGAAAAACGCCCTTTCGCAGTTTAAGTCGGTTTAATTGCATCGCAGCTAGAAAAAAACCCCGGGTAATACCGGGGCTTTTTTTTTGTTCTATCGGTTCGCAGTATTGTACATCCTCGAAACAGCTAACTCCGGGTAAAAGTTACACGCTCAATAGGTGATCCGTTTCCGACGAGGGTCAAGTCTCCGCGTTTCCAGTCTACCCAGTGCATCTTCTGCAGGTCATTCGATATTTCAACATCGATGGTGTAAATCGTTTCTCCCCCTTCCTGCAGATACAGTGTCTTGTGGTCTCCGCTCATTTTATAGGTAAAAACACCGTCTATTCCCTGCAGAAATTCCGGCCAGGCGGAACCGGTGGCAATACGGGCGGTATTGCTGTCTGAATCAAACAAGACTTCGATCCACTCGTCGAGATTTTTTCTGATGGTGTCACCCGTTTCAAGGCTGCTGACACTCCAGGTGTCGTCAAGGGCGAGCTCCTTCGCTCCGCCGGCAAAGATAAGACTAGCGGTCAGTCCGAGTAAAAGTAATAGTAGTAAAAATTTTTTGTTGTACATTACGTACCTCCTGGATAGTAAACATGCAAAATTCATGCCATTTTTTCTTGGCATGGATATTGCATAATTATTAACGCCGCATCGTCGACAAAGGAGAATGTTATGCTAGATAAAACACTGCAGTCATACGTAACCGAAATAATAGCTTCGAATATAAATCCGGACCAAATAGATACAATCGGCGGACGCGCTGGTAGAGTACTGTATTGAAAAAACTGTGTAGATGACCTGATAAAAATACTTATAGAGCATGACGGGAAAAATTTGGCCGGCAAGCAGGTCGTTATTCCTGAAATGGAATCGTTTCTCTCTGCTCTAGCCAATTTTGGTTACATCTACGACTATAAAAAAGGAAAAATACGGAATGAAGAAAATTGAAAAGCTGTATTTCCGCTTATGGGCCTTTCTAAGACGTCTTCTGTCCCAGCATGACGGAAGGATTTGGAATTGGGCAGGTGACGGCGGCATTGTTTCATTTACATTCAAAAACCACATAACTCGTGCTGTTCTCTGCGCCCTGGAAATTCAGTCTCTTCTTCGGGTATTCAATTTGGAACCGGACAAGCCGATACCCGAAAATATTTCCGTACGTATCGGGATCGACTCCGGCAATATCAAATTCATGTTTGATACAGGAAAAATCGTATCAGACACCATAAATTTTGCAGCACATCTCGAGAAAGAGTTTACTCCGGGGGGAGGCATAGCAGTTTCAGATACAACTCTCGAAAAACTCCCGCCTCTCATTGCTGATATCTTTAAAGAATCTGATACATTTGAAAACCGGAAAGTCTATTTCACCGTTGTTCCCTGCATTTCGTCAATGGAGGTACTCAATGAAGTCGGAAATTGAAAAACAACGAAAAAAACTGCTTGATACCATTTTTACGGTAAAGCTTAATGGTGTCGAAATTGCAGGCAAAATCATGAGTATTGATGCCAAAGGATATACCTTGAACATGATACGACCGTACAGCGGTTTGAAGACATTTGTACCGATTTTATACAATGAAACCGATCCGTTGGAAATAGAGAAACAGATAAAAGCAGGACTTTTTCTTCTTTATAAAAAGGCGCTCATGTATTCTACCCACCGTAAAGAAATCCAGGGCAAATTTGCTGATTATATTAAAAAACTCGATAAAAAGAATATCGATAATTCAAAAGAGCAATATCTTGACACCTTTAATGAGAAGAAAGCAAAATTAAGAAAAATGAATGAAGCAAAAAGGATTTCAGCAGACGAATATTACAAACAGCTGCGCAAAGAGCGGCGGAAATTGCTGCAGAGGTACCGAAAACTCGACAAGGCGCAGGATGCAATCGAGCAGAAAATGTTCGATGGTATTCTAAAAATCAACGATATCCAAAAGCTCAGTAAATATTTTTCAAACAATTTTGAAAAAAGCGAAACAAAGCGGGAATGATTACCCACTATCTGCCAAAATCCTCTATCTGCCGCTTCAGCTCCGTTAAAAATTCCGCGGCTAAGCGGCCGTTAATGAACCGATGGTCCACGGAAAGCTGCAGCGTTGCAACCCCCGCTTCGATAGTCGCGTCTCCGTTGTAGAGAAGCGGCTCCCGGGAGGTGCGGACCCGGCCCACGGAAAGCGCCCCGCTGTAGCGCGGCGGAATAATGAGCGTAAACGTGTCCACCGGATACATGCCCAGGTTCGATATCAAAAAGACACCGTCATCAAAATCTTCCTGCCGGAAGTTTTTTTCCGCCGCGTGCTGCTGAAATTTCCGGATTTGGCTGTCGATTGTCGGGACATCCGCCGGATTTTTAATGACCGGAATGTACAATTCCTCTTCGATACTGACGGCAAGGCCGATATTCGGCCCGCCGGTATGGACCAGTCTGTCTCCGGCAAAGTAGTATTGAAACTTCGGGTATTTCTCCATCGCCCGGGCGGCGGCATAGACAAAATAGGCATCGAAGGCCGGTTTATCCTCGGCACGGCCTCTCGCCTTAAGTAGTGCCTTCATAGTAACGTCGGCCGTTAGTGTTATGGGAATAATCTCTTCGTAACTCTTCCTGACGCGGGAGGCCACGGCCTGCTGGTTTTTCGAAAGGGTGATGGTGTTCCTGCTGTCGGATGCCGTTATCCGCTCGACCGCGGCTCGCCGCACATCCGCTTCGGTAATAACCCCGCCGCTGCCTGTCGGGCGTACGGCGCAGATGTCCACCTTCATCTGCCGGGCAAGCCTCCGCACTTTCGGCATCGCTCGTACCGCCGCTGTTTGCGCCGGCGCATCCGGGACTTGTTCGCCGGGTTCACCGATATAGGCGATAATTTCACCTGTTCCGGCCTCAGCCCCTTCTTCGACGAGAATTTTCAACAGGGTCCCGCTGTAAAATGACTCGATTTCCAGGGCCGATTTGTCCGTCTCCACCTCGCAGAGAAGATCGCCCTTGTTTACGGTATCTCCCTCACCGGCCTTCCAGGAAAGAATAGTCACCCGGTCTACCGAGGTGCCGAAGTGGGGAATGATTATATTGTTCGCCATTTAGTATGCTCCTCCCTGTTTCGGTATGTCGTAATACCTAAGGACCGCCATACCCGCTGCCCGGGCCGCTTCCACCCCGGCATCGGAATCCTCGATTACAACACAGCGTTCCGGCGGTGCCGCAAGCCTCCGCCCCGCCTCCAAGAAAAGGTCGGGATTCGGCTTTCCCCGCTTCACGTCCTCGGAGGTAACGATAACGTCAATCGAGATACCGTACCGATCTAAAACGGGCAGGATCGACGGCTTCGAGCTTCCCGAAGCAATGGCAACGGGATTCCCGTTGTTCTGAAGCATTAAAAGCAAATCAAGGTTGCAGCGAATCGGTTCCGCGGCCGGGTCGCGGGTTTTTTGAATTTCGACCTTTCTTTGATACACCTCCCCGGGATCGACTTTAACACCGGCGGTTTTTGCAAAGTAGGCAATCTGCTCCACTCCCTTCATGCCGGCCTGCCGGTAAAACTGCTCACGGTCGATAGGGACACCGTACTCTTCGAGGGCCTGCCGGTAACACTGAAAGTGCTCCTCCATGGTGTAGAAAAGCACGCCGTCAAAATCAAAAATATACGCGTATTTATCCATCAGCCCGCTCCTATTCCATCACCTGTCTGACGGCGTCAATAATGTTTTCCTCCGCCGGAATGACGTCTTTCTCCATGGGGGGAGCAAAGGGGATGGGGGTGTCCTGTACCGCCACCCGCTTTACCGGCGCTTCGAGGTAGTAGGCTGCCTCTTCGGCGACACAGGCGGCGACCTCGGAAGTAAATCCGCAGGTAAGAACATCCTCACTTGCCACAACAAGGCGCCCTGTTTTTTTCACCGACTCGATAATGGCATCCCTGTCTAGGGGCACGAGGGTGCGAGGGTCGAGAACTTCAGCTTCAATTCCCTCCTTCGACAATTCCGCCGCCGCTTTCAGCGCCTTGTGGAGCATCATGCTGGTGGCAACGATGGTAACGTCCCTGCCCGCCCGCTTGATATCGGCCACACCTAAGGGAACGATATAGTCCTCGTCCGGCGCGGGGGTAAAGGCGTCTCCTAAGTCGTTGACCGCGGTCTGCGCTTTTCCCCCCGGGGACTTTGCCCCGTACAGGAGCTTGTGCTCGAGCATAATAACCGGATTGTCGTCCCGTATGGCCGCCTTCAGCAGGCCCTTGGCGTCATACGGGGTGGCCGGCAGGACCACCTTAAGCCCCGGGGTGTGCATAAACCAGGCCTCGAGACACTGGCTGTGCTGCGCAGCCCGGCCGGTGGCCCCCATGGGAGCCCGGAACACGAGGGGGACCTTTACCTGTCCGCCCATCATGAAGCGGATTTTTGCCGCCTGGTTGCAGATCTGGTCCATGCCGCAGGCCATGAAATCGTTGAACTGAAACTCCGCCACCGGCCGCAGGCCCGTCATTGCCGCTCCCACTGCGGCGCCGGCTATGGCAATTTCAGATATGGGGGTGTCCTTTATCCGCTCTTCTCCGTACCTGTCCAGCAGCCCCTCGGTAACCCGGTAGGCCCCGCCGAATACGGCAATATCTTCTCCGAAAACGACAACGCTGTCGTCCCGGTCCATCTCTTCAATAAGTGCTGCTTTCAGCGCCTCGACTATGGTCGTTACAGGCATCATTTGACTCCTTGCTTAGGCAAATATATATTTTTTGTAATCCTGCGGAGAAGGGTCCGGGCTCGTTTCCGCGAACCGCACCGCCTCTTCCAAACGTTCCGACGTCCTCTGTTCAATTGCATCGAATTCACCACTGTCCACGCCGAACTGTTCCGTCAGACGGACGCTGTACTGCTCGATCGGGTCCTTCTTTTTCCACTCCTCGCATTCTTCTTTGGTCCGGTAGGTGGGGTCTTCAAACCTGCTGTGTCCGCGGAAACGGTAGGTTTTACACTCCAATAGCGCGGGACCATTTCCCGCCCTGGCGCTGTCGATGAGGCTGCCTGCCTTTTCGTACACGTCCTCCACGTCCATTCCGTCGGCAATTATACCGGGAATGCCGTAGGCCCGTGCCCGCTCGGCAACATCGTCGAGGAGCATGGTCCGCTTGTAATGGGTGCTGAACCCGTACAGATTGTTTTCGATAACGAACAGCACCGGCAGCCGCCATACCGCGGCGAGGTTTACCGACTCGTGAAATGCTCCTTCGTTTGTCGCCCCGTCGCCGAAAAACGCAACGGAGACCTTCGACCGGTTCCCCTGCTTCCGGTAGCGGCAGGTAAGTCCCGCCCCGACGGCGATGGGGATTCCCCCGCCGACGATGCCGTTCGCTCCGAGCATACCCACGTTGAAATCGGCGATATGCATCGATCCCCCCATCCCCTTGCAGCATCCCGTGGATTTGGCAAACATCTCCGCCATAACGGCGTTCACGTCCGCGCCCTTGGCAATGCAGTGGCCGTGTCCCCGGTGGGTACTGGTTACATAATCGTCCTTGTCTAAGTGGGCACATACCCCGGAGGCAACCGCCTCCTGACCATTGTACTGATGCATTGTTCCCGGCATGATCCGGGTGGAAAAGAGTTCAAACAGCTTCTCTTCGAAGCGTCTGCACATAATCATCGTTTCCAGCAGTGTAAGCCCAAGCTTTTTATCCATTTTTTTCTCCTCGTGTTATTCAACCGCTATCAGCCGCACCGGGCATGAGTCGAGCCCTTCGATGGGCAGTGCCAGCACAAACAGGGTAAACCGCTTTTTCCGCAGCGCGTCGAGGTTGTTGGCAAACTCAATAATCGGTATCCCCCGGTCCATCAAGTACTGATGGTTCGGCTGGTTCGGCACGCCCTTCACCTCGATTCCCGACGCGTCCGAACCGACCAGGTTAATTTTTTTTTCGTCGGCGAGCCAATGGATTGCGTCTTCCGTGATGTAGGGCCGATCGTGCCCCTTTTCGGTCCCGTAGGTACCGCTTACCCCGAAATTGAACATTACCATGTCCCCCGGACAAATCCGCAGCTCCGGGTCCGCGATGCCGGCGGCATCGATCTCCTCCCGCGTAACGGCTTCATTTTTATTTTTCCACGTAAAATCAAAAAGAAGGCAGGGACCGATCAGCCTGTCCAAAGGAAAAGACCCGGCATCCATCCCGTGACGATTATGGTGGTAGGGAAACTCGATATGGGTCCCGCAGTGGGAACCCATGTTGATCGACTGAAGAATATACCAGGTGTCCTTGTCCACTTTGTATTGGGGGTATAGATCGGCGGTATTGTGGGTAATCAGCTTTAGGCCGTACTCTTCCTTCCCGGGCACCAGTACATGGCTTAAATCAACAATCCGTCTGTCTTCAAACAATAATCTCCTCCGGTTTGTAACTTTGTTACTTTAATTATTAATATTTACGATACATAATTACATTTTTTTTGTCAATATGTCTTGTAAAATTTTTCACCTGTGCAATAATATCAGTATGGCGGATATTATTGTAACATTGCAGACCCTGCTCCACGATTTACCGGCTTCTGAAAAACGGGTGGCCGAATATATTATTGATCATCCCGGGGAAGTCCCCTTTCTGTCTATCCATAAACTTGCCGAGGAGGGAAAAACCAGCGTGGCCTCCGTTACGCGGCTTGCGCACAGGGCCGGATGCGGGAATTTCAAGGAAATGAAAATCCAGCTCGCCCGAAGGATCGACTCGGATGTTGCGGCGGTTTTTGAAGGGATCCAAGGTGATGATTCCGATGAAACCTGCATTCAAAAGGTGTTCGGCGGCAATATCAGGAGTCTGCAGGACACCCTGCGGATGGTAGACCTGCGGGAGCTCATCCGGGCGGCTGCTGCAATCGGCGAGGCCGGGAAGGTCCTATTTATCGGAGTCGGCAGTTCGGGTTATATCGCGGGCGACGCTTCCCTCCGGTTTACCCATCTTGGGCTGCAGACCGCCGCGTACCGGGAGCCGATTGAAATGATGCTGAATGCTTCCCTGCTTGGAACAGGAGACGTACTGGTAGCGCTGAGCCACTCCGGCCGGACCGTTATAACGAACAGCGCCGCGGCGGCGGCACGGGAACAGGGAGCGCTGACCGTCGGTATTTCAAACTATCCCGCATCCCCCTTGGCGGAAGGTACGGACATCTTTCTCTGTACCGCCTTTTCCGAAAACCTGACCCGGGCCGCGGCGGTTTCCTCCCGGACCAGCCAAATATGTATTCTCGACGCCCTGCATGTTGTAACTGCCCGGCGCCTGTCGGACCGCGCATTCATCGACCGTGCGAACACCCTGGTTGAAGAAAAGTTCCGGGAATAGCGGTGCAAGGCTTAGGCGTGAAGGATGAGGCTCGGGCTTACTACGTAGTAGTTTTCCTGCCCGCCTAAGGAGAGGGCGTAGAGGTGGGGCTCGACCTCCCGGTCCTTTAGGATCTGCCGTTCGAAAATTTCTTTCTCGAAGAGGACCTCGTCAACCAGAACAATTCCCCGCTTTTCCAGATACTCCATCTCCACCCCGTATTTTTCCGCCGGGGCCGCGTCTCCCCGGGTTACGCGGCCGTGTTCGGTATATACCGGCACTCCGCCGTACTCCAGTTTCCCGTCGCTTCCGCGGGCGAACCGCGTTTGGTCGAGGGGATTTATGGAAAGTACGTAATTTTTCTGAAAGCAGATCTGCCGGTTCGAGTGCTTTGCAACGACCAGCTCCACGTTGGTGACCCCGGCTGGGATAACAAGGGTAAACACCGTCCCGCTTCCGGGCTTGCCGCACATCCGCATCTCCGAGTGGGGTATTTCCCGCAGTTTCCCCGCCGCAATGTCCAGGCCGTAGCCTCGGCCGGAATCCCCCGTTGCCGTCTCACGTGTTGTAAATCCCGGCCGGGTAAGAACATCCAGCAGGTCTTGTTTTCCAGTCGGACCTACGGAAATTCCCTGATTCTCGGCCTGCTTGCGAATTTCTTCGGCCGCAATTCCCTTTCCGTCGTCTAAAACCTGGATAACCGCCCGGTCGCCGTGCTTGAACCCCGAAAGCACGAGCATACCCGTTTCTTCTTTTTGAAACATGCCGCGTTCCCGGGGTTCCTCGATGCCGTGGTCGACGGCGTTTCGAACGAGATGCACCAGCACGTCGGATAGAATGTCCAAAAAGCGGGTGTCGATTTCAAAATTCGCCCCGGTTATATACACCTCGATTTTTTTTCCAAGTTTCGCAGCTAAATCCAAAGCGAACGTTTTCAGCGCCTCCATCTCGTCACGGAGCGATATAAGGTAAAGACGCTGCATTACCCGGCTGATATGTCCCGTAAGCTCTCCGATTTTGATAATGTTCGGATTGTCACGAAGTTCCGGGGCCTCCGTCCCCGCGGCAAGTTCCCGGGCAAAGAGCTCCACCTCTTCGATGCCGCCTTTCAACTCTTCAAACTTCGCCGAATCTACCCGCAGTACCTGCGGTTCGGGATATTCCCGCGGTTCCTGCCCCGCCGGTTTCTGCTTTATCCGGAAGATTGAATTGTAATTGAGCCGGGTCAATTCCGTCCGTGCAATCTGATCGATGGAAATAAGGCGGTAAATTTCTTTCTCATCTAAGGCACTTGAGAAAAAAATCTGAATGTCCTGGTCCGGTTCAATTTCTTCCGACAGTTCCGGCACCGTTTTTATGACATTTACCTCCATCTCCAAATTGCTGATAAGAAGAAACAGGCGCGGATAGACCATTTTTTCCGACGGGTCAATTTCGCAGTAAAGCCGGTAGAGGTTCTCCCGCCGTTCCTTCGCCTCCCGTATCAGCTGCTGTTCGAAATCGTTAAATTGAAAGGCCGGGGGCTGACCGGCGCCGCTTTTCACTTCCTGTTCCCGCGGCCTTCCCCGCTCCTGTTCCACTAACTCTTCCAGCGTTTCGATACCGGAACGGAGCCGGTTGTGGATTTCCGGGGTGAAGCTTCGGTTTTTATAGCTTTCCAGCAAATTTTCAAGGCTGTTGCACTCGTCGGCAATGTTCTGATACCGCAGATAGGCTGATTCCGATTTCATCGAGTGGGCCGCCCGGAAAGCGTTATCGATAATGTCCTGCCGCTGCGGTGATTCTTTCAGGATCTCCGCTAAAGAGGAGAGTTCCCGAATAAACCGCCTGGCATCCTCGAAAAACATGTCCGTTAACTGTGCCGTTTTACCCATCCGAAACCGCCTTCTCGGCGGCGGAAGTCATCCGCCGCGCCATGCTTCTAATTGAAAAATCCGGGTCACGTTTCGCCGTCTCGACAATGTCCTGAAACCCGCCGCGGGGGCCGATTTTTTCCACCGCCGCCAAGACCGATTCCCGGACCTCCCGGCTGCCCCGTGAAAAGGTGGAAGCCAGCTCTCCGCAGCTCTGGCTTATTTTCAGGTTCCCGATTGCCTCTACGGCGGTTTTCACCACCAGGTCCGACGAATCGTACAGCGCCTTCCGAAGGAAGGCGTATGCTGTCCGTTTTCCCGTGTTGCCCAGGCTCCGGGCGGCAAAAGCCCGCATTCCCACGGTTCTTCCGTTTTCCAAAAGCTTGCCGAGGCTGAAAATATCCGCCCGCGGTGCCGTGTCCGCCGGGGCGGCAGACCCTGCCGTTTTTTTGCTGACCGGAAACTCGACTACGTTTTTGCTCCGGCTTGTTACGATGAGCGTTTTATACGCTTCAATGACCTTCGCCAGCTGCAGTCCGCTGCTGTTTGTCTTAGTTACATCGGGATGGTACTTTTTTACCAGCTGACGGTAGGCATCTTTTATCTCCTCCGCCGAAGCGCCGTACCGGAGCCCTAAAATCCGGTACATCTCGAAGGCAGTCATCCCGTCAGCTCCTCTTCGATATGGGCGATTGCAGTCAACTCCCCGATAATTGTTTCGAGTTCAATTTTCAGTTCCAAAAGTTTTTGCCGCTCCTTTTTGTACAGGGCGTCATTTGTCTTTTTGATGACATCGTTAATTTCCCGCTGAAAATTCCGGTCGATACTTCGCTGTCCCCTGAACAGCAGGCCTTCGATCCTGCTAATAAGCGATTCGGTCCTGTTTTTCAGCTCGGCAAAACCGACGTCCGAATCGTCCTCCCCGCCGCTGCCGAAACCGGCGGTCATGGAAACCCGCTGTTCCGACTTGGTATCGATATCCCGCGCCCGAACGTGGAGTATTCCGTCGGCATCGATATCGAAATTTACCCGTATCCGCGGGTCTCCCCGTTTCCCCGTCCTAATGCCTGAAAGAAGAAAGCGTCCGAGGGATGTGTTCCCGCTGCTTTCCATCTCCTCCCCCTGCAGGACATGGATCTCCACCGATGACTGGTTGTCGCTTACTGTGGTAAACACTTTGCATGCCCTGGTCGGTATAGGGGTGTTTTTGTCCAGGATGCGGTGAAACCTGCCTCCTTCAATTTCTAGACCTAAGGAGAAGGGGGTAATATCCTGTAAGGCGATTTCATCCGCCTCTCCTGCGAGGATGGAAGCCTGAATAGCGGCCCCTAAGGCAACCACCTCCTCCGGATTTATCTTTTTTTCCGCTTCGATGTGAAACGCCCCCGCAAGAAGGTTTTTTACAAGAGGGATCCTGCTCGATCCGCCGGCTAAAATAAGGCTCCCCACGTCGGAAGGCTTTGCGCCGGCGTCCCGTACCGTCTGCAGGGCGAGCTCGACGGTTTTTTCTATCCGGTCCTGAATAAGCGCCTCGAAGTCGCCCCGGGTAATGGTGCAGCTTACATGGACCGGCCCGCCGCTGCCGGCGATAAAAGGCATTGCAACATGGGCGCTGCTCCGCGATGAGAGTTCTATTTTCGCCCGCTCCACATGTTCCCGGAGCTGCTGCATAATAATTTTGTCTTTTTCCAAATCGATGCCCGCTTTTTCGGAAAAATCCCGTAAAACCTTCTTCAGAAGGAGTTCGTCAAAATCGACCCCCCCTAAATTGTTGTCCCCGCAGGTCGCCTTAACCGAAAAATTGCGCCCTTCCTTCACCAGGTAGGTAACGTCGAAAGTCCCTCCGCCTAAATCGTAAACCAGGATATTGCTGTTTTCCGCTACCTCGTAGGCATATGCCAGAGCGGCGGCCGTGGGCTCGTTGATAATCCGTTTTACCGTAAACCCCGCCAGTTTCCCTGCTTCCACCGTCGCCCTCCGCTGCTTCTCGGAAAAGTAGGCCGGTACGGTTATTACCGCCGCCGGGAGCTCCTCTCCAAGATAGTTTTCCGCGTCCTGCTTCAGTTTTCCCAAAATATAGGCGCTGATCTGTTCCGGAGTATAGTCGGTTTTATTGATGTTGAAAGTCTTCGAAGACCCCATGTGTCGTTTCACCGACACAACGGTATTATTCGCGTGGACCACCGCCTGGTTTTTCGCGGCCTCTCCAACCATTAAATCGCCGTCGTTTAACACCGACACAATGGACGGCGTTATTCTGTTTCCCCGGTCGTTCGGTATAATTTTCGCCTCGCCGTTTTCCAAGAACGCCGCTGCTGAATTTGTTGTTCCTAAATCGATGCCGATTATTCTTTTCATTCTCTATCCTCGTCTGCTGCTTAACGAAATAATCAGTTCCACTTCAGCAACGGTAATACCTAACTCCTTGGAAATGTCTTCTGTCCCCGAGCCCCGGTGAAACATGGACAGCACCTGTTCCCTGGTACCGACCTTCGCCTCTGCCTGCTCCTCCCTTTTGGGTGCGGCGGGGGACGGCTTTATATGCAGATACGTTTCACTTTCCTTTTCCTTGTTCCGCACTTCTTTGTTCAGTATCTTAATTTGTTTATCGGCCGAGGCGGTCACCTTTTTTAATTCATTGATCCGTTCTTCGATAATTGCGACGTTCCGGTTTGTCGTTTGGTTCAATTCTACAATTAACTGCTCTATTTCTTCCCGAATGGTCCGGACAACCTCCTCGGTGCGCAGCGACTTATCTATCCGCCGCTTAAAAAAGAAAAACACCCCGAAAAGGGCAATAATGTTTATGCCGATAACAATTGCAATGCCCTTCACGCCTCTACCCGGAAATATCGATATGGTGCCCTAGGTCCGGGTCTTCTAAATATCTGCTTTTCTTGTTCTCCCCGTCGTCCCCGGCGTGCTCCCGTTTCTTCTGTTCCGACTGTTCTTCTCCGCCCTTCCGTTTCCCGTCTTCATCGGTTTTTTCAGCCCCGTCGGGAAGATCGTCGGCTTTATTGACGCTGTGGTCCTTATGCTCCGTCTCCTTGACAAACTCGCTTCCCTGGGCGGCCTGCTGCTGCGCCGCGATATTCCGCTGCTCCGCCTGCTCCTTGCCGATTTGGCTCATTCTGAGAAACATGTTTTGTAAATCGATGGGCTGTATCGGCATTAATCGCTCCTGGAGTAGTCCTCCTCCGGTTCTTCATATTTGGTCACCTTCACGTTGCCGTTCTCGTTAATGAACGCCGCCGCCTTGAATTCGTTCCGCACATTCAGGAAGGCCTCTTTAATGTAAATTTTTACCCCCGGATAGACCCGCTTTGAGGCAGAAACCCTTCCTATCGACTTTAGAGACGCCAGATAGTCCTGGATCTCCTTCATCTCACCGTCGATCTTCTCCATGGAAGCGTCTTTTTCCTTCTTCGTAAGGACAAGTTCCCGTAAAAATTTCTCCTTGTCTTCCGGCAGCTTCTTTCGTACCTTCTTCTGCTTTGCCAGCGTGTGGATGTTCAGGTTCAGGTCTTCAAGCTCCTTTTCCATCGCTTCCTTTTCCTCAACCAATTCCGCCATTCGTGCCTTGCTCTTGGGATCGTAGCCTACTTCGATAACTGTTTCCGACCCGGACAGTGAACCGAAAGTCTCCGCGATAACTTCTTCCGCGGCGCGAATCCTTCCACCGACAATTTTCGCCCGCTTACCGTGGCTCATGCAGACAACCTTCTTGTTCGCGTCCACCTGGGAGTTGATAATACCGTCGGTAACGACCACATTCTCCCCCACTTCCACGTTGGTGTTTTCGATAAACTTCGACCACACCGTCCTTCCGGAAAAAATTTCCCCCTCGCTCTTCCCGGTAATTCCCTGGTGTACAATGATATCTCCCTCCGCGTCGAGCTTGCATTTTCCAACGGTACCGTAAATCTCGATATTTCCGGAGGCCTTCAGGACAAACCCGTCCTCCACGTTTCCTTTGACGATGATTGTGCCTAAATGGGTGATGTTTCCCGTTTTCATGTTCACGTCTCCCTGAACGACGTAAACGGGTTCTACGTTGACTTTTCCGCTTAGCAGCAGCACCTGGCCGTTTGTGGCGGCCACAATGGAAAGACCGTCGTCGGAAAGCTTGACATTTTTCCCGATTCCCAGCTCCTTGTCCGCCCCCGGCTTCGCGGGGAGCACTTTACCCGTTACCGTCCGGCCGTCCTCACCGGATTCGGCGGGCACCTTTTTCGCCAAAAGCTGCCCCTCCACGACGTTTTGTATTTTATTCAGCTCCTTGAAATCGACCTTCCCGTCCGATTCCTTCAGCCGCACCTTGTCGGTATCAGTTTCGAAATTGTAAATGATCTTCGCATCGGCGCCGTTTTTCGGCTTTGTCCCCTCGGCCACGGTAACGGGAAAATTATACTTCGGATGGTCGACAAATTCGGCAATAACATCGTCTATATACCCGTGAATAACGCTGTTGTTCTTCAGCGCGCCGATAATGGAATCCATGGAAAGGTCGGTGCCGCCGGGCCCCGGAGCCTGTACCGTTATGGTGGCCTGCATTTCAAAATCGATAATATCCACCGTCAAGGCGGCGTCGTTCATGGGGTTGTAATCGAACTCCGCCACTTTTATGTACTCCCCGTCGCTCTGCTTCACGACGTTTTTGACCATTTCCTCGTCGATATTGACGGCGTTGCGGTTTTTCAAAAGGGCTGTAGCCTGTTTTACGCCGACCTTTTGCCCCCTTCCGATGGGAGGCGTTACCTTTAAGAGCACTCCTTCCGGGGCAAGACGGACCAAGGCTTCTCCGTCGACGTCCTTCGGCTGCGACTCGAAACTTTCTTCGAAACTGAAATCGCCGCCGATGTCGTCGCCGAACTCCTCCACCTTCACTTCCTTCACGGCAATCCAGACAGTAAGCCGGCAGTTCCGCTGGCCTAAGCCGAATGCCCCGGGGCTTCCGGAATCTTCAACCTCGTATTCGAGACGCTTTACCGGCGCGCCGAGCTCTACCGACGCTTCCTTCAGGGCCTCTTCAATGGTCGGGGCGGAAACAGGGATACGCCGGATAGACTTGTCCGTTTCCAATTGCTTTTTCATGTATTCACGTATCTGTGAAATTTCCGGCATACACCGCCCCCCCTCTACAGAATCCCTTTTTTGATATTCGTTAATTTGGACCGAAGCCGCATTATCGCCTTTGTATGAAGCTGTGAAATCCGCGATTCCGTAACCTCTAAAACCTGTCCAATTTCCTTTAATGTAAGGTCTTCGTAATAGTACAATACAAGTACTTTTTTCTCCTTCTCCGGCAGCTCGCTTATCGCTTCCACAATTACCCGCTTCATTTCTTCTTTCTCGACAATGGTATCCGGATTCAGACTATTCGGCGACTCGATGCTGTCGACAATGGTCACCTTGTCGCTTTCATCGTCGTTATACCACACGTCATTCAACGACAGGATCGAAGTCCCGCTCACCTTCATCATTGTCTTCTGGAATTCATCCATGTTCATATTCATCTCTTTGGCAATTTCCTCGTCGCTGGCCGACCTGCCTAAAGAGGATTCAAGGTGGTGGATGGTGTCCTCTATTTCTCTGCTCTTCTGCCGCACACTGCGCGGGACCCAGTCGATGGAACGGAGTTCGTCGAAAATCGCACCGCGGATCCTTGTAACGGCGTAAGTCTTGAATTTAACATGCTTTTCCGGGTCGAATTTTTCAATGGCATCGAAGAGTCCGAATACACCGAAACCGACAAGATCGTCAAATTCAACATTGTGGGGCATTCCGATTGCCACTTTCCCCGCCACATACTTTACTAAGGGAGCGTACTGCCGTACGAATTTGTCCCGTATTTTCGGGTCCTTCGTTTTCTTATATTTTTTCCACAATTGCTGTTCGGTTTTTTCCTCTAAAAGCTTCTCGCCCATCGCCTATTCCCTCTTCAACATAGTTTGCACCGCTTTAGCGACATTTTCCGGACTTTCTTCCTGGCCCAAAATTTCAACGGGGGCGTTCCCTCCGGAGGAATATTCCACGGACTGCAGTGTATCGCCGCCGTCTTCCCCGTCATAATCGCCTCCCGTGGAGAAGGAACCGGAAAAATCGCCGATATCGGGAAGGGAGTCGACCTCTCCGTCAACTCCCGCCGCCTGTACGCCGGCGCCGTCTTCATCTGCTTCTTCCAGTTCTTCTACTTCTTCCATCTCGTCCGCTTCGTCCGATTCGTCTCCGTTCTCGGCGGATACCCCGTTCCCGGCTTTCGAAAGCTCCGCGGAGGGGCCTGTCTCATCCGAAGAAGCCTCTTCCACCTCTTCTACAAATGAAGAACCCTCTTCAAGAGATTCGTCGGAATCGTCATCGGCTGAAAGCGCCGCGGCTTCCGAAACGGTCCGCGGGACCTCCTCTTCGATAACAATGTCCACTCCCCCCGTTTCATCTTCCTCTGCCTGCTCTTCTCCGGCTTCATCCCCGACTAAGCCGGGCAGAAATTTCCCTATAAGCACATTCAGCCCCAACCCGATTCCGCCGAAAACCGCGGCGCTTATCACGCCCCGGAGCAATACTGTACCGAAAGAGACGCCGCTGACGGCGCCTACCAGCAGGGAAAGAAAAAACCCAATTCCTCCAAAAACAGCAACTGTTTTCCAATGTATCTCCACAAAATTGCCTTCCCT
>CAZSGZ010000048.1:16229-18361 GCA_964606455.1 uncultured Spirochaetales bacterium
ATATAGAGTATGGTAAAATATTATACCCGTCAAGTTATCTATTTTATCCATTTCTCCGCATTAGTTTCTTCAAAAAGCGGGAAACCCCGCTTCCTTCTTTGTATTCCACGTTTTCCAGCCTGCTCACCAAATGTTTTACACAAATTGCCGCTTTCCCCTTGGAATCGGTTACCAGAAACGGCCGCTGTTTTATTACCGCCTGCTGTACACTCTGGTCATCAAAAACACATCCTAAATAATCAACTTTCAAATTCAGGAATTGGCTTGCAATATTGATGACCCGGGCCGCCACTTTTTTCCCTTCGGAAATGCTTTTTACCCGGTTGACAATTAATTTAAGGCCCAAATTGAGGTTGTTGATCTCCGTTGCGATAATTTTAATAATGCCGTAAGCGTCGGTAATGGCTGTCGGCTCCGGGGTGGTAATGATCAGCGCGTCGTCCGCCGCGGCGATAAAGGACAATACATTGTTAGAAACCCCTGCCCCGGTATCCACAATAAGGATGTCCGCCGTTTCCAGGGCGGAGAGTTCATCGATAAAGGTCTTCCGTTCCTCTTCACTCAAATTTGCAACCTTCGAAAATCCCGACGCACCGGCGACAATCTGAATTCCGTAATTGGTATCGAGGATAATTTCCTTCATTGTCTTCTGTTTCCGGATTAAATGATACAGGTTGTACTTTGGGATGACCCCCAGGACCACGTTAACATTGGCAAGTCCCAAGTCGGCGTCCAGTACGATGACCTTTTTCCCAAGTTCCGCGTAGGCAAGGGCCAGGTTGATGGAGATGTTCGTCTTCCCTACTCCCCCTTTCCCCGAGGTAATGGCAATTACCCGGGTATTCGTTTTTTTCCCGCCGCCGTTTTTCCGTTCTTTCATCATTTCCCGCAGTTTTTCAGCTTGATCGGCCATGCGTCTCTCCTCACTTCACCTGTAATCCGGCTTCAAGCATTTCCGTATCCTCCAAAGGGACGCCGAACCCTTCCAGATACTTCATGAGTCTGTCGGCGGCGGCCTTCTCAATGTCCTGCGGGACCCCCTGTCCGAAGGTAAGGAAACTTACCGGTTTCTGTTTTTCCGCGAGCACGCTGATGAGGCTGCCGATGTGTACCGTTTCGTCCAGTTTTGTCAAAATAACCGAAGAGTAGTGGAAAGGCTCGAACTGCCGCATTATTTCCTCCATATCCGATTCCTTCGTTGTCGCGCTGATGGTAAGATGTATTTCCGCCGCGGACCCGCATGCGTCCAGTATTTCCTGCATTTCCGCCAGTCCTTTGTGGTTCCGGGGGCTCTTCCCCGTCGTATCCACGAGAATGAGGTCCGCGTCGGAAAAAATGGCCAATTTTTTCTTGAAGTCCTGATACGTCTCGATCCCCGCTACAGGTATTCCCATAATGTCTCCGTAGGTCTCCAGCTGTTTTTTCGCCCCGATCCGGTAGTTGTCGGCGGTGAGCATCCGTACACTAACGGGTTTTTCATCCTTTGTTCCGATACCGAAAACCGCCGCCAGTTTTGCGATAGTGGTTGTCTTTCCCACCCCGGTAGGGCCGACGAGAATGCTTACCTTCGGCTTCGTCTCCGTTTCCTCGGGTGCAAAGAGGGGGATGGACTCCTTAATCCAAGCGAAAACTTTCGATTCGACTTTTTCATATTCGTCGAGCTGCTCTAAGGAGAAGTTCCGTCTGCATTTCGCCGTCATTTCCCGGATATAGGAGGCGGTAAAATCGTTTTTTTCCAGCAGGAGGGTAATTTTCCGTAAACTCGGATGGAAGTTTTCTTCCGGGCCCCGTCCGGTCATTACATTTTCTTTAATGACCTTTACTTCCTCTAACAGGGTCTCCAGTACTTTATTGTCCCCTTTGATCGTTTCGAGGATTTTTCGCTTCTCTTCATCCACATTGATCCCGTTTTTCTTTACGGACTGGTCGGAAACAAAACCGGTCACCTCAACTCCTTCTTTCTGAAACATCCCTAAAAACCCCCCCAATTTTACCCTTCGGTGTGTCAGTATACGGGCCTGCTGTCCGAATTTTTCCTTGATGCGTTCAATGGCCTCACGGTGTGTCGGCGCCTGTTCGGTAAAATATTGCATACTTCCTTACTCCTTTACTGTTTCGGTTACTTGAATTTC
>CAZSGZ010000049.1:0-18195 GCA_964606455.1 uncultured Spirochaetales bacterium
ACCGCCACCGGAAAGCCGCCGCCGCCCCTGCCCCGCAGGCCCGAAGCACGGACCCCGTCGATGACTTCCGCGGGCTTCATTCCGGAAAGCACTTCCGCCAGGGCGGAATACCCTCCGGCCCGGATGTAGTCGTCCATACTGACCGGATCTATCAATTCATTCGTTCCGAGGATAAGCCGGTTCTGTTTTCGGTAGAAGGCCATTTCGTCCCGGTTTTTCCGTTTTTCCTTCGTCTGCGGGTCCTTGTACAAGAGGCGCGGTATCATTTCACCCTCTTGCACCGTTTTCGCGATAATGTCCGGCACGTCTTCCGGCTTTACTTTCTGATACAAAACATCCCGGTCCGGTATGAGGACCATTGTTTCAATTTCACAAAAACCGAGACAGCCGGTCAATTTCAGCTCTATACTCCCGGATAAATCCTGCTTTTCAATTTCTTCCTGAAACGCCCGGGTCACTTCCTTGCTTCCCTGAAGAATACAGCAGGTCGCGTTTGTAGTAATTATTATTTCCCGCTTGTTTTTGTCCGCGCTCCGTTCCAGCTGTTCGCGGTATTTTGTCAGCGCAGCGGGGTCCGTTAATGTATCCATCACACTATTCCCTTTTCGCGTATGTATCGACTAACTTCGGGACCTTCCCCATATTCATGTTTCCGTGGTATTCACCGTCCACGCAGACAATGGGCCCGAGGGCGCAGGCACCGAGACAGTTGACCGTCTCCAGACTGAACAGCCCGTCTTCGGTGGTCATTCCCGCTTGGATGCTCAGGATTTTTTCCAGTTCCTCCAATACCAATCCGGCACCGCGGACATGGCAGGCGGTCCCCACGCATACCTGAACAATATGTTTCCCCTTCGGTTCGAGGGAAAAGGCCTTATAGAAACTTGCCGTTCCGAACACTTCGGAAAACGGAATTCGCAGCCGCAGAGAAATCCGCCGCAGCGCGGCCTCCGGAAGATAATTGAACACCTCGTGCGTTTCCTGCAGCACCTGGATAAGCGCTTCCCGGTCTTCTCCGCAGCGGTCGATAACTTCGTCGGTTTTTATAACTTCCTCGGTAACTTCCTGCTCATACTTCGGCTGCACCCGGACCACCTGGCGTACCGGACAAGCTGCCATGCAGTTTCCGCAGCCGGTACACTTGTCGGCATCGACACTCCGGGCTTTGTGCCTCAGTTTAACCGTAAACGCGCCTGCTTCACCGGAAATCTCTTCCATTTCCGTATAGGTGTGCAGTTCGATATTGTTATGCCGGCTGGCCTCTACGAGCTTCGGAGAGACAATGCACATGGAACAGTCGTTGGTTGGAAACGTCTTGTCCAGCTGCACCATTGCGCCGCCGATCGATGGGTTCCGTTCAATAAGATGCACCTTGAAACCGCTGTCGGCAAGATCCATAGACGCCTGCACACCGGCAATTCCCGCGCCAAGCACCATTACCGAACCGGTTTTACCCTTGCTAGCCATGGTGTTATCTCTCCTCTTCGATCTTCGAAAGTACGTTCTTCACATGCTGCAGAATTTCGTCTTTCCCGATACTCTTGTCCCCCATGAGAAATTTCACGCAATTCCCCCGGAATATGTTGGCGGCCATACCGATGTCCTCGACCTTTTCCAGCCGGTCCGTCGGATAATATCCCTCCTGTACCGCGATGTCCCGGACAGCCATCATAATATGCGAAAAATCGACGTCCTGAGGACAGTTCGAAGAACAGGCGTAGCACTGCTGACACAGCCAAATAACCGGAGACTGCAGAACGTCCTCCCGCATACCTAACAGAATTTTTCTGATAATTTTCCTGGGGTTATATTCATGGTCCGCGTGAAACGCAGGGCATCCCGCCGTACAGGTGCCGCAGGCGAAACATTTCCGGATGTTTTCTCCGCCCGGACGCTCGGCAATTTCATATTTAAAATTCGGGTCCAATGTTTTATCTACAACTATTTTTTCCATAACTATCTTTTCCTTCCTATACCTTCGGACGGGACGCCAATCCCGCGGCCTCCACAATTTCAGGCACCCGTTTTTCCCATTCAATCGCCATGATGTGCACGCCGGCGATCCCTTCCATGTCTTGGAACCGTTTAATCTGTTCGACGCACATTTTAATACCTTCATCCGCGGCCGCTTTCGATGCTTCCGTTTTGTCCTTCCCTTCGGTAACCTTCGCGAGGCGCTCGATGTAATAGTCCGGCACCGTTAGTCCGGCAACGCCGTCCCGCATATACTCGGCCATTCGTACCGATTTCAGCGGCGTAACGCCCGCCATAATTTTTACCCGTTTGTGCAGTTCCCGTTCCCGTACCCCCTGCATCCACTTTTCAAAGCGCTCCATGTCGTAAATACACTGCGTTTGAATGAAATCCGCGCCCGCGTTGACTTTTTTCGCAAGCCGGATTACCCGAAACTCGAAGGGGTCGCCAAAGGGGTTCGCCGCGGCACCGATGAAAATTTTCGGCTCCACAATTTCCGATTTCTTTGTGTTGCGAATTTCCTCGCCGTTGACAAACTGTTTGTCGTCCCGCATTCCCTTCATGAGTCCGACGAGCTGGATGGAATCCATGTCGTACACATTCTTGCAGGTACTGTGGTTTCCGAATGTCTGATGGTCCCCGGTAAGGGCCAGGATGTTTTTAATGCCCAGCGCCGCCGCTCCAAGGATATCGCTCTGAATGGCAATACGGTTCCGGTCCCGGCAGGTAATCTGGATTAGAGGTTCCAGACCTTCCTGCATCGCAAGCAGACCGGCGCCGATTGAGGACATCCGGGCGATAGCCGTTTGATTGTCCGTTATATTGACGGCATCGACATAGCCCTTCAGGTATCCGGCTTTTGTCCTTACCAGCTCCACATCGGCGCTCTTCGGAGGACCGAGCTCGGACGTTACTGCAAATTCACCCGCGGCAAACACTTTTTCCAAGTTACTGCCAGATTTTAATCCGTTCATAATGTCATATCTTCCCGTGTTATTTTTCCGGGCCCGCCGTCGCGGCCGGGACTCCAGTCCTTCACCGGCTCGTTTTCTTCCAGCCGGTCGAGCCGGCCGAGGGCCTTCATTCTGTCATATATCAATTGCCAGGCGCATTCTATGTTTTCGGGATCGACTTCGCACATCCCGTCCTGCGATCCTCCGCAGGGGCCGTTCAATAAACTCTTCGAACAGCGCGAAACCGGGCAAATACCGCCGAACTTTTCGAGCACACAGTCCCCGCAGCCGGCACACCGCTCGGACCAGACACCGACATCGATATTTGTTCCGTAAAACTTGGTATTCAAGGCCGGCAGCACGAGTTTTCCTTCAAAAACCTCGCTGCAATACTGTACTCCTACGCCGCAGGCCATGGACAGGACCATGTCCGCCTCTTCGATTTTGTCCCGGACATCGTCGAAAAACTCTTTGTCGCACTGCCGTTCGATAGTGTCTTCCATAATCTCCATGGAAACACCCCGTTCTTTGTTTGCCAGGCGAATAAGCGATGCGAGCACGCCCACTTCCTTTTCTCCCCCGGCCATACAGACGGTTACACAGGTGCCGCAGCCGAGGATGAGAAGTTTCTCCGCGCCTTCAATTGTTTTATATATTTCGTCAAAAGGTTTCTGTACCGCTGTTATCACGCTTTTGCTCCTTCCGTATTAAAAAGCCGCGCCGCCATCTCTTCGATGATCTGCCGGCACTTGTGATGGTCCACCGACGAGAGAAAATCGATGTGCACCCGGTCGGGGGAAAGGCCGGCCCGCTCTAACGAATCCCGCGCCATTTCTATCCGCTTTTCAGCCCTGTAGTTTCCACGGATAAATTTACAGTTGTCCTTCGGACATCCTAAGATGAGCACTCCCGCGTATCCCATTTCCAGGGATTTTAAAATAATGCCGATCTCAATTTTCCCGGAACACGGCAGCGGAACTGCCTCTACGATATCGAGTCCTTTGCTGTCTTCTATGGCCTGAAAAGCCTTATAACTTGAATTTTCACAACAATAGAGAACAATTTTCTCTTTTCTATCCCCGCTCATTTTTCAAACTCACTTTCTGTTCTTTATACTTGCAGCATAATTACCTCGTCCGAATATTCGGGGAGGGTTATTGCTTTTGCCGGGCACTCCCCGGCACAGATACCACATTTTTGACATTCTTCGGGATAGCTGACGGCAACGCTGTTCTCACGGTCGATATGCATCGCCTTGTGGGGACAGCACCGAATACATGTCAAACAGAGCACGCACTTGTCGGGATCGACCTGAACTTCGTTGCAGATTACCTTCATCGTTTTCGGACCTAAGAGCCCGTGTACGGACATCGCGGCGGCCCGGGCCTCTTCGATTACCCGCGGAACGTAAAGGGTTCCCCTTACCGCTCCCGCGACAAAAATCCCCGGCCGATTCGTGTCCACCGAGAAAAGGTGGATGTTGTTTTCCTGCATCATTCCGGTTTTATCCGGCAGTACTCCCGTAATATCAAGCAGGGCCCGGTCAGCCGCCCCGGGCAGACCGTATCCGCTGATACCGACGATATCGCAGAAGAAATCAACATCCCGCAGTAATACCGAATCCTTCACCTGAATGTGAATTCCTTCTTCATCAGGCTGAAAATCGACGGCATCGTATTTAACGATGTTTACGCCGCTGTCCCGCACCGCGTCGTAATACTGCTGCAGCCCCTTTGCCGCAACCCGCACGTCCCGTAAAAAGATGTGCACCTGATACCGGTCTTCCTCCTGAATAGATTTTGCAACGGCAAGGGCCATCTCGGTACTCGCCTTTGTTTCGTCTACATATAAATCAAGAAGCAGACCGACATTCCGGACTTCTCTCCGTACGGTCAGACTTTTTATTCTCTCCGCGACACGATCCATCGGTTCCGCGAAGGGAGATTCCATCAGAGCATGCAGCTCCGGGGGGAGATCGATATCGGTTTGCAGCCCGGCCGTTACAATAACGGCACCAACGGTTATTTCCTCGCGTTTCGTTCCCCCTTCCCCGGCAGTCTCGATTACGGCAGTGTAATTACCCACGGAACCCGATAGACGGAGGAGTGAAGCCCTCGTTTTCACCGTTACGCCTTTAGCTGGAAGAGCGGCACTAAAGGGAATATCGCTCCACGGCCGCAAGTCGCCTCCGAGGGAAGAGGATCGATCGATGAGCACGACTTCATAACCGAATTTCGAGCAGGTATCAGCGGCCTCGATTCCCGCCGCTCCGCCGCCGACGACAAGGACTCTGCCGGTAAGTTCGACTTCTTTTTCTTCAAAAACCGGGACCGCTCCCACTGCCCGGACTGCCCTGGTAATGTCTTCCGAGGACTTCCGGACAAAGCCGTCTTTGTCCGCGTGCTCCCAGGCGGTAAAGAGGGGCACCGCCTTGACGGCCCCGTAGCCGACCCCGGAAGCGCGTGCTATTTCCGCCAGACTTTTTTCATGAAATGTGGGAGAATATCCGGCAATAACGATTTTGGTAAATCCCCGTTTCTTCGCTTCTTCTTTTATAAAATCAATACCCCGTTTCCCAAGCTGCTTCTGAAACAGGATATTTTTTTTCTCTACAAGACCGGAAAAAAAGACACTGTCGGCTATCTGCCCCGCGTCGTCCGCATTGAGAGAGGTTCCGCACCCGTTGTTGATGAAAACACCGATTGTATGTTTTTCCTTATCCATGCCGGCCCTCCAACATTTCCGCCGCCGCGGCTTTCGCTTCGGCCATCGATTCGGGTATCGACTGCGGTTCCCGGCATGTTCCGGTTACAAACACCGAAGCCCCGCCGGGCTCATAGAATCCGTGTTCATCCTGCCGGACACCCAGTATCTCCGCGAGACGGCCGGCCCCGCTGTCCGGACCCATACCGACGGAAAGGACAACCATGTCGTGAAAGACAATGGAGTCTTCACCCTCCATGTTTTCGACCATGCACCTGAGCTTTCCATCCGCAAGTTCATCCACCCGGAAGGGCAGACCGCGCCGGAAATGAACTCCTAAATCTTCAATTTCTTTCCGGAGCAGGTTATATTCTTTATCGAAATTCTGAATATCGATATAGTAAATGGTCACTTGTATTTCCGGGTCCCGGTATTTGAGGATCCGGGCCAGGCGGAGGGCGTAGGAACAGCAGACGGCGGAACAGTAATTTCGGCGGATGACCGGGTCTCTCGAACCGACACACTGAATAAAGGCAATGTCTTTCGCTTCACCTAAGTCCAGATCGACGGAAAGCCTCGCTTCGGCTTCCGCTCCCGTTATCACCTTTTCACTCCGGACATACCCATAGTTAGGCTTCCGTTCCGCCGGGAAGGGAGTGTGCCCCGTTGCCACGAGGACCCCGTTCCCCGTTATCGTTTCTTTTTTCTCGGCAGTGTCGGCATGGACCGCTCCGGCGGAACAGGCCTTGACGCAGGCATTGCAGGACTGTCCGTTATGGAGCCGGCACTTTGCGTAATCGATAACATACTGAACGAACTCGCCCCGCTGATACCTGCTGATACACTGTTCCGGACACGCGGCAACACAGTCTCCGCAGAATTCACAGCTCTTGTAATCAATCCAGGGACTTTTCCGGACAAGATGCAGCGCGGTTTCTCCGGGGGTTTCGGCATAGCCGGTAACTTCAGCACCGGTTATCAGCGTTACGTTCGGATTGCCTACCGCCTCGTACAGTTCCGTATGTGCCACGCACACACCGCACCGGCTGCACGAATCGGTCGCCTTACAGCAGTACTCGAGGACTTTCCCCCCCGCCGTGCTTTCCCGTTCGATTAACGTTACTTTGCTGCCTTGATTCGCTAAACTATTGGCTGCCGTACAGCCGCTTATTCCCGCACCGATAACGACATAATTATTCATACCAACTCTTTATTAACTCTCATTTTTAAAGTAGAAAAATGGTACCAGAGGCTATTTTAGAAATATTGTTTTTTATTACTAATTTTGGTAAATACTTATCCAGTCTTACAATATTAGTTGTCATCGTAAAATTTTTCCTTTATTCTAATGAAAACGGTAATTTTGCGAAAAGGAGAATTGTGTCATGAGTATGCTGATGTCCGAACAGGAGATTTTTTCAATGGCCATGGAGATAGAAAAAAGCGGAAAGGCCTTCTACAACACCGTTCTAAACTCGGCCCCGGACGAAAAAACCCGGGAGCTGTTTTCATTTCTAGCCGGAGAGGAACAGCGCCACTACGACTTCTTTAAAAAATTGAGTGAAATGTCCGGGAACCTGATTATTCAGGATGAAGACTGGGAAGACATAAGCGAATATATTAAGGCAACCACCGATTCCAGATTTTTCATCGGGGAAGACAAGGCGATACGGACAGCCGAAGGGGCAAAAGACATTAAAGAAGCAATTGATATTGCAATTAGTTTCGAAAAAGACACGCTCCTCTTTTTTTACGAACTGCTGAATGTGACCCCCGAAGGCTCGAAAGAAGCGGCACAGAAAATTGTAGACGAAGAAAAACGGCACATTATGCTTTTATCGGAAAAACGGAAAAATCTGACCTAAGGACCCTTGCGCCGGACGAAAAAATAGACTATCCTATAACTTGCGGGGGAAACCGGAATGTCAAATCCGGAGCGTATGGAATTTGCAGATGAACTCATGCAGAAGCTGTATTGCGGTCAGGGTGAGGACGCACTGCTTCTCCGTTACCTGGATATTCAAAAGTCGGACAGTGAACAGTTTTTTTCCACGTATATGAAGCTTCTTTGTGAAATCGATATGGACGAAGAAGAGGCAAAATACCATTACAAGCAGATACAGCATCACGAAGCAAAACTCGAACGGGCGGCGGGCAGGACCTTGGGCTTTCGGGTTGCAATGCTCGACTATCTGCTCAATATAAACCCGAAACTGGAATGTCCAAAAATTATCGAATTTAGCACGTATACCACGATGCTCGCCCAAACCACCCTCGACGGCCTGACGGGCGTTTTTAACCGCCGCTACTTTGACAATCAGCTGTGCATCGAGATTAACCGTTCCAAGCGGTACAATCATACGTTTTCTCTTTTACTTCTCGACATCGACGACTTTAAAAAGGTAAATGATACCTACGGCCACACCGCCGGCGACCATGTGCTGGAAGAGTTCGCGGGTATCCTTAAAAACCACCTCCGTTCCGAAGACATTGCCGCTCGGTACGGCGGTGAAGAATTTACCCTCCTTCTCCCCCAAACCGATTTAAAAGGAGCAAAGATTTTCGCGGAACGGCTTTTGGAAAAAGCGGGGGATTTTCTCTATTCAGGCGGTATACGGGTCACCTTTTCCGGGGGGATCGCGAATTATCCGCATCACGGTATTTCGGAAAAAGAGCTTATCGAAACCGCCGATAAAGGGCTGTACGAATCGAAACTGCGGGGGAAGAACCGGATTACCGTACTGCAGGAAGAACGAAGAGATAACACCCGGTATCCGGTTGAAGCTCCGCTTTTGTTTTCAGTCCATTCCGACACTACGGACCGCGCCATATTGAAAAATATTTCCCTTACCGGCATAGCAGGGGAAAGTCCCCTGTCGCTTTCCGCCGGGGACATTATCAATTTGCAGTTTACCCACCCGGAGGAACGGAAAGAATACGAGATCCTTGCTCAGGTTATTTGGGCCGAGAAGCACAAACAGTCGAAAGACCATGCTTTCGGGGCGCAATACAGAAATCAAAACAGAAACAGGCTGTACAAAATCGTTTCCCAATACATTCCCGCCGAACACACCGACAGCCCCGCTCATCAGCCGATGTTATTCGAATAAACGTATAAAACTAACGAAATATTAACACTTTCAATGTATACTCGTCCGGAAATGACGCATAATACCCAAGTGCCTGCCGTTGATATGAGAAATGAGAAGGCAAGCCGTGAAAATTTTATCCGCCTGATAGAAAACAAATGGATTACGCCCCACTTTCAACCGATTTACGACCTCTATACCGGGGACATTTTCGGGTATGAAGTATTATCCCGCGGCGCACCTCCTTTTGTTAACCCGGAATATATGTTCCGTATTGCTGAAGAATGGGGGCTGTCTTGGGAACTCGAGAATGCCTGCCGCGTGGTTGCCCTCCGAAAAATCGCGGCGCTTCCCGATGCTTTTACACAAAATTACTTTTTTTTAAACGTCAGCCCGACAATATTCAACAATCCAAGTTTTTCTCGGGGATTTTCCAGGGGAGAGCTCAAGGAAATCGGCATCGATTTTCGAAACATTATCATTGAAATAACCGAATCCTCCAGCGTTGAAGATTACACCGGATTTGAAAAATTGATCCGTCATTACGTTGAAGAAGGATTTCAAGTCGCATTAGACGATTTCGGGGCGGGACACAGCGGACTTATTACCCTCGTGGCAATGACACCGCATTATTTAAAGATCGACAGGGCCATCATCTCCGAAATTCATCTGAACTCATATAAACAGAACCTGGTAAAGGCCATCTCTTCATTTTCAAGCAGTGTTGAAACCAACATGATAGCGGAAGGAATTGAAAAAATCGAAGAACTGCAGACCGTATTTCGGCAAGGGGTACGTTTCGGACAAGGATTTCTGTTAGGGAAACCCCTGCCGTACCCGGAGGTCAAAACCGCCGAGACGAAAAAGCTGCTGCATGAACTTATCGAAGACTACAATCACACCCGGTTCGCGGTTGACATATCAATTTCAAAACTCGTTTCCCGGCCGAAGACGTTTGAACGCAACACCATGACCTGCTCGGAACTGGACCGGGAATTTAAGCGGAACAATTCCCTTGACCATGTTGTGGTAATCGATAACGGAAAACCAGTTCAGTTGATAACCCGACAGGACTTTTACTCCGCTATCGGCGGCCGCTACGGGTACGCTTTTTTTGAAAAACGCGCCATCGAAGGGCTGCCGACACCCGATATGCTGGCTGTACAGGAACAAACCGATTTGCGGACCCTCGGCAGGTTCGCCATGAACCGAAACCACAACGAACTGTACAATCCCGTCGTTATCGTCAACAAGTTCGGTGCTTTTATCGGGACTATTACCATTAAACAGCTCCTGTCAAAGGCCTTCGATATGGAAATAAAAATTGCCTCCTACTCCAATCCCCTTACGGAACTGCCGGGAAATATGATTATCGGGATGTGGCTCGAGGAAATTCTTGCAAAAGAAACATTTACCGTCATCTACGGTGATTTAAACCACTTCAAGGAATACAACGATAATTACGGCTTCGCCCGGGGCGATGATATGATCAAGTTTACCGCGAAAATATTCCAGCGCCACCTCAACCCCATCGGGAACGACATTTATCTCGGTCACATCGGCGGGGATGATTTTATTATTATTACCGAGCAACTCATTCCCGAATATGTGATGGAAAATGTCTGCGTCGATTTTGACACCGGGAAACTCGACTATTTTTCCTCCGATCACATAACCAAGGGGTTCTATCTCGCCGTTAACCGGCAGGGAAAAAAGGTAAAAACACCGCTTGTCTCTCTCAGTTTAGCCGTGGTGACCGAAAAAAATTTTGATGTATCCCCCCATCCCGGACGCTTAAGTGAAATTGCCGCGCATCTGAAAAAGAAAATTAAAATCATCAACCGGGACAACCCGAAAAGCGACTACCTGCAGGAACGGCGCGCCTATGACTAACAGAAACTGACAGAATAACGCTGTTGATTCTTTTTAAAAATTTGGTATGCTCAATTGTATGATGGATGTAACTGTTCCTGAAACGATATTTCAGTTTATCGATACGTACGACCGCTTCATTATCTGCGGCCACCGTGAACCCGACGGCGACTGCGTAGGCTCTCAACTTGCACTGAGCAGGTTTCTCGAGAAAATAGGAAAAGCGTCCCTCTGCGTCAGCCCCGGCCCGTTTAACAGACCGGAAACGGAGGCATTCGAACCGCTGTTCGCCGCTTCCGTTACGGAAGAGTTTCAAAGCGAAAGTACTGCCGTGTTTATCACCGATTGTTCAACAATTGAACGTACGGGCAGTTTTCAGGAGATACTGAGGCCTTACCCGACGGCGGTTATCGACCATCACAGTTCGGGAGAGGATTTCGGGGACGCCCGGTATATTGTCCCGAAGGCGGCATCGACCACGATGCTGATTTATCAGCTTTTCCGGGAAAAAGGCCTGACGCCGGACCAAGAGACCGCGGATTATATGCTCTTCGGTATTGCCACGGATACCGGTTTTTTCCGGCATCTTGGCCCCGGAGCTCCGGAAGTGTTTTCCATTGCGGCAGAGCTCGTTACAGCCGGAGCATCGCCGAATGATATCCACCGCCGGATTTTCGGCTCCCGGACGCTGAAATCCCGGCAGCTGCTGGGCACACTGCTGCACAGGACCGAATCCCGCTACGGCGGAAAGCTTCTAATGACCTATCAGACATTGGAGGACCTCGCCGCATACGGGAAGTACAACAAGGATTCCGACACCCTGTACATGCTTTTACAGGGAATTAGCGGGGTGGAAGTGGTTGTTTTAGTGCGGGAGGAAGACGAAGAAGAATGCTCGATAGGGCTGCGCTCAAACAATGATGTCGATGTGGGCGTTATCGCCCAAAACAACGGCGGGGGGGGGCACAAGAAAGCCGCGGGGTTTACCCGCAGGGGCCGGCGGGCAGATATTACCGCCGATATACTATCCCAGCTGCGGTTTTTGTCCGCCGAACAGCCCCCTCGTGTCTAACATTTGTAAATAAATGTAAAAAACCTGCCGAATTCCTCCTTTTCCCGGCCGATATAGTTGGCATATTTTTTGCTTTACCTGCATCCGTGGATGACATAACGGAAAAAGTACTACATTTTCAAAAGTCAGGGGAAGGATTTGAGGATTTACTGCAAGCCACATCGGTCCTTATCTATTCACTTCTCGGAAAACGGTACCGGCTGGATTCCGATGAACGAAGCGATTTCTTCTGCGGCTTTTATCCCCGTATTCCGATGCTGTTTCACCGTTTTAGCTACCGGGGGAAACCGTTCCAGAATTACCTCTTGGCAACGCTGAAGTGGCATATTCGGACATTCATCGCCGAGCGCAGGACAAAAACCAGACAACGGACCTTTTTTGAACAGGAATGCTTCTGGAATTCCCCCTTTTCCCCGGACACCTTTACCGTTCATGAAGACCCGCCGAAACTTACCCCGGCGGCGAAGGAAGTACTCGAAATTAAAGACAGCCTGACGATAGGGAATCCGGTCCTGCGTAAACGGCTGCTCCTCCTTCTCATGAAAGGGTCGATGCAGATCGAAAACCACATCATTCAGCTGTTTGCACTTCTGACGGGCAGTAAACCCTCCTGGGTTTTCGGCAGAATACAGCAGCTGAAGGAAGCTGTACTCGAGCGCTCCGGCCGGCTGAATGAACTGCGGCTGAAGCGGAACAAGTATTTTGTAAAAATCTATAATATCCATATAGAAATTGCCTTTGAGCCGTATCCCTGGAGGAGAGAAATCCTCTGCCGGGAACTCGAATTTTATAAATCCAGAATGCGGCAGGTTATTCAGGAAATCAGCCGCTGTTCCCAATCTCCGACACACACCGACATTGCCGCAGTTATGGACCTGCCGAAAGGATCGGTTGATTCGGGCATCTACTACATCAGTAATTCCTTCGATACCAAACAGTAAATGTCCCGTTTTACTTGTACTGATAGCGTTTTTTTTATATTCTTTTCCATTAATGGAACTATTTTTAGCAACAAACAACCTGCACAAAAAAAAGGAATTCGACGCAATTCTGTTCCCCCACACCCTTTTGCTTCCCCGGGATGCGGGGATAGATTTCTCCTTTGAGGAAACCGGAAAAACCTACTTCGAAAATGCCTATGGAAAAGCCTTTCATCTTTTCCGGCAGCTGAAGAACCAGGGTGTCAAGCTGCCGGTACTTGCGGACGATTCCGGTCTGTCGGTAAACGCTTTAGACGGCGCCCCGGGTATCTACAGCTCCCGCTACGGGGCCGATCCGGCGGAACAGGAAAAACTGCCGGCCGATGAACGGAACCGCTATCTTCTAAGGAAATTAGAGAATATTCGGGACAGGCGCGCCTTTTTCGTCTGTTCTCTTGTCGTTGTTGTTTCGGACCATCGGTTTTACTCCGTGCAGGAAACACTGGAGGGTGAAATAACGGAAGGGCCCCGGGGAAGCGGGGGGTTCGGGTATGATCCGGTTTTTTACCTCCCCCGGTACGGAAAAACCGTCGCGGAACTGCCGGAAACAACAAAAAACGCCCTTTCCCACCGCGGTACGGCCGGAAAGGTAATGCTGAAAACCATTGAAGGAGCAAACATATGAGTATACAGCCGACACGGGAAAACGCACTGGAATTATTTACACGGTACAACTCCTCCGAAAGCCTTTTAAAACACGCTCTCGCCGTTGAAGGAGTAATGAGATATATGGCGGAAAAAAACGGGGAGGACCCTGATGTATGGGGAATTATCGGCCTCATACACGACCTTGATTACGAGCAGTATCCTGACCAGCACTGTACGAAAACGAAGGAAATCCTCGAAGAAAACGGCTGGCCCGAGGAATACATCAGGGCGGCTGTCAGCCACGGCTTCGGCATCTGTTCCGACGTCGAACCGAAAACCGCCCTGGAAAAAACTTTGTTCGCGGTTGATGAATTGACCGGCCTGGTTGCTACCACCGCCCTCGTGCGGCCGTCAAAGAGTGTTCTCGACATGAAAGTAAAATCGGTAATGAAAAAGTGGAAAGATAAAGCTTTTGCCGCCGGTGTGAACCGCGCCGTTATTCTGCAGGGGGCTGAAATGCTCGGTGTCGAACTGAACGAGCTGGTGCAGGATACCATTATGGGAATGCGAAACGTTGCCGGAGACATCGGCTTGAAGGGGAGTTTGTAATCAAGTTGATTGATACTCCGGGTAAATAAGACTACAATTGGAAAAAATGGAAGGACTTGAAAAACGGATTTCCGGAGACTGGTTTGACATAAAGAACAGTGCCGAGGATCTTCGGGAATTAGAGGAATACTTTGAATTAACGGCCCCCGATTTCGAGACCGCCGTCCGGGAAATTCGGCTTTCGGTTGAAGAAGGGATTATCGAGTATAAAAGAAAAATCCTGTTCCCCCTCTTTTCATTCGCGGAGTCCCTTAAATACGATTCCCGCGGTTTTGAGGACCTTGTACAGCAGGCGGAAAAGCTGTCTCCCCTCATTTATGTTCTTCTTTTGCAGCGGCTTATTGCCCGCGGCACCGTCCCGTTAAAAAAACAGGAAATACACATCGATGAAGACAGGCAGCTGGGGATCAAAGAGATCATCCAGGACGTAAACGATCGGATTCAAATGGACCAGTCGACGGCAATGCATCAGTCGATAAAAAATATTCTTGCCCAGGTAAGTCTGTACAAAAAAGAACTTGAAGATATGAAAAAGATGCTTCCCAATATTCCAAAGGAAAAGGCGGAAGCTTTTTCCGACAATTTCAAGAAAACCTTTGCGGAAATAAACAAACGGATTGAAGAAAATTACAGCTCCTATATCCGGGAAGAAATTCAGCAGTACCATGAATCGCTGCACACAAACCCGCTTTCATACATTGACGTTAAGTCCACGGGAAAGCTCTTTTTAGAGCAGGCGCAGACGGTATCGAAGCTGCGCTCCACCCTTACTTTCGCCGAATCGGAGGGGTTCCGCACCCGGGCTTTCCTCGTGAGCATTGAAAAGGAAAAAGAAGAACTCCTCGGACCTTTTACCCGGGAAATGACGGAATATAAAAAATATACCGAATCGGAAGAGGGTGCCGCCGCGTTGAGTAAAGCCTTCAGCAGCGAAATTGTTCACAACCTGAACAAAGTTATTAAACGGCTGAGAAAGAGCGAATAATCATTTTCTTTCCACTTGACCTCGATTACGCAAATCTTCTACACTTTATTTATTTGCAAGGAGCCGGAAATGGGAAAAGGTTTTACATTATCCATTCTTCCATGGGCATACTACGCCAGGTTTGAGCGGGATTCGCTGTGGAAGGAACATTTTACGCTGAAACCATACCTGCCGCCGGAAGAAGAGAGCAAACTCGCGGAAAAAGACTACAACGAACTTCTGCGGAAGCGGAATTCATTTCCCGAACTGCCGCTGGTAAACTATACAACCCAGTACGGCATGGGATGCTTTGAAGGGCTGAAGGCCTTCCCCCAAAAAGACGGCAGTTTACAAGTATTCCGGCCGGACAGAAACGCCGCGCGGATGAAACGGTCCATGGAAGGCCTCAAAATGCCGCCGTTTCCGGAAAAATTGTTTATTTCGGCAGTACTCGATGTGGTCCGGAGGAACAGAGATTTGGGATTTTCTCCGGCGTATTCCGCGGAATGGGAAAAGGACGACTTTGCTTCGGGACACAGTATATATATTCGGCCCTTTTCCTATTCGGAACCGGCCATCGGCCTCGGACTGAGCGAACGCCCCTGGGTCGTTATTATCGCGACACCGGTGGGGGCCTATTTTAAACCGGGCAATTCCAAAGCGGTAACAACGAATAAGGTACGGGCATTCCCGGGGGGGACCGGCTGGATTAAATGCGACGCCAACTATGTCGTTCCAACCCTGGCAAAAAAAGAAGCGGAAGCTGCCGGATATATGGAAGCAATTTTTTTAGACGCTGGTGAACATACCTACCTGGAAGAAGGCTCCTCCTGTAATATTTTTATCTACCTCGAAAACGGCACCCTGGTAACTCCTGAATTGGGCGATACCGTATTAGATGGAATAAATCGGGCAAGCGTATTGTCCCTGGCGGGCGAGATGGGTATTGCCGCGGAAGAGCGGAAAATTTCCATCGAGGAAGCAATGGGCGATGGAAAAGAGGTTTTTGTTACGGGGACCGCCGCGGGAATTTCGTTTATCGAGTCGATTACACATAACGGTACAACAAAAGAATACTCCGACGGCAAACCGGGAGAACTGACACTGGCCCTCCGAAAAAGGTTAAAGGGCATCCAGTACGGGGTGGAAGAAGACAGCTTCGGCTGGATGACGGAAGTGTAGAAACGGTCTCAATTTAAAAGAGAAGGTCAGTCATGTCCTTCGGCAGGTTCGTATAAATCTGCAGTTCGTTTCGGGCCTTCGGGTAAAGGATGCTCCGCATATTGAGATAGGCCAAATCGGTGGCATTCGAACGCTCCAGGGACACAAAATCTCTCGACAGAACATCGGCATACTCAGTGGACCGGGTAAGATATGCCAGCGACCTCGAATATTTAGTCGTGTCCGGACTTTTTTCGGAAAGGCGGTTTAATGTAACCCCTAAATTGTTATACACCTTCATGATCGATTCAACGATGCTCCGGTGGTCTTCACGTTCGTTGATCATCAAATAGGGAATGATATCCTCTTCCTGTTCTAAAATATCCAAGAGATGGTTGTAATATCCCTGGGCGGCAAAGTATTCCCCCCGCTGATACAAACTGTTAGCGGTGGCATACATTAGATTTTTATTGTCCGAAAAAGCCCCGGCAGCTTCATAAAACTCCATTAAACTTGCCCGAAAATCTTCCCGCCCGTACAGAACAAACCCCTTCTTGTAGCTGAGTTCCGGCGCGGTATACAGATTGTTCTCGGCCTTTTCAAACAATTCATACGCGGTACCGAGGTTGCCGCTTACATAGTAATAGACATCTCCTAAATTCGCGTACAGCTTGCCGAACTTCCGGGACGGCCCGACAAGGCGCCGGTCCTTGGCGTCTTCGTATAACTCGATACCGTTCTGGTAGGACTGCTCGGCCTGAAGGTACTCCCCTTTCCGGTAATGACTCTCTCCGGTCCTGTTGTAGGTATCGATTAACATTGCCAGCCGTTCGGTAGTAAGCGGGCTCACCTCCCGCAAAAGCCGCAGGGCGTTTCGCAGCGCCTTTTCTTCCTCTCCGTAGTCCTCTAAATCCCGGTAATACCGGGCCAGGTGATAGTGGACCTCCGGAAGTGTACGGTCCGCCGCCATAACCCGGAAGAGGATGTCCTTCACATCATTCAGCTGTTTTTTATCAATTAGATAGCCCCCTAATTCCGCGTAAATTCGGGGTTCGATCTCCAGTGCCGGATCGGCCTGAAACTGATTTTTCAGCCTCCGGACTTCGTCGAAATTATCGGTCCTGATAAAATACCGGAGCATTCGGAAGAGGATGTCAGGACGGCCGCCGTATTCCTGCAGCAGCGTAGCATACGCCATCCGTGCCCGCTCGTACTTGGCCGTGTCTTCTTTAGCCCATTCCAGATAGTTGTCTCCCGAAGCAAGGAGGGCATCGAAGTCATACATGCTTTCGTCCAGCACGGTGTTCAGCAAAGATTCCGCTTTCCGGTAATTCGACAAAATATTCGATTCCAGATAGGCGTAATCCATCAGCCCTTTTTTATCATCCGGATATTCCGAAATAAGCCGATCGTACATCCGTTCCGCCCGGCCGTATTGCTTCTTTTCAATAAACCCTTCGGCATAGGTGTAAAACCAGTCTTTCTTCGGCTGCACATCATACGCACGGGCAAACCGTTCCTCCGCCGGGACATACTCTTCCTGCTGAAGGGCTTCGTAGCCCTGTTTGTACAGGGATTTAGCATATAAGGGGGTGTAAATAAACCGATACCCCAGGAATCCCAGAAACCCGAGGATAACGATTGCCGCCAAACCGATTTTCACATAGGGGAAAATTCTGGTTTTAAATATATACGCAAGAGATTCCCGTTCGGCTTCGAACTCCGCTCCGCTCTTTTTCGTGTAGCTTTCGGGTATTTCAATCTTTTTACCGGTAATTTTTCCCGTTACGGAAGCAATCGTCTTTGGCGATTCCCCGGAACTCAGCATATCCAGCAGTTTTTTTAAGTCGTCTCCGGCAAGCCCTTTCTCTCCAATAAGTTCCTCGATAACCATTTTAAGGTTTCGCGGCAGGCTGCCGAGGGTCCGCCGAATGTTCAGGAACTCATCGTCGGAAATACCGAATTCACCTTCTTCGGCAGCTTCGCCCGCTTCAACTTCGGGCAGCTCGCCGAATCCTGTATCTCCCGGTACTTCTTCTTCCCCGAGATCGAATTCTTCGGACAGATCACCGAGATCGAATTGATCAACTTCAAAATCCTCTTCGGCCTCTTCCGTCCCCTCTTCTCCGGGAAGTTCAAAATCATCAGCCGTGGGCACTTCATCAAAATCTATACCCGGTTCTTCAGAGGCGGTATCATCGAAGGGGAATTCCGTGTCCTCTCCAAGGCT
>CAZSGZ010000050.1:0-17946 GCA_964606455.1 uncultured Spirochaetales bacterium
TACCGTTTATTATAGCATATTTTCCTCTATTTACCGTTTTCACCTTGCCGGAAATAGTGTTTTTATTGTATTTTTTAAAGACAGGAGGAAATCGCTCTTGTTGACTGTCAATTTTATATTTGTTAACTTAAACTAAGGAAGGAAGGTAAATTTAAAATTATAGATTTAAGGAGCATCAAATGAATCCAAGTAGAATTTATGTTTCGGACAGGAGTATTAAAACAATATCCTCCCTATTAACGGTACCACTGTTCCGAAAATGGGGAGAGCGGCTTGTCAAGAAGCGGATTAACGAAAAAATACAAGCTGAAAAAGAGAACGGCGCGCCAACGCGGATGACCGAAGACCTGGGGTTGATGGTAACAAACATGCTCAACTCGGTGGAGCGGTATCTTTCCAGTCCGCATTCAAAAAAAGAAGCGGCGAAACGGCTTATCTACAGTTTCGGCAGCATGATGAACAAGAAAAACAAACCGATTGTCGAGGCCTTCGAGGAGCGGCATGGATATTCCCCGCCCCGGTTTATCACCATCAGCCCGACAAAGAAGTGTAATTTGTCCTGTATCGGCTGCTACGCGGAAAGCAGCAGCGGTGCGGAGTGCGATGTCAGCCTGGACTGGGAAACGGTCGATAAAATTGTACAGCAGCAGAAAGACCTCTGGGGGTCCCATTTTACCGTTATTTCCGGAGGAGAACCCATGCTCTGGAAGAGTGACGGTAAAAACATCCTGGATCTTGTGGAAAAACATTCCGACACTTTTTTTCTCATGTATACCAACGGCACCCTTATTACCGAAGAAGTCGCGGAGCGGATGGGTAAACTGGGCAATATCACTCCCTCGATTTCAGTAGAAGGCTTTGAGGCGGAGACTGACTGGCGCAGGGGGAAAGGCGTTCATAAGAAGATCCTGCGTGCCTTCGACCGTCTCAGAAAAGCCGGCGTTATGTACGGAATATCGATAACGGCGACGAAAAACAACGCCGATATGGTTTTCAGTGATGAGTTTATCGATTTTTACTTTAACAAGGAAAGCGTTTACTACGGCTGGATATTCCAGTACATGCCCATCGGGCGGGCCTACAGTCTCGAGCTGATGCCGACGCCTGAACAGCGTTTCAACATGTTCCGGCAAATGAACAAACACATCGAAGAAGCGGGACTCTTTTTAGCGGATTTCTGGAACAGCGGCGCCTTGTGTAACGGCTGTCTTTCCGCGGGCCGGAAGGGGGGATACATCTATATTAATTGGGACGGCAATGTGATGCCCTGTGTATTCAATCCCTTCAGCACCGACAATATCGTCGAAACGTTCAAGGCCGGCGGCACCCTCGACAACGTTATCGATTCCCCCTTCATGAAGAAAATTAGAGCATGGCAGGCTGATTACTACGATAACGGCGGGACCGACGGGGACACCGGAAATATGCTGGCTCCCTGTCCCATGAAAGACCATCACGCGACTATACGGAGTATTATCGATGAAGTGGGCGCCGAACCGACGGACGATTCCGCGGAAGAAGCACTTGGCGATAAAGAGTATTACAAGGGAATGGTGAAATACGGAGAAGATATCGCCGAACTGACCCGTAACGTGTGGGACGAGGAGTACCTCGGGAAAAACGGAAGTTCGGTCAAGAAAAAAGAAGAAATAACATCTGAATAAAAACCGTCGGCTGCGCTTATTTTACCACAATGTACTCGTAGGGACCGAGGAGGTGAAGGTATTCCGTCCCGCCGTCAGGATATGTCACAATCCCCATAAACTCACCGAGGCAGCGGAAGTAGACCGGCCGCTGGATAAACAGCAGGATGAAGCTTCGAAAAAACGGCGGCAGTTCGTCGACGATATCGGTGTAGTTGAACAGTTTTGTCGAGATATACGTGCCGTCGAGGGTGTAGCCGTCATGACTGCAGAAAACCCGTACTTTACTGGGGTAGGTGTAGGGAAGGTCTTCATGGGTCCTGTAATCGAAGGGCTGAATTTCATAATTTCTGCTCGTGAAAACCCATTCATCGTTATGGGCAAAGGTTAGGCGCGGCTGCCTGTCTCCCCCGTAATCTTCGTGGAGGTAATTTTCCAGAATGCCTAAGTGCCAACGGTCTTCTTTCGGAGTTTCCGGGTCTGAAAAGAGGCGCATGGTGTAGGTCGTTTCGTTGAGCTTGGTAAAGGGGTTCACGGTAAGCTGTTTTTCCGCGAAGCCCTGTCCCGTTAGATTGTTCTGTTCGATGTTTTGAAAGGAAAACGAACCGGACACATCCGCCCAGGGACTGACCACCGCCCGTTTGTCGAAGGCGCTCCGTTCTTCATCGTAATAATCGTAGCCGTCCCCCGGCTTCCACGGCGGAATAATGTTATTATACACCAAGCTGCAGGAAAATTCGTCGGTATCCATTGTTACACGAAAAGAATTTCCCTCTCCCTCGATCGTGTTGATTCCATCGGTAATGAAGAAAGCATCATCCGCAAAAACGATATCTTTTGTTTTCAGTTTCTGTTTTGTAAAGTATCCGTTACCTTCCGGGTCGGAAAGGGACACATAAATCCCCCAGTTATTGACAATTCCCGCTTTGAAACCGAAATAGCTCATCATCAAGATCCAGCCGTTGTCGAAGCGGGCCATCATAAAAACACTTTGGTTCTTCGCGTGGTTATACGCTTCGGATGTAAAAGCTTTGTCCGCTTCGCTTACCACTACTGTTTCCGGATGGTCCCACAGAAACTGTTCGAAATCCTCTTCGTGTTTGTTCTGCCCGTAGAGAGCGCTGCTAAGGGTAAAAATAAGAATAACGGTAATTTTTCCTATTTTCATGCAATAGAGTATACTGACATTTTAATAAATTGCCAGTGGTTGCGGGGGGGTTGACGAAAGTTTAAATTTTTACTATCCTCTTGTTAAGTATTTTTGATATGTATTTTTTTATCACCAAGAAAACGATATTTTTTTTCACTGCTTTTCGAAATAGAACCACTGTTTTCTAGCGTTACCTCATAGTCATCATTGTTCCCCGGCTTTAAAATTCATGCAGCGTACAGTTCGGGATAGGTCTGAATTCAGCGTTACAGGTCCGGGGGGTTTACTATTTCATTATACATTTTAGGAGGGAAATATGAGCATAAAACAACGGCAAGGTGTTCTCGTTACACCGCAGAAAAGATTGACGGAGGAACAGATACAACTAATCGACGGTTCCTCCCGGGAATTATTGGAAAATCCCGGACTGTACTGCTACAATAAAAAAGCAGCGGATATGCTTGAAAAAGCCGGGGCAAAGAGGGAAAATTTGGAAGACTGCGCGAGGATTTCCATATCCTCGAAAATGGTCGACAAAGCCTTAGATACGGTTCCGTCGAAAATTACTCTCGGAGCGCGGGACCCGGACAATAAACTGATAATTGACGCAACGGAACCGAGGGTACGCTTTGCAAGCGGATCGGAAACGAACATTACCCTTACCGTGGAATATAAAAACGGAAAGCCCGAATTTATTGAACATGAAGGAACTATCGAACTGCTGAAAGATGCCGCGCATCTCGCTGAAAACCTCAATAACCTCGATTCCTTTATCCGGTGCGTAAATATCCGGGACAAGGAAATTACGGTTACAAATAAAGACGTAAACAAATTCGGCGCCAGTCTCAACAATATTACCAAACATGTAATGGCCGGCCTCGATGATCTTAACGCCTTAGATTCCGTTGCAGCGATGGGCCGGACAATAGCCGGAGGGGAGAAAGCCTTTGAAGAAAATCCGCTGCTCTCCTTCATTACCTGTATCGTGAAAAGTCCGTTTCAAATTGTTGACGACACAACGGAGAAACTGATGGAAATTGCCAAACGGCGCATTCCCGTGGTTATATCCAGTTCGCCCATGGGCGGCGCGACCGCGCCCTTCGACGAGTTCGGTATGGTCGCGCAGATTAATGCCGAACTGTTAGCGGGAATTACCCTGCACCAGCTGGTGTCTCCCGGCGCGCCTGTCCTTTACGGGAGTGTTCCGGTCCGGACGCGGTTGGATAATTTAAACGATATGTACGGCGCCCCTCAGTTTAACCACTATCACCACGACGCGGCGCAGATGGCACGCTATTATAAGCTTCCCTGCTATTCCACCGCGGGGGTCGCCGACGCGGACAAGCCGGGGATCCAGGCAACGGCGGAAAAAATGCTTACCATGTCTTACGTACCTTGGAGCGGCGCTCAGTACGTCCATTACGCCTTCGGACTTTTAGACAGGACCAATATTTTTTCTCCGGAACAGGCCATTCTGGACAACGCGCATATTGAAATTATTAAATACAATCTGGCGGATACAAACATTTTACCGGAAAATAAAGAAAAGACCATGGACATGATACGGGAAGTTCTTGCGTCTAGTCATAAAACATACGTGTATCACCTGCCGCTTCCTACGGTGGACGAAGTGTATATGCGCTATCCATTGGAGGGAAAAAGCGGAGACGCTCTTTTCGAAGCCCATTTGCGGCGGAAGGAAATTATGGCAATGGACCGGAAAACGCTGCCGGCGGATGTGCTTGCGGAGTTGAAGAAAAATATTCCGGGCCTTCTCGAACCGACGCTGCGGTAACGGGCGGACAAGGAGTAACGGCATGGAAAAAAAAGACACGCAAATGGAAGCATATACCGAGGCCGTGAAAAGCGGTTTGTACGCAAAGCGTTCCGGCCTCGTGGGGAAATACGATAATGTACGGAAGTACTGGGAAGATGAAATTACCCGGGTATTTATCTATCCGCATATCAAGCGGCTTATCGAAAAAAAGAAGCAGCGGATGAAACGGGTACGGATTATGGATATCGGCTGCGGCAGCGCCGACGGGTTCGAACTGCTCATGGGGCTTCGTTATAAAAATTCCGACCTCCATACCACCGAAGTCGACCTTCTTACTCCCGATATTTTAGGAGTTTATAAAGGAATTGATTTAAACGAAGACCTGCTCCATCAGGCAACGGGGATTTACGGGGTCGATCCGAAGGTAAAATTCGAACAGGCTGATTTTTCCCGGGGCCTGCCTCTGAAAGACGATGAGGAGCCCTACGATCTCTATTTTACCTCTTACGGAACCTTTTCCCATCACAATGACGACGAGACAGCCATTCAGCTCCTGCAGGAAATTGCAGAGCGGACAAAATATCACACCGTTATTGTAGCGGACTGGCTTGGACGGTACTCATATGAATGGCAGAGCCTGTGGACGAATAATCATAAGGAACTGCAGAATATGGACTATGTGGTGTCCTACATCTACGACAAGGAAGAGCGGGAAGAGCGGAGAGACGAACTGCAGCACCTTACACTGCGGCTGATGAGCAGACAGGAAGCATCGGCCATTGTCCGGGAAGCTTCAAAGCGCGCGGGTGTACCCATAAAAGAGACCATGTATTTCGACAGGTCGATTTTAACGGGAAGACACGTAGATACATGTGAGTATAATATGTACGCCCAGCCAATGCGGGAGGCGGTAAACTCGCTGCATGAAATGAATGTCAGGACCGATCTTACCACTCTTATTTTCAATTACGTTCCGAAAGACGGGTTTCCCTTTGTAAACGATTATTTTGAACACCTGCAGATGGCATGGAACATCCTTATAGAATACACGATAATTATCTTGGAACTGTATGATGAAAAAGAACAGGAATTTCGGCCGCACCTCCCGCCGGTCCCCTCCACCTATCCGCAGGTCCTGCAGGATGCGATGAACGGCATGAGACGGATTATCGAGGGAGTCGGCTGGCTTACCACGGGCCTGCCGAGAGAAAACATTATTGAAACACAGCTCGGCTATGCTTTGCGTAATGTGGTTATGGGATTACAGCAGGGCCAGGGATGCGCCCATGGCCTTGTCGGTATATTTGAAATTGATAAAACAGGAGAGAGCAATGGATAAAGCTAAACATAGAATGCCGGGGATCCCGGCATCACCCTACAAGCCCCTCACGGCGGGCGACGTGAACACAATAGCGGATGAGGCATTCAGGATTTTAGAGAAATCCGGGATGGCCGTATACACGGATGAAGGATTCGAGGCCTTGAAGAAAGCCGGGGCCGAGGTTGACGGGTCGACACGGATTGTGAAAATGCCCCGTTCCTTAGTGGAGGATGCCATAGCATCCAACCCATCGTCCATTACGCTCTATTCCCGGGACGAAGAATATAACGCGGTGCTTGAAAAAAACCGTGTCCACTACGGTACCGGCGGTACCGCAATTTACGTTCTCGACCCCGACACGGGGGAAAGGCGGGAATCGGGAATAAAGGACGTTGCCCTGAACGCAAAAATGGTGCAAAACCTTGAAAACATTCATCTCTTTACCATCAATGTCTTTCCCCACGATGTAAAGAAAAAAAGCAATATCGATGTCAACCGTTTTTACCATGCACTCAACAATACCAAGAAGCATGTAATGGGCGGCGTCTACAGTTTAGAGGGGTGTAAAAATGTCGTGGAAATGGCCTCCATGATAGCGGGGAGCAGGGAGAAGCTCGTTAAAGAACCCTTTGTTTCGTTTATTACTCTCATTATCAGTCCCTATAAGATAGACAAAGACTACGGCGACATGACCTGTTATTTTGTAAACGAGGGGCTGCCGGTGGTTGTCCCGACGGAACCGATAACCGGGACTACATCTCCCATTACCTTAGCCGGGAACGTGCTGACCCATATTTCGGAAACCATGGGCGGGATAGCGATGATCCAGGCCCTCAAAAAAGGCGCCCCGGGTATCTGCGGCAGTGTCGGCTCCATAACCGACCTTCATACCATGGGCCATCTCTCGGGAGCAATCGAACGGGCCATGATTAATGCCGCGGTTTCTCAGATGGCGCAGCACTTTGAAATACCGCTGTATTCTACCGCGGGTATGAGCGACGCTAAAGAGCTCGATATCCAGGCGGCTTACGAAAGCGCCATGTCCAATTTATTAGTTGCGCTGTCAGGTCCGAATTATATCCACGATTCCGCGGGTTTAATGGAATTTGATTTAACCGTTTCCTACGACAAGCTGGTGATGGACAATGAAATTCTCGGCATGTGTCAGCGGGCGCTGCGGGGAATTGAAGTAAACGGCAATACTCTCGGAACGGACATGATTATCGAGAAGGGCCCGGGGAAAGATTTCTTAGGGGATGAACATACCATCCGGTACATGCGGGACGAGTTTTTTGAGCCCATGCTTGCAAACCGGGAGCACAGGGAAACATATTCATCCTCTCAAAACGCCATGGCGAAGGCAAAGGCCGTTGTAAAGGAAATCAGGGCAAAAGAAGAGGGCGCCTGTCTCGATAAGGCCCTGCAGCAGCAGATCCGGGCGAAATTCCCCGAGATACAGGATTAAAAAAGGACGATACACATGTGCGGTATTTGCGGTATTTGGAAAGAGATCCGACCCGAGGAAGTGGAGATGATGATCCGGCGGATGGACCACCGGGGGCCCGACGAAAACGGTACTTTGGAAAGCGAATACGGGACCCTCGGCCACTCACGCCTCTCGATTATGGACCCCGAACACGGCCGACAGCCGATCTTCAGCGAAGACGGCACCCGTGCGGTTATTGCAAACGGAGAAATCTACAATTTTCCGAAACTGCATGAACAGCTGAAGGGGAAACATACCTTCCGGACAAAAAACGACAGCGAAGTTCTTCTTCATCTGTACGAAGAGTACGGGGAAAAGATGCTGGATAAAATTGAAGGGATGTTTGCGTTCTGTATTGCCGACAAGGACTTGCTGTTTATTGCCCGGGACCCCATCGGCATCAAACCGCTTTATTTCGCGGAAAAAGAGGACGGCTCCGTCCTTTTCACGTCGGAGCTGAAGACTTACGAAAAGCATGACTTTAAACTGCGGGAGTTTCCCGCTGGAAGTTACTATAAATCCGGCGGTGAAATTACGAGCTACTTCGAGGTCCCCTACGCGGACACTGAAAATCTTCCTGAAGACGAACATATTCACCGGCTGCGTCAGACCTTAGAGGATTCTATTTACAAGCGGCTGATGAGTGACGTTCCCCTAGGGACTTTTCTCTCGGGCGGACTCGATTCGAGTATTATTTCAGCCCTGACGGCAAAACGGATCGAAGGGCTGCATACGTTTTCCGTGGGGCTTCCCGGGAGCGGAGATCTTCCCGCGGCCCGGCTGGTGGCCGACCATATCGGCTCGAACCATCATGTATATCACTTGTCGAAACGGGAAATTATGGAAAAGCTGCCGGACATTATTTACCATCTCGAATCATTCGATCAGGACTTGGTCCGCAGCGCTACGCCGACCTATTTTACTTCGAGGATGGCGGCGCAAGAGGTAAAAGTTATCCTTACCGGAGAGGGGGCGGACGAACTTTTCGGCGGTTACACCTACTACAAGGACATTGACGACGAAGAAGTTTTGCACCGCGAGCTGATCCGGTCGGTTTCCTCACTGCACAATATCAATCTGCAGCGGGTGGACCGGATGACCATGGCTCATTCCTTGGAAGGCCGGGTGCCCTTTTTGGACCTGAACATGATAGAAGCAGGACAGCTTGTGCCCGCCGCTTTAAAACTGAGGGGTGATCCTCCTATGGAAAAGTGGGTCCTCCGGAAGGCATGTGAGGACCTTCTTCCCTATGATATTGTCTGGCGGAGAAAGAAGCAGTTTGACGAGGGGACGGGCATTGCCGAGGCCCTTCCGCTGTTTATCGACGAAGAATTTTCAGATTCCGATGCAAAGCAGGTGATGACCGGGAACCCCCATGTATACCTCCGGTCGAAAGAGGAAGCGTATTACTTCAAGATCTTTTCGGAATTCTTTTCGGAGAAAAAGCACATTGTAGACAATGTCGCCCGCTGGACGGAGCGTCCCGATTTTGAAGAACAGGCTGCGGAAAATAACTAGGCTATTCGGGCCGGTCCGCCTTCCACGCGCCGATAAACAGCACAACCAATACAACGACGGAAATAATCGCGGCGATGGTATAGGTACCGGTTCCTTCGTAGGCGATACTAAATAAATACGGTCCTACGGCGCTTCCCGCGACAATCCATGCCGTTGCGAAGCCGGAAACGGCGCCTAGATGTTTCCGGCCGAAAAACCGCGCCCATGTAACATTTCCGGTAACTCCGAAAAGCCCCTGGTTGATGCCCAAACCCGCGATGATAATAATCTCCGGGGTGCCGGCCCGCAGAAATATAATGCCGAAGCAGAGAAGGATGAGCCCCGCAAGCTGGACAAGGAGAATATATTTCATTTTTATGTAATCACTTACATAGGAGCCGACGAATTGGAAAGCAACGGCTACAAAAGAAGAGGGAAGGAAAATACCGACCGCCTGCGCCCGAGACAGGCCTTGCGAGGCAAAAATAGAAACGACATGAAACGTTGCCGCGGTAACAATAAGGGCGGACATCAAGAGGGAAAGAGTGAAAATCCAAAATGAGTAAGATTTCCGCGCTTCCTGGAGGGTGAAAGGTCTCGCTGCCGTAACTTCGGCATGGGTTTTTCGTATTTTTATCTCTCTATTTCCGTCGGGAACCAGGCCGTGGTCCTCCGGTTGATTACGAAAAAAGAGAAACACAAGAAAGGCAAAGGCGCCGCCGATAATAACGGCCAAAAATCTCCAGGCCCCTTGCCATGTAAAACGCTGAATGAGGCGGTCGAGCAGTCTCGGTGAATACGAGAACCCGAAGGAAACGGAAATTCCAAGTATTGCGTTTGCAAAACCGCGGCGTTTTTCAAACCATTCCATTACCATGTTCCGGGAGAGAAGGGTAAGGGACCCTTGTCCCGCGAAACGGACAAGAAAAAAGCCGGCAGTCATAACGAGAAAAGGAATAATGATAATCCCGGCCCCCGGGAAAATGCGGCGGAGTACCTCGGTAATCTCTCGGGAAAAGGAGAGATATACCAATACCAGCCCGAGCAGCACACTGATGCCTACTCCCAGCCAGCGTGCTCCTAGGCGGTCGTACAATTTCCCCGCACGGGTCATCAGCAGCGCGCTGCCGATTGTTCCGGCCATATAGGCGAGGCTGAGAAAATTTCTCGGTATCCGCAATTCATCGATAAGGAAGTCGGTAAATACCGAAATACCCACTGTCTGCCCCGGCACGCTCATCAGCATGCCGATGGTGCCGAAGGCAAGTACAATCCATCCGTAGAAAAAAGGAAATTTAGCGGGATTAAAGGGGATTTGTTTTATTGACTTTTTCAAATTTACCGTTTCCTTGCTGCAGTATCCGGGGTGAATTGTTACTGTAATATGTTTTTACAAAAACAGCAACCGGAAGAAACGGCAATGGCGGAAATGTATATGTCGCGGTATTTGTTACTGTTAAAAATATATTGTATACTGAGAAGGGAACCAATAGGAGTTATAAAAATGGCAAATAAATTATGTATTTTGTGGGACATTCAGAACGTGACCCCTTCTCGGGAAAACGGAGCGCTTTTTGTAGAAGGACTTTTAAGTTTTATTAACGATATCGGAGATTTGGCGTACGCCATTGTTGTGGGAGACTGGCGTAGTAATGTGTCCGACCAGGTGGCAACGCTCCTTTCGGAAAAAGGGTTTGAGCTGTCACACATACCGCAGGCAAAACAGAAAAACAAGAAATTTAAAAAAGTCAAAGACAGCGTGGATTTTTTGCTGATAACGAAAGCAACGGAGATGCTGTTTCAGTATCCCCATATCGACACCTACCTTTTAGTTACCGGTGATATCGATTTCAGACCCCTTCTGCAGATTATTAAAAAACACGGGAAGCGGGTGGTTGTCGTGTACAATCCCGACAATGCGCACGAAAATCTGCTCGAGTTCGCGGACGACTACATCGACTACCGCCGGCTTATCCAGGAGTACAGCGGAGATGCCGATGAAGTGGAAAGCGAGACGGATGATTATTCCTTTAAGAAAAAAGAGGCCTACTCCCTGCTGCAGGAGGCGGTCGCTCGGATGAAAAAGGACAATAAAATTCCCACGCCGGGGTCCGTCAAAGTACGAATGAAAATGCTGAATGAAAACTTTACGGGTAAAATTGAACATGTAAACAGGTGGAAAGATTTTATCCTCGATGCCGCGGCTAATAAAGTTATTAAACTAAACGAAGGGGAAAACGGCTTCGAGCTCGATCTGCTGGACGGAGAGGGGGAGCTCCCTGAAATTATCAGGAAACTGCTCGATACGATGAATGAACTCAGCGGCGGAAAATCTACCTGGCTTTTATACACTTCGATCAACAATAAACTTATCGATAAAAAAATCTATATTAAAGACTACAATTATTCAAAATTCAGCAAACTCATGCTCGATGCCGAGAAGCGGGATTTAGTAGAGACAAAGAAAAAAGACCTTATATGGTACGCAAGGTGTAAGTAGTATGGAACAAATAATAATCGGGCTTGTCACCAATAAACCGGGAGTTTTGGCTAAAATATCAGATACCTTCGGGGAGTTGAATATCAATATATCGAGTTTGGCTACCGCCGTTACGGAGGACGAGAATAAATCGTATATCACCATCGTAACCGATACACCGGAAGAAGAAATTGAAAAGGTCAAAGATGAGCTTTCGGCAATAATCGACATTGAAAAACTTGAAAAACTCGGCAGAGAGGACCATTACGAACGGGAATTACTGCTTATTCAAGTTGAGACAAAGCCGGAATCGATGCCCCAGATCCTGCAGATATCCGAATTGTTCCGTGCCCAGGTTATCGGCGTCGGCAGGAAATCAATTACCCTCGAATATGTCGGGGAAACCGAACAGGTGAAAGGGTTTATTAAAATGATCACACCGTTCGGTATCAAGGCCCTCGCCCGGACGGGCCGAACGGCATTAAAAAAAGAGTTGTAATGAGAATTAGCAGCGTACAGGAACTGTTCGATTTCGCGGTAAAGAAAGAAATACGCCCCACCATCGCCGTTGCCGCAGCCGAGGACCTCAACGCTTTGGAAACTGTAGCGGAAGCCCGGGCGGCTGGTTTAGCGGAGGCGGTATTGGTCGGCGGGAGAGAGGAAATCGAAGGGCTGGCAGCGGAGTCTCATATCGATATCTCGGGGTTTTCGATAGTCGATGCCGATGATGCAGCCGATGCCGCCGAAAAGGCCATTGAGCTTGTCGCGGCGGGAGAGTGTGAAATTCTCATGAAAGGCGCCGTTCCTACGGCGGCATTGATGAAAAAGGCCGTTGAAAAAGAACACGGCCTGCGGACGGAAAGGATTTTAAGCCATGTAGCCGCTTTTAACTCACCGAGGGAGGAGCGTCTCATTTTTCTTACCGATGCCGGTATCAACATCGCTCCGGATATGGCGAGGAAACGGGACATCATCATCAATGCCGTTGAGGTTGCCCATGCTCTCGGGTTTCCGAATCCAAGAGTGGCTGCCCTTTCGTATGTGGAGAAAAAAACCAATTTAAAAGAACGGTCCGTGGCCGACGCGGTTTTGCTGACGGAAATGAACCGCGCTGGCAGCATCCCGGGGTGTATTGTCGACGGTCCCTTCGCTCTCGACAACGCCGTTTCAAAGGAGTCGGCACGCATTAAAGGGGTCGGGGGAGAAGTTGCCGGGCAGGCCGACATTCTTCTGGCCCACGATCTGCACATGGGAAACGCGATATACAAGGCGCTGCAAACCTGGGTCGGAACTGTTATGGCCGGTGTTGTCGTCGGCAGTACAATGCCGATTATCCTCACTTCGAGGGCGGACTCTAAAGAGAGTAAACTCCACTCCCTGGCACTTGCAATATTTTTAGCCGGCGGAGGTATCGATGGCTGAACCCCTAATATTGGTAATTAATCCCGGTTCGACAAGTACGAAGGTGTCCCTGTACAAGGGACGGGAAGCGGTGTTTTCCCACAACGAGGAGCACAACTACGAAACAATTCAGGAATTTCCGGATGTTATCAGTCAGGCCGATTTTCGGGAGGAAATAATACGGCGGAACCTTATAAGCCGCGGATACAAGGTGGAAGATATCGATGTCTTTATCGGCAGGGGCGGGCTCCTCCGGCCGATTTCCGGGGGGGTATACGCTGTCAGCAAAAAAATGGTTCGGGAACTATCGGAGGCTTTAAACGGAGAACACCCCTGCAACCTCGGTGCCGTATTAGCGGAGAAACTGGCCGCGGAATTCAATGCTCCCGCCTATATTGCCGATCCGGTGGTGGTGGATGAGCTCGACCCGGAGTGCAGGATTAGCGGACACCCCGCTATCAAGCGGAAAAGTGTATTTCACGCACTTAACCAGAAGATGGTCGCGGAAAAAGCGTCGAAGGACCTGGGAAAAGAATATGCCGGGACGGCCATCATTGTAGCCCATATAGGCGGAGGAGTGTCCGTGGGGGTGCATAAAAAGGGCCGGGTTATCGATGTGAACAATGCCTTAGAAGGCGAGGGCCCGATGAGTCCCGAGCGGACCGGCGGGCTGCCGCTTATCGATTTTTACCGGTATGTTACGGAGCATGGCTTGAGCGGTCCGGAAATTTACAAGCTTGTAACGAAAAAAGGCGGCTTGATTGCCTATGTCGGGACAAACGACTGCAGGGAAATTGAAAAACGGATAGCCGCCGGGGACAAGGAGGCTGAGGTTGTGTATAAGGGGTTTGTCCTGCAGGTTGCAAAGGCAATTGCCGCCGGTACCGCGGTGCTCTGCGGAGAAGTGGACGCCGTCGTTTTGACGGGAAATGTTGCAAAGGGGAAAATCTTCTCAAAGGAACTGAAAAAACGGATCGGTTTCATTGCTCCGGTTATGACATACACCGATAATTCGGAGATGGATGCTCTTGCCTTTGCCGCCCGGGACGCGTATACGGGCAAGAAAAAGGTACGGGAATATTGAAGCCGCCGCGTCCGGTCAGGCCAAGCGGACCTCGTCGCTGGCAAGTGTTTCTTTACTGACTGCGTGAAATTTTTCCACCAATTTTTCAACCGTCAGCCCCTGCTTCTCTTCTCCGGAAATGTCTAAAATAATGTTTCCTTTGTTCATCATGATAATCCGGTTGCCGTATTCAATGGCTTGAGACATATTATGAGTTACCATCATGGCCGTTAGGTGATATTCACCAATATACTCGTTGGTAAGGCGAAGAATTATTTCAGCATTTTTCGGGTCTAATGCCGCGGTGTGCTCGTCTAAAAGGATGAGGGCCGGCTCCGAAAGGACCATCATCAGCAGGGTAAGGGCCTGCCGCTGTCCTCCCGACAGCCGGTTGACGTTTTCCTTTAGCCGGTACTCTAATCCCATGTCTAAGGGGCGGAGTTTTTCCTTAAAGAAATCACGCATCTTTTGGTTGAGGGAAATCCTCAAGCCTTTGAATCCTTTTTTCAGGCAGATCATCATGTTATCTTCTAATGTCATGTTCGAGGCCGTTCCCAGGAGGGGGTCCTGAAAAATCCTTCCGATGTATTTTGCCCGTCTATACTCCGGGACTTTTGTCACTTTCTTTTCGTTTACGTAGATCTCGCCTTCCGTCGGAAAGCAGGTGCCGGAAATTAAATTAAAAAGGGTGGTTTTTCCCGCTCCGTTCGAACCGATAATGGTAATAAAATCCCCTTCGGAGACTTCGAGGCTGACCGAATCGATGGCGGTATTTTCGTCCGGCGTGCCGGGATTGAAGGTTTTGCTGATATTTTCCAGGCGGATCATTCTCTAACTCCCCGCTTCCGTTTTTTTATCTTGACTTTCGTTAGCGCTAAAAACAAAATAATGAGCAGACCGGTAATCAGTTTCAAGTCGTTCGGGGTAAGCCGGATGTGGTACCCGTAATACCTGCCGAAAAACATTATGCCCCGGAAAATAATCGAACCGATAACCGCCCGGACCAGTAAAAGGCTGATTCGGGTTGATTTGATAAAAAATTCACCGATCATCACCGAGGCCAGGCCCGCAATGATAATCCCCTGCCCCATATTGACATCGGCAAAGCCGAGATATTGGGCGGCAAAGGCACCGGAAATTGCCACAATGCCGTTGGAGAGGCCCACGCCGATTATTTTTAAGTATTCCGGGTTTACCCCCTGGGTTATTACCATTTGCTCGTTATTTCCCATGGCCCCCATGGTCAGCCCTAAATCGGTCCGGAAGAAAAGGCCTAAAAGCGTTACAATAAAGGCAACTACCGCGAACAGAAAGATAACCATGGCAATTTCTTCGGAAACAACACCCGCGAAACCATCCGATGCCCATGAAAGGATTGTTTGTATCCTGATAAGGGGAAGGTTCGCTTTGTTTCCCATTACCCTGATATTGACGGAATACAGCATTGTCATGGTGAGAATTCCCGCCAGGAGGTTTGGCACCTGCAGTTTGTTGTGGATGACCGCGGTAACGAAACCCGCGAGCAGCCCCCCCGCGAACGCCACCAGTACGGCGGTGATCGGGTGGGCCCCTCCGGTGAGCATCGCCGCCATGACGGCGGCGCCTAAGGGAAAGGAACCGTCAACGGTCAAATCGGGGAAATCGAGGACCCTGAAGGTGATAAACACCCCCAGGGTCATAATACCGTATATGAATCCTTCTAATAATATTCCTTCTATCATATTCTATTCGATCAGGATATTTGCCCTGGAAATAATCTCCTCCGGTATTTTTACACCGATTTGCTCGGCAACTTCAAGGTTAATCAGAAGTTGATCGACATCCTTCGGGTCGTTCATATACTGGGTCGGTATCGACGATGTGGGCGTACCGCTTAGTACTTGGTCGATAAGCCGTCCCGTCGCTCTGCCGTGCTTGTAGTAATCGAAACCGAGGGCAGCGAGAATATCAAACTCCTGGGCCGAGCTCGGATCGGCGGAAATGGTGAGTTTCTTGTTTTTCAGTGCGACGTCCGCGAGAGAGTTCAGTGCGGACACGACGGTGTTGTCGGTACTGATGTAAAAGGCATCTATCCGGTCTACGATACTCTGGGCGGCTTGCTTTACCTCCGCCGAGTTGGCAACCGTTGCTTCGACGAATTCGATTCCGAGATCGGCGCAGACTTCTTTTGCTTTTTCCGCCAAAACGACGGCGTTGGTTTCCCCGGAGGTATAGACGTGGCCGAGGGTCGCGACGTCGGCGATTTCAAGCATCAGCTCGAGCTGTGCCTGCACCGGGGTCATGTCGGAGTATCCGGTAACATTTTCCTCTCCCTTGTCGTAGGACCCCACCAGGCCCGCGCTTACCGGGTCTGTTACGGCGGAATAGATAACCGGGATGCTGTTAATCGACTTTACCAGGGCCTGGGCGGTTGGCGTGGCGATGCCCACGGCCAAATCGACGCCGCTGCTTTTAAACTTTGTGGCAATTTGGGCGGAAGTGTTCGCGTCGGCATTCGCGTTCTGCAGGTCGTACGTAATATTGTCCCGGCCGAGTTCCGCAAGTTCGTCCATAATGCCCTGTTCCACCGCGTCTAACGCCGGGTGCTGTACAAACTTCGATATACCGATAACGATTGTTTCCCGTTCGGCGCTTTCCGTTTCCGCCGCTTCCTCCGACGCTGCCTTTTTCGTTTCGCTCTCCTCCTGTTTGCCGCCGGCCGCCGCAATCCCCGCGATTCCAACGGCAAGCATGATCGTGATAAACAGAATGAGCAATTTTTTCGTCTTCATATGTGTCCTCCTTGTAATATTGAGTGTTTCTATGCAAAGAAACACCCGTAAGAGATACTTGTACCAAATGCCGAAAAAAAAATCAAGGGAGCAGGCTTGCGGCGGGTTGAAAAAGCCGGGGCGGACATGGTACTGATATGTACGAATACGATGCATAAGGTTGCGGATGCAGTGGAGTAGCCGGGAGGAGGACAATACAGATGAATGTAAATATTGTAACTGCCGATCTTGACAACAGCACACATCAGGCTGCGATTCTCCACCTGCTCAATACCTATGCCCTCGAACTGCAGGGATACAACAAACCGCTTCCCGAGACTGTCCTCGCCGAACTGATTCCGGAAATGCGGAAAATTTCCACTGCCCGTGTGTTCCTCGTTGAAACGAAGGGTATGTATATTGGAATGGCAGTTTGCTTTCTCGGCTTCTCCACCTTTTACGCCCGGCCGGTCATCAACATCCATGATTTCACCGTTTTGAAAGAATACCGTGGCATGGGAATCGGTTCGCGCCTTTTACAGGCGGTAGAAGAAAAAGCTGTGGAATTGGGATGCAGGAAAATAACCCTGGAGGTACAGGAAAAAAACGGAAGGGCTATCCGCTTGTACGGACGTTCAGGCTTCGGGAGCGCCGTTCTTGATGAAAGCGAGGGGAAAACACTGTTCCTGTCGAAGGTGCTGGAATGAAAGATGTAACAATCCTGCCTGCGGATCCCGGGCGGGCGGAACAACTCAGTGCCTTCATTCAGACCGTGTTTGATACGTATGTAGGCTGTGATTATTCGGAAAAGGGGAACGCCGTGTTTTCCGATTTCATCGGCCCTGAAAGTATACGGAAGCGGTTGAAGGACGGGAATCTGGTACTGACTGCCGAGCTCGGTGAACGTACTGTGGGGATGATAGAAGTGCGGGACGAGTTTCACATCTGTCTTTTCTTTGTGGACGGGGCGTATCAGGGAAAAGGAATCGGACGCCGTCTTTTTGAGGCGGCGCTGGCGCAGCTCGAGGGGACCGCGGCTTATATGGAGGTAAACGCTTCGCCATTCTCCGTGCCGATCTATGCTGCCCTCGGCTTCCGGAAAACCGCTGGACTACAGGAAGCCGACGGAATAAAGTTCGTTCCCATGCGGATGCCGATCGAACATACATAATTCGGGAGAATTACAATGAAAACAGCAGTATTCTACAAATCACAATCCGGTTATACAAAAAAATACGCGGAGTGGATCGCGGAAGAGCTTGACGCGGAACTGTTCCCGCTGAAGGAGGCCCGCGGGAAATTGACAGCTGCCGAGAAGCTGCGTAACTACGATGCCGTTATTTTCGGCGGAAGCCTGCACGCGGTGGGAATCAGCGGAG
>CAZSGZ010000051.1:0-5806 GCA_964606455.1 uncultured Spirochaetales bacterium
AAAAAAGTAGCTTTTTTCCCCGAAATTTTGAATCAGCATTTGAGTTTTCCCCGTATGCCTATATGAGGCCTCAAAAACAATACGGAGGAATTTATGAACAACTTAAATTCGATTTTGATTGAAGGAAATCTCACCAAAGACCCGAAACTGTCGGAAACACCGAAGGGGACGGCTGTCTGCATGTTCAGCTTAGCATCGAACCGGTACTACAAACAGGATGACGAACCGCAGAACGAAGTCTCCTTTTTCGATGTGGAGGTTTGGGCAAAGCTCGCGACCACCTGCGCGGAGTATCTGTCGAAAGGGCGCGGGGTCCGGGTCGTCGGACGGCTGAAACAGGACCGTTGGAACGACCGGGAAGGAAATCCCCGGTCGAGGATTAAAATTGTCGCCGAACATGTGGAGTTCAAGCCCGACTTTAAAGGAAAGGCGGACAGCGAAAACAGCGAGATGATTGAAAAAGAACTGGAACTGCATGAAGATGCGAAGAACCCGGAGGAAAAAGAGGAGGCCCTTGTGTAAACAGTGAAATGCGCTCTTGACAAACTGGTTTGAAATAGGTAATCTCTCACCAGGTGTTTCTATATATAGAAACACCTGGTTTAGAATATGCACGAAAAGAGAGTTGCCTATGCGGAATGACGGAGTTATTAAAGCGGTACACGGAGAGCGGTTCACCCCCTACGGACTTGCCCGGAAATTGAACGCCCGGGTCATCCTGGAATCATCATCCTTTCATAAAGGACGGGAGCGCTATTCCATTCTTCTAGTCCGGGAGGCGTTTCAGGTATATCAGCGGGGGGCCGGTGTTTTCCTCGGCATCGGCGGAAAAGAACGGGAACTGTCCCGGGAAGGGAGCGACATCCTCGACCGGCTGCAGTATTTCGCGGGACAGCATCACCCCCTCCATCTAGACCTGCCTCTGCCGGCAGGGGGGATCGGCTATCTTTCCTACGAGTTTGCTTCGCTTTGCGATACCATTCGAATCCGGGGCCGTGAAGACGAGCTTGGCCTGCCTTTAGGGGTTTTTCTGTTTGGTCATGTGTTTATCATCTTCGACCACTACACCGATATCCTCTATATTATCGGGCTTAATTACGACGAACACGAAATCGACCTGAAAGCCGCAATCGAGGAAACGGAGCGGCGCATTAACGATCTCGATTTTAATTATCTCGCACGGCAGGAGCGGAACTATCCCGCGGAAATACTTCACGCGGCTGGGGAGGAGGAAGCGTTTTTACATGGTGTCGAAATGGTCCGGGAGGAAATTATACAAGGCAATCTGCTGCAGGGGGTGCTGTCAAGGCGGATTCGCGTGAAAACGGACCTCCCGCCCTTGGACGCCTACAAAAATCTGCGGTCGGTAAATCCTTCGCCCTATCTCTTCTACATCGATTTTACCTCCTTTCAGTTATTCGGCGCGTCGCCGGAGGTCCACGTCAAAGTGAAGGACGGAAAGGCGGTTATCCGCCCGATTGCCGGGACCCGCCGGCGGGGAGCAGACCCGGAAGAGGACGCGGTCCTGGAGAAAGAGCTTTTGGAAGATGAAAAGGAGCGTGCCGAGCACCTGATGCTTGTCGATCTGGCCCGGAACGACCTGGGCAGGGTGTGTTCACCCGGAACGGTCCGGATGACCGAGTTTATGGGGATTGAGCACTATTCCCATGTCATGCATATTGTATCTCAGGCGGAAGGTACGGTAGGGGACGGGAAAAGCGGGGCCGATGTTGTCCGCGCGTCCTTTCCCGCGGGGACGGTATCCGGTGCACCGAAAATCCGGGCGGTTGAAACCATCGACGGACTGGAACGGTTCCCCCGGAGTTTTTACGCCGGGCTGGTAGGATATATGGAACCGGAGGGAAATCTGGATACCTGCATTACCATCCGCAGCGCCTGTAAAAAAGACGGAATTATCTATCTGCAGGCAGGCGCGGGCATTGTATATGATTCCGAACCGCGGCGTGAACTGGAAGAAACGGGTGAAAAATTGCGGGCCCTCGGTGCTGCCATAGGGGTGGAGGTCTAAAATGTATGTATTGATCGATAATTACGATTCCTTTACCTATAATATTTATCAGTACCTTCTCGAGCTGACCGATGAGGCCGTGGAGGTCCTCCGGAGCGACGCCTTTACTTTCGACGACATCGACAGGATGTCTCCCCGGGGAATTATTATTTCTCCCGGCCCGGGACGGCCGGAGGAGGCAGGGATGTCGGTTGAAATAGTCAAACGGTATGCCGCGTCTATTCCGATTCTCGGGATCTGTCTCGGCCACCAGGCCATCGGGTATGCCTTCGGAGCTGAAATTGTTCAGGCAAAGCAAATTGTGCACGGAAAGGCGGGAAAGGTCTTTCACGACGGACAGGGAGTGTTCCGCTCCATTCCTTCTCCCGGAGTGTTTACCCGCTACCATTCCCTGGTTATTAAACAGGGCACCCTGCCGGAAGATATTGAAGTTACCGCCACGAGTGAAGACCGGGAGATTATGGGAATACGCCACCGGAACTATCCGGTGGAGGGTGTCCAGTTTCATCCCGAATCGATGGCTTCGGAATATGGAATGCGGCTGTTGAAAAATTTCCTGGTCTACAAGCGGCGGGCATTTGCCTTCGGTGCAAACCTGGAAAAGATTATGAAAGGAGAAGACCTGTCCCCGGGGGAGGCGGGCGAGTTTATGGAGGAGCTTACCGAGGGCAATTTGACCCCGGCCCAGGTTGCCGGGTATCTTACCGCTTTTAACGGAAAAGGGATTACCGCGGAGGAAATAGCCGGCTGCGCGGGCGTTCTGCAGCGGAAACGGCTGTCGGTGAAGGTTTCGAAACCCCTGCTGGATACCTGCGGGACCGGAGGGGACGGTCTCGGCACCTTCAATATTTCGTCCATGGCCGCCATTGCCGCTTCGGCCTGCGGAGCGGTGGTGGCGAAACACGGCAACAGGGCCGTCAGCTCCGTCAGCGGAAGCGCCGATTTTTACCGTGCCTTGGGAATAGCGGTGGATCTGCCGCCGGAAAAAACCGCGCGTTGTATCGAGGCCGCCGGATTCGGGTTCCTTTTTGCTCCGATGTTTCACGGGGCGATGCGTTTTGCCGCGGAAGCACGGAGAGATTTGGGCATAAAAACGCTTATGAACCTTCTCGGTCCCTTAGTCAATCCGGCCGGAGCGGAATATCAGCTTATCGGTGTATTTTCCGAAGACCATTGCCTGGCGGTTGCCGAAGCGGCAAAACTGCTGGGCCTTCGGCGGGTCCTGGTTGTCCACGGCAGAGACGGGATGGACGAAATTTCAATCAATGCACCGACCCGGCTGGTTTTTGCCGATGAAAACGGAAACATAACCGATTCGGTGTTTCACCCCGCCGAGGCGGGAATTACCGGCTATACGGCGGCTGATGTCGCCGGCGGTTCCGCCCGTGAAAACGCGGAAACGGCCCTGTGCCTGATGCGGGGGCAGGGTCCCCGGGGTCTTCTGCAGGCCGTCGCCCTTAATGCCGGTGCCGCCCTGTATGTGTACGGGCTGGCGGAATCGATACGGGACGGCTATGCCGCCGCCGCGGACGCCTTCCGGGAAGGGAAGGTGCTCGCGAAATTTGAAGAAATCCGGCGGGTAAGCGGGGAGCTGGAGGAATAGGGGTGTATGAGCATTCGGGATGAAATAGCGGCACACAGAAAACGGCGCGTAACCGAGGAGGGGCACTCTCTCGGCGTTCCGCTGCCTGCTTCACGGAAGGCACCCCTCGTGCCCTTTGGCAGAGCGCCTTTTCTTATCTGCGAGATCAAGCGGCGGTCCCCGTCGAAGGGGGACATTGCCCCGGGCCTGGACGCCCGGGCACGGGCGGAGGTCTACGCCGCCGCCGGCGTAAAGACGGTTTCGGTATTGACGGAGGAGGACTATTTCGGCGGGAGCCTGGCTGACCTTATTCGGGTAAAAGAGGAGTTTCCGGACATCGCGGTGCTTCGGAAAGATTTTCTCTTAGATGAGGAGGACATTGAAGTTTCATACCGTGCGGGCGCCGACGCCGTGCTGCTGATAGCGGGAATGCTCGAAGCCGGGAAACTGTATCGGATGTACGGGACCGCCCGGGACTTGGGGATGGAATGTCTGGTTGAAGTGCACTGCAGGGAGGACGTAGATAAGGTGCGTCCGTTCACGCCCGGGTATGTGGGGATCAACTCCCGGGACCTGCGGACGTTCCGGGTGGACCCGCTCCGGCCGATGGAAACGTCGGCATATGTCGATTGGTCCGGGGAACTGGTATTTGAATCGGGTGTCCGTTCGGAAGAAGAGGCCGTTACCGTCCTGGACGCGGGATTTTCCGGTCTACTTGTAGGAGAAGGTGTTGTACAGGACCCCGGCCTTGTCCCCGGGCTGGTCCGGGCGGTTACGGAATCTACGGGGCGGATTGTCCGGTTTTGGCCCGAGATTGCCGCCCGGAAGGGGAAGAGGCCGCTGGTAAAGATCTGCGGGATTACGAATACCGAAGACGCCGAAGCCGCGGCGGCCTTCGGCGCGGATGTGCTCGGTTTCGTGTTTGCCGATTCGCCCCGGAGGGCGGAAACGGCGCTGCCGGGAAAACTCCGGCACCTGCGTGTGCTGAAGGTCGGCGTTGTAACAGGCGGCCCCGGCGGTTTGCCCGGACCCCTCGCGGCGGATATTCACGGGATGCTCGAGAAAGGAGACATTGACGCGGTACAATTTCACGGTAATGAGCCTCCGGAAGTCTGTTTTTCGTCCGCCTATCCGTATTACAAGGCAATCCGGGTCCGCGGCAAGGGGGACATTGAGGCAGCGGAGAAATATCGCTGCCCCCGGGTGCTTTTCGATGCCTTTTCTTCCCGGCTGCCCGGCGGGACCGGGAAACGGATAGACGGAAAACTGGCGGCACTGCTGCCGAAGGAAAAGCTTTGGCTCGCGGGAGGCCTGGGCCCCGACAGCATACGCCGTACCGTCCGGGAGTATTCACCGGAACTTGTCGATGCATCGAGCCTGCTGGAGGAGCGCCCGGGGAAGAAAGACTATGGTAAAGTAAAAAAGTTTTTTCAGGAGATTGAACATGGAATACAGTGACTATTTCGGCGAGTACGGGGGAAGTTATGTTGCCGAAATCCTCCGGTCGCCGATTCAAGAGTTATCGGAGGCTTTCCGGGCCGCGATCAGCGATCCGGGATTTCGGGAAGAGTATGAGCGGTACGGAAAAGAGTATGTCGGCCGTCCGACACCGCTGCTGTACGCGGAAAATGCAACCCGGACACTGCGCGGTGCCCGGATCTATATCAAACTCGAAGGGCTGGCGAACACCGGGGCGCATAAAATCAACAATGCCCTTGGTCAGGCTCTGCTGGCAAAACGGATGGGAAAGACCCGGATTATTGCCGAAACCGGTGCGGGGCAGCACGGCGTCGCCGCCGCCGCGGTGTGCGCGAAGCTCGGCCTCGAGTGTACGGTGTATATGGGTACGGTGGACATGCGGCGGCAGCGGCCGAACGTATTCTGGATGGAGCAGTACGGCGCGGAAGTGGTGCCGGTGGATTCCGGATCGGCAACGCTGAAAGACGCCATTAACGATGCTCTCCGGGACTGGGCTGAAAGCTACTCCGCAACGCATTATTTAATCGGGTCCGCCCTCGGCCCCGCGCCCTATCCGGCCATGGTCCGGGAGTTTCAGTCTGTTGTCGGGAAGGAAACGGCGGAACAGCTTCAGGCGGCGGGCGTGCGTGCCGAGGCGATGATAGCCTGTGTCGGCGGAGGGTCTAATGCTATCGGCTTTTTCTATCCCTTTTTGGAAACCGCCGGAGAGAAAGATA
>CAZSGZ010000051.1:5816-17718 GCA_964606455.1 uncultured Spirochaetales bacterium
ATGCCGGGCCGAGGCTGATCGGAGTGGAAGCCGGGGGCAGGGGGTCCGGCAGGGGCGACCACGCGGCACGAATGTCCGGCGCGGGTGTTACCGGCATTGTTCACGGATACAAGAGCAAGTTTCTTTTAGACGAAGACGGTCAGGTGGGAAAGACCCACAGCATTAGCGCGGGGCTGGATTATCCGGGGATCGGACCGCAGCTGGCTCTCTGCGGGGAAACCGGAAGGATCGAGTTTACCACGGCCACCGACGAAGAGGCCTTGTCCGCCGTGGCGTTTTTTGCCCGGCAGGAGGGTATTATGTTCGCCCTGGAATCGGCCCACGCCGGGGCCGCCGCCGTCCGTCTTGCTCCCGAACTTGCCGCGGACAAGGCCGTTGTCGTCAATATGTCCGGCAGAGGGGACAAGGACCTGTTTATTACCGCGGGGGCATTGGCGCCCGGCCCCTGGGCGCGGTTTTTACGGGACGAGGCTGACAGTTATGGAAAACGCAATGAAACATAACAGCAGCCCGGAACGGATCAGCCTCATGGCGCATATGGTAGCGGGATATCCCGATTTCCGGCGGGCGGATACCATTGCCGCCGCCATTGTCGACGGAGGCGCCTCCTACCTGGAAATACAGTTTCCCTACAGCGATCCCTCCGCGGACGGGCCGGTTATTCAGCGGGCCTGTTCCGCGGCGCTGCAGGCGGGGTTTACCAAAACAAAGGGCTTTTCTTTTGTACGGGAAACCGTCTTACGGCACGGTATACCGGTTTTTATTATGAGTTACGCCGGGCTTGTATATTCCGGCGGGGTGCGGACTTTCGTCAAACAGGCGAGGGACACCGGCGCCTTCGGGCTTATCGTTCCCGATCTTACCCCGGGTTATGACGAGGAACTGTACCGCTTCGGACGGGAAGCAGGGCTTGCCGTCGTACCGGTGGTTGCTCCGTCCATAAGCGATGAACGGCTGCGCCGGGTGGCCGGGGAGGACCCCGAGTTTATTTACGCCGCGCTGCGCGCGGGTGTTACCGGGAACAAGACAAAATTGGGAAAGCGGGAGCTGCAGTTTGTCCGGCGTCTTGGCTGTACGGGCGCGAAAATCTGCGCCGGTTTTGGAATCAGGACGAGGGAGCAGATGACCATGCTGTCACCCCATGTCCATGCCCTCATTATGGGATCGATGATTGTCGGCATTATTGAAAAATTCGCGGATTCCGGAGATACTGTACTGTATACGGAAGTCCGCGACAGCATCCGCCGTCTGGTAACAGGCGGCCGCGGGGTCCGGGGAAAAGAACGAGAAAGTGGGCAAAAAAAAGAAACTAACGGCAGAGGAAATCGACCGGGCGGTGCGGAAAGTCAGGGACCGGTATAACGACTATATTATCCGCTACATGAAACCTCCTTCGGTAAAGGAGGATTTCGAATTCCGGTATGCACAGGTCCGGAGGATAAACGCCGACATCTCCTCCTTTCTGCACGCTGAAATCTCCGCCCTGAAGGAGCTTATTCAGCGTGAAGAACAGCGGCTGCTGCAAAAGACGGCCCCCCGAAAGAAGAAAAAAGGGCCCGATTTTGCCGACAGGATTATGGAACAGCACCGGAAGCAGATCGAAAAATATCCCGACCTCGAACTGCCGGCTAACGCTTCCTTTGAAATTCGCAAGCTCTTCGGGATGCTGAAAGCTTTTGACGCGGAATACTGGACCGATATTCTAAAGCTGATGCGGGAGATAAAAGCTGTCGTGGGATACGGGACAAGGACACGGCTCGAGGCCGAAGAGGCGAACCTGTGTGTTCCCCTCCGGAATACGGTCCCCGCGGCGCTGCATCGGTACTGTCTGCTGGTAGACGCGCCCGATCCGGACTGGTACGCGGTGGAAAAGGAGCAAAAAAACTGTATCCTCGCCGCCGCTTTTTTTCTGCACCGGGCGGTGAAGGTCTGCGAAGCGGGACTAAAAATGGGAGAATTGGAGGAAGAAATGCAAAAAAGGGTGGAAAATGTTTTGATTTTTCTGCATAGTGTACTTACAGATTTCCGTCTGCGCGATCTAAAACCGGCAGACTTAGAGGAGTTTTACAATGGGCGCGGAAGTAACAATTACTGAAAACACATTTAAAAATGAAGTTCTCGAGTCCGACATTCCCGTATTAGTCGATTTTTGGGCCGACTGGTGCGTGCCATGCAAAATGGTTGCGCCGATTTTAGAAGAAATTTCCGATGACTATCAGGGGAAATTAAAAGTCGCTAAATTTAACGTCGATCAGGGCGCGGACATAGCGGCACAATACAATGTGGTAAGTATTCCCACTCTGCTCCTGTTTAAAAACGGAGAAGTCGTGGACCAGAAGATCGGTGCCGGCTCGAAAAAAGATATCGAGGCGCTTTTTCTGGACCATCTCTAAAAAGGTCCGCCGCGGCTGTCAGGGGACGTATACTTCGTCGCTGTTTACTCTTCCGAACGTGTAGGTGCTTGTCGGGACAATGTGCCAGTCTTCTTTCGAGTCGGTGTCCGTAGAACCGCTGCTCCTGCACATCGACCTGGTTGCGGTGCTGTCCTCGGGATCAACGGCATCCTCCGGAGCAATCAGCTCTCCCGTGTATTCCCAGCCCCCGGCCTCCGCCAGTTCATCGGCCCGTTCCATCACCTTCCGCATCCCGAAACCCCGGTATTTCTCATCCGACGCCGAAGTTCGGTTGCTGTACAGGACCCCGTCGATAAGTTCTCCCTGAGGACTGGTATACAGGGTTAAAACGCCGTTGTTGCCCGACAGACCGGTACCTCCGGGTATCCAGAAATCGTAGGCATCCGGGGAGGTGTCTATCCCTCCCGACTCATCGGCAGATTCGGTTTCGTCAATCTCCTCCGGGATTCCTTCGGGTTTACAGTGAATAAGGATATATGTTCCCTCTTCCACTTCCAGGGGGGGGAGTACCAGTTTGTGCTCCCAGTTTGTCTTTGTCCCCTCATAAAAGGTAACCCCCGCCGTGTTTCCGGAGCTGAAGGCAAAAAGCTCTACCAAATCCGGGTGATTTCTATGCTGTTGCCCCTGTCGTCTTCCACGGAAATTGCAAGAGTATATTCCGTACCGAGCTGCTGCGGTTCGGCAAAGGTGATAATGACCTTGTTTTCGGCGGAGTCGACCGAGGCCACCGCGAGGCCGGGGACGATCTGCAGCGTACCCTCGATAAGGGCGGCGGGCTTGCTGAACTCCATCTCTACCGTTGTGTTTCCCGGGACGGAAAATGACAGCAGCTGCGGCGGATGCAGGTCTGCTTCCGTTATTTCCCTGCGGTCGGAAATGGGCAGACAGCCCGTTGTGAGTATTACAAGAAGCGGAAAAATGGTACTTTGTATAGATTTCATAATGTCCTCCTGTTAGTAGTAACAGGGAAAATGCAAATGCTGATTCAAGGTTTTTTCATTTTTTTGGAATTTTTTGCCGAAATTTACAGAATAAGGAGTTTGTATGGCTGACAACGCGTTATTTTCAAAATACGGGAAAACAATTGACGAAGGAAAGGTGATTTTTCACGAAGGTGAGGAAGGGGACCGGATGTATATTATCGAAGAAGGAACGGTCCGGATTACCAAGAAAATAAGCGGTAAGGAGTACACCCTAGCGGTACTGCCGAAGGGGGAATTTTTCGGCGAAATGGCCCTGGTAAGCAGGACAAAACGAAGTGCAACGGCAATCGCCGCCGATACCGTTCGGCTTCTGGAGTTTGACCGGCAGGGCTTTCTGGGGATGATTGAAAAAAATGCAAAAATAGCGTTGAATATTATCGATAAACTGAGCAGACGGCTGCAGCAGGCGAACCAGCAGATCCAGTATCTCAAGCAGAAGGATGAACGGGGGCTGGTGGCCCTCCACCTGCGTTATGCCTTTACCGAAGCGGGTCTTTTATCGGCCTCGCTGGACAAAACGAAAATTGCCCGGGAAGTTTCCATGAGCCTCGAAATTCCAATTGAAAAGGTCATGGAATATATCAAGGAATTTGATGATGAACGGGTTATCCGGGTGGATGGGAATACAATTTTCTTAGTCGATTACGACAAGCTTTCAAAAACTGCGGGAAATTAGAAAGTGTGATATATTACATAATAAAAAAATGGTAAAGCGGGGAAACATATGTGCGGAATTGTTGGCTACATCGGGGAACGGCAGGCTGCGGGAATATTGATTGAAGGGTTGAAGCGGCTCGAGTATCGGGGATATGACAGTGCGGGAATCGCGGTTATTACAAACAACGGGCTGGAAGTAATCAAGAAAAAGGGAAAAATCAAAAACCTTCGGTCGATAGTCCCTCCGGACCTTCCCGGACTGTACGGAATCGGGCATACGCGCTGGGCGACCCACGGCGAGGTGAACGATATCAATGCCCATCCGCATACCGACGGAGCGAATAAAATTGCCATTGTCCATAACGGAATTATCGAGAACTACACCACCTTAAAGGAAAAACTCGAACAAGAGGGGTTCACCTTTGTTACGGAAACGGACAGTGAAATAATCGCGAGTTTAATCGCCTCTAATTATACGGGCTGTCTGGAAAAGGCGGTACGGGAGTCCGTGGTACTGCTGAAAGGGACCTACGGCATCGCGTGTATCCATGTCGATGATCCCGGTAAAATTGTTGGGGCACGGAACGGAAGTCCGCTGGTCCTTGGTATTGGAGATGACGAGATGTTCCTCGCTTCGGACGTAACCGCCATGCTTGCCTACACAAAACAGGCAATTTACCTGGAAGACGGGGAAATTGTGACCATTACCCGGGACAGTTTTGAAATTAGTGATTTACGGGAGAATGTAAAGAGTAAAAATGTCGAGTTAATCGGCTGGGAGCTGGAGGAGATCGAGAAAAGCGGATATTCCCATTTTATGGAAAAGGAAATCCACGAGCAGTCCGAATCGGTGCAGCGTGCGATGCGGGGGCGGCTGGACGTGGAACTTGCCACCGGGCACTTAGGCGGGCTGAACCTTACCAGCAAGGAGCTGCTGAATGTTGAACGGGTAAAGATCCTTGCCGCGGGAACATCGAGCTATGCCGGTTTGGTGGGCGCGTACCTGATGGAGAACCTGGCCAGGATCCCCTGTACCGTCGAGCTTTCGTCGGAGGTGCGGTATAAAAACCCGATAGTCGAGCGCAATTCCCTCTATTTTGCCGTATCGCAGTCCGGTGAAACGGCGGACACCCTTTTTGCCATGCGGGAGCTGCAGCGGAAAGGGGCGACGGTTTTAGGTATTGTCAATGTCGTCGGTTCAACGATAGCGAGGGAGTCGGACGGCGGGGTATATATTCATTCCGGACCGGAAATTGCCGTGGCTTCCACGAAGGCGTTTACCTCCCAGCTGACGGTCCTCTATGTTTTTACCCTTATCATGGCGAGGATGCGGAACATGTCCTACAGCGACGGCCTCCGCATGGTCCGCAGTCTGCAGAAACTTCCAGATCAAATCGCGGCGCTCCTCGAGCGCAAAGACCAGCTCCGTGACCTGGCAAAGATTTATTCGAAGGCTGAAAACTTTCTCTTTCTCGGGCGGGGAATTAATTATCCCATAGCCTTGGAAGGCGCATTGAAATTAAAGGAGATTGCCTATATTCACGCGGAGGGGTACAGTGCCGCGGAAATCAAGCATGGGCCGATAGCGCTGATAAATGACGAAACGCCGAGTATGTTTCTCGTTCCCGATGATGAACTCCGGGACAAGGTACTGTCCAACCTGAAAGAAGTAAAAGCGAGAAACGGAAAGGTCATTGCCTTAGCAGTGGAGGGAGACGACGAAATCGCCGATATCGCCGACCATGTATTTTTCGTTCCGAAGGCCGACGAGATGATGTATCCCTTTTTAATGGTAGTTCCGCTGCAGATGTTCGCGTTTTACTGTGCTTTGGAACTCAACCGGGATGTGGACCAGCCGCGCAACCTGGCAAAAAGCGTTACTGTTGAGTAGAAAACCGAAATACGTTCCGGTCCTTCTCGCCGTTCTGTTTCTCGGCGTACCGGTATCTCCGGCGGCACAGCAAAGCGGCGGGCCGGAGAACGAGGTGTCGATACTGCAGCGGGGCCCCATATATAGAAAAGGTCTTCCCTTTTTTCTTCCGAATGCCATTCCCGGTTTTTACGGTGTGTACCGGTTCCGGGGGACCGAAATAACGGTGTATTATACTGAAACCGCAATTTCCCGCCGGCAGCAGTGGGAAGCCTTCAACTGCCCCGCTTCGGCGGGGTTCATCCTTCCGGAGGAGGACGCGGAGGAGCGTGTGCTTTTTATTTTTCCCGCGGAGGAGCAGGGCTGGACGGTTTTTTTTCTCTTTCGGGAAGTGAGAGACGATACCTGCCTTTTTATCGATACATTTTTCAGCCGGTTCCAGTACTTTCGGGGCATTACCCGGGACCGGAGCATCCCCCCCTTTCCGGCGGTCCTTCCGCTGCAGTGATTTTTTGTAAATTCCAGGCTGAATTCCTCCGATAGTTAAAGAAAGAATGATGAAAAGGTATATAAGTATAGTTTTCCTGCTGCTGATTTCAATTGGCTTCCGCGCCTCGGCGGATTTAACCATCGGACCGGATGATCTTCGTATGGAACAGAGCCTCGACGGCGGGTATGAATTGATTATCAGGAAGAAACCCGATATTGCTTCGGTACTCCTAACGGAATCTACCGCCGATCCTGAGAAGCGGGTCCACTCCTATGCCCTCCGGAACCCCGAATATCATCCCGAGAACGGGGATGAACGGAGGCTGTTAGACGGTGAATTCATTGAACCCGGAAACGATCTCTTTTCGCTGATCGACTCGACACCGGAGGAGGACATTGTTTTCGGCGAGGCATTTACAATTTTTGTTCCCTACGTGGTAACATACGGTTATCCCTGGTCCCGGGAGGGCGAAATCCAGGTCCTCGACGGTACGTGGCTGAATATCCGCGCCTTCGGCAAACCGTATGCCGATTATACCGGCGGGTTTACCGATAATCCTTTCGTGCTGCGGGTCGTCCAGAAACCCATGGAAGGCCCCCCGGAGGACAACTACATGGCCGATACGGTTGAAAACTTTACGGAAATTGCCAAAGAGGGGCGGGGGACTTCCACTCTTTCCAAAGGCTACGATGAAATGATAAAAGAAATTGAAACGATTATCGGCGCCGCCGGCGGAGACAGCCTCGACCTCGTTTTAGCTTTAGACACCACGCGCAGCATGGAGGATGATATCCCCTATCTCCGTGACAATCTGGTACGGGTCCTCCGGGAACATACGGCCCGCTTCGAAAGCCTCAGGGTGGGCCTTGTCCTGTACCGGGACTATATGGAGCAGTATTTAACGAAAACGACACCCTTCCGTACCGGACTGGCGGGGCTGCAGGAAGCCTTGAACGGCATCCGCGTCCGCGGCGGCCGTGACATTCCCGAAGCCGTTTACGAAGCGCTGTATATGGGCATCAACGAGTTCCCCTGGATGGCCGATACGAGGCAGATCATTCTTATCGGAGACGCTCCGGCCCATCCGCGGCCGAGGGGCAAAGTGACGAAAGAGATGGTTTACAAGGACGCGGAAGACTGGGACGTGGAGCTGCACACAATTATTCTGCCTCAGTAGAACCGTTCATTTTCTCGAGCAGTTTTTCGGCCAGAACAGGCGGCCAGGGGGGAAGGTCTGCTGTTTGATCGTTTTGGTAAAGAGAGAGGATCTCTTCAAAACCCTCCCGGGCTTCTTCGTAATTTTCTTGCTTGTAGTGGATAAATGCTATTTCATACCGCGCGATAACGCCGTTTTGACGGTCGTTTGGAAACTGTTCTAAAACGGTGTTGTAGTAGGCAAGGGCGGTATCGTAGTCGGACCGCTCAATTACCGCCTGCTGAGCACGTTGAAAATATTCCGGCGGCGTTAGGTTTGTTTCGATTTCCCGCGGACCGGATTTACATCCGATAACCGCTGCCAGCGGGAGCAGAAAAAGGAATACTAAATGTCGTTTCATGTAGAATAAATCTCATCCTTTATGGGAAGTGTTTTTTTCAGTTCCCGTAAAAATTCTCTCGGTTCCCCCATTGGTTCGTATGCGGGGCAATGGTCTACCGCTCTTCTTGCAACGGTGAAATATTTATATATCTTCTCTTCCCCCAGTTTCTTTTTCCACATGCCGGCGTCACATCGGACGCGCAGCTGATATTCGTTGTTTCCAACGGGTACCCGTACAAGCTTGCATTTACTGCAGTTGGCACAGTAAATCTTGCAAGAAGTCTCTGCAAAAACATCACTCTCAATGTCCAGGCTTTGTGCCATAAGGATTGTCTCCTTGTTCTTCGGTATACTACCATGATCGACTTTTTACCGTCAATAGTTTAGTTTCCTCTCTACGGCTACAAATTTTGCCTAAAAGGGGATATACTTATACCTGTTATGGGTTTATTTGATAAAAGCTTTCCCCATTATATTATCGGGAAATATTTTCCCGGGAGGACTGTTTCGTCCTTTCGAAACGGTGTCATTTTCCGTTATATATGCCCGTCCTGTGAAAAGCATTTTAACGAGAAAGTCCCCCGCCTGTCGGGCAAACCTCTGCGGGGAATTCCCTTCCGCAGAACATGTACCTACTGCGGAGGGCCGCTGAAGATCGAGAATGTTTTTGAAGACAGAAGGACGGGAAGAGGAAAATGAAGGCGAAGTATCCCGAACGGTATGAACCCGGAGAACTGCAGGCAACCAGACGCCGCTTAGGCGATTTAAGCAAGGCCGACGCGGAAAAATATGCCCGTATGCTCGGCGGCGACATCGGGATTGAAAAACCGGAAAACTGGCCGGATTCCGGCAGCGCGTCGGACAGCGGCGGTATACCCGGTCCGGAAGAAACTCCGCGTTTTATTCCGGTTCCTGCCCGCCGAAAACGGAAGGTACCGTACCTGCAGCGGGTAAAAATCGATTTTCTCTGCGCTTCTTCCGCGTACCGGCTGAAAACCACCGGGAACGCTTTGCTGTCTCTCGTGCGCTTCCTCTTTCCCGGGCGGGACTATGTACATCCCTTTTTCATTACCCACGGAGAGGAGATATTCTATACCAACATTGAAAATCTGGTAACGGCGGTGCGTGCACTGCTTGCCGTTGCGGAGTACATGAAGGTGCTGCCGGCAATTTGGAAATACTACGGGGACCTTCTTCATTGCGTGGCCCGCTGGAACATCGAGGGGATCAGCCTGGATATTCTGCGGCTGAAGCAGCACCCGAAGCGAAAACACATGAAAGCCCTCCGGTCGCTGGTGCGGAACATCTATGTTCCCTTCGTCAGGCTCTCCTCCGCCGATGCCGCCGTGGACCTGCTTCGGGGTCTGTACAGTGTTTATACCGAACTGGTCAAACTTGGAATTACCGGCGGGAAACAGCAGCGGATAACAACCTACTACAGCGTTGCAAAAGCGGAACTGCCGATTGTTTTCGGGAGAATTAAAAAAACCCTCTATCCACTGCTTATGAAAGTTTTCGACACCGATTTTATCGGCTATGAAGAGATGTTTTCCTCCCGCCTCGATGATATCGCCCTTCCGCTGATGGTCCGGGAGGACCAAATCATTACGAAAGAAGAGTGTCCGAAACAGCCGGAGGACGCCGCGGGGGCCGCGGACCGGGATGAAGCTCTATCTACAAAAAAAGACGGCGGAGTGAACGTTTTCCTGCTCTCTCCCCGCTACGGCGGTACCGAGCTCTATGCCGACGGGAGTAATTTGATAGATGCCCTGTTTCCGCGGTGCGGCTGGAAAAACCCCGGGGAATTCGTTGACTTTTACGCCTACTTTTCCCCCCTTCTTCCATATCCGAAGGGTACCGAGCTCCTTGCTCCGCGGAGCGCCTTAATGCGGGTAATAACGCTCATGTTGATTATTCAGGAACTGCTTCCGGGGTTCCGGGAAATCGATTTCGGCATTATCCGGGATGATGATGAAAACCCGGTGGGGCTGCAGCTCGAGCTGGGACAAATTCTGGGAAACTGGTATCGCTATATCGAAGAAGTACTGGGGAAACAGTATATTCCCATGCTGCAGGAGTACTGCAGAAATATTGAACAGGACATACGCTTCCGTGGGTCTTCTTACGGTAAAAAACTCATGTCCGAGCTCAACTGGGTAAGCAAGCACTATTTCCTTCCCTACCTGCTGTTTCATGCCGAGACCGGCACCCGTCCGCCGGCGGAGGGGACCGTTGATCCGCTGCCGGGTGTGGTATCGACATTTCTCTTTCTTTTATCCGGCGTGGTGGAGGACAACGTCGATCCTGTACGGGAAGTGACGGACAGCGTAAAGAATCCGAGGCAGCCCTTTTACTTCGAGGTGGAGACCATTGTTTCCCGCCGGCTAAGGACCGTTTTGACGCGAAACGGAATCCCGCCGGATAATGCCGCCCTTATCGATACGGTGTATCTTCTCCTCCTGCTGCTGGACGGCATCATCAACAACCCCTTAGGGGAAGGCTACGACGAAACGGAATCCCGTCCATACCGGAGTGAAGGAGACGCCGGGCCGGGTCCGGTGTATACCGTTCCCGGCAGGGACACACTGAAGCTTTTGGCGGAGGATGAAGAGCAGGGGCCCTTATCGAGCTGAAAGCCCGAGGCCCCGGTCTATTTTCGCTTTTGTCAGGGACAGTACCTCCCCCGATTCAACCCGGAGCAGTTTAATAAACACTTCGAATTCCTCCCCCCGCCGGTATAGTGTACCGGTAAGAAGTAAATCGGCATGCATCAGTTCGCCGACTTTCACCGCCTGGGTATTGTCGGTAAGTCCCGAAAGCTGCAGCTTTAACTCATCTAAAATACTCTGAATGTCCCGCCGCTCGACGACACGGAAAGAGGAATGGCTGATGGTCTGCTGCAGCAGCCGTTCGGTAAAGTATTCCGCGTCGATAGTGAACTGCTCCTCCGCTGCAATTACGGGAATGAGCGCCGTAGGGGTGCCTTCGTCGATTTTTAAGGTGGCATAATCAATCAGCTGGTCTAAGGCCATGGAGAAGAGTTTGTTCAGTGTCTCCTCCCGCTCTTCGGTGTCGATTTTCCGCGCCGTAAAGTAGGACTCCCCCTCTTCGATAGGTTCGTCGGTTAAGTAACTCAGTTCCTCTTTGGCAAAGCGGATAATAATAGCCTCCAGTTTGTCGGTCTGGAAGTTACTGCCGGTGTGATGGCTTACGCTGCCGGCGGTCCCTCCCTCGCTTTCCCCTGTCTCGCCGTAGGTCAGAAATATGTATTTCCCCGAAGTGTACTGGGAGATCTGCCGAAGGATGTATTCTCCGTTGATATCCAGACCGCCGGTACCGACGCTGAAAAATTTTATTCCCCTGCTTTTAGCGTCTTCCGCGGCGTCAATGTAGGTATAATCCTGGCCGTAATCGAGATGGGGCGGCGCGTCGGTAATGATAAAACTCATCTTTACCGCTTCCTCGTCCCATTGTACCATCGTGATGCTCTCTTCCAAGGCTGCCTGCAGGTCTTCGGGGGTGTCGCCGCCTCCCGAGGCCTCCACCAGAGCCAGGGAAGCCTGAAATTCATCCAGGTCCGGCGTCAGGGGAATGGTTTTTGTCCGGTACTCGTCTCCGATGTCCTTGTACAGTACCATGCCGAAACGGACCCTTGGTTTTACCGAGAGATTGGTAAGGTTGAGGTGGATCAGCTCAATGGTGGTCTTGAGGCGGGCGATTTCCTCTCCCATGGAGCCGGTGGTGTCCATAATAAAGAGAATGTCTAAGGGGATCGGTTTGGGAACATACCGGGAAGTTTCAATGCCGATGGTAACGTTCCTCTCGCCCTCCCGCCGCAGTGTGCGTTGGAGTGTCTGCTGCTGTGCCGTTATCCGGACGTCGAAGGAGGTATGCGACGAAGGATATTGTGAGGGAAAGAATAGATAGCTGCCGTCGGCAAGAGTCCTGCCG
>CAZSGZ010000052.1:0-17698 GCA_964606455.1 uncultured Spirochaetales bacterium
TAGCCGAGCATGTATAAAAGGGTGTGGGCCATATCCGCCTGAAAGCCGAGTGTTTCGGGCTTGCCGACGGCTTCTAAAATTTCCAGCATGGGCTTCCACCCGTGCATACCGCCCCAGCAGATCTCGCCTTCCGCCGCGAGTTTCTCGCCGTTGTCCTCGGCAATTTTACAGGCTTCCGTAAAGGTCTCGATATTCCGTTTCTGATACTCCTTCGGGTCCTTGAACCACTCCTCGGTACTGCCGGCGGTATCGATGCGGATGCAGCCGTATTGCCGCACCCCTAACTCTTTCAGCTTGCCGCCGATAACGCAGGCCTTTTTAACGCTTTCCAAGAATTTCGACCGCTCCTCTTTGCTGCCGAATGCCGGGCCGCCGTCGGGAGGCCAGACCGGGGCAACCATGGAACCTATTTTCAGGTTCTTGCTCTGAAATTTATCCGTAAGCTTTTTTAAATCGTCGTTACTCGAATCGATGTCTACATGAGGAAGACTTAGAAATATATCCATGCCGTCATACTTAACACCGTTCACGGCCGCGGACGCTGTAAGATCTATCATCGTGTCCAAATCCAGGATCGGTTCGGACCCTTCTCCTTTCCCTACTATTCCGGGCCAGCCGGCATTGTGCAGTTTTGGATAGGTGTGTGCCATATACATACTCCTCTTCTTTGTAAAGTTTTGTCCTGTTATTATAATGCATCCACGGGTATCCTGCAAACGCTATTTTATGGTATAAACAAGTTATATGAAATACGAAATTGACAGTCACTGCCACAGCATCGGGAGCGGACATGCCTACAGCACGGTACAAGAATTGGCAAAGGCCGCGAAAAAGAAAAAATTGAAAATGATCGCGATAACGGACCACGGCCCTTCCCTGCCGGGGGCTTCCCATATTTATTTTATCGCGAACCAGAAAGTATATCCGGCACGGATTGCCGGGGTCGAAATACTGAAAGGGGTCGAGGCGAACATTACGAGCTTTAGCGGCGGACTAGACCTGCCGGACGAACGCTTAGCGGAACTGGACATCGTTCTCGCGGGTTATCATTCCCCCTGTCTCGGGCCGACAAACGCAGCGGACCACACCGAGGGACTGATCCATGTCATGGAAAACAAATACGTCGATGTAATTGTCCATCCCGGCAATCCGGAGTTTCCCATCGAAATCGACAAGGTCTTGAAAAAAGCGAAAGAGACGAACACGCTGATAGAAATCAACAACAGCTCCCTTTGGATAAGCCGGAAGGGAAGCCTGAAAAACTGTATCCACATTGCAAAGCTGTGTAAAAAATACGGCGTCCGCGTCGTAGTCGGCAGCGACGCGCACATCTTTTCCGACGTGGGCGAGTTTGGAAAGATAACGAAAATTTTCAAAGAAATTGACATGCCGCCGGAACTGATCAGTAACCGGTCGGTGGATGTTTTTAAACAGTACCTCCGAAGCAAGGGGAAAAAGCGGTTTACGAAGTAGGCCGCGGGCCGGGCATTTCAGCTATTCGACCTTCTCCCACTTGTGTTCCATATACCAGATAAGGGTGTTCTCGGGAGTAAATATTTCGGTCCGGACAAGATTCCCCGCACCGTTGTAGGTATAGACTCCGCGGGACCCGGGGCTTTCCCCCGATTCGGAAAGCTCATACACCGTCGATTCCGATTTCCTCGCTTCGCCGTCCAGTTTGTTCTCCACGCGGAATACCGGCCTGCCGTCGGCAGCGTAACCAAGTTCCTGTTCGGGCACACCCTCCGGACCTTCGGCTCCGGAATAATCGATCCATAAAATGTGCCGGCCCTCGCCGTTAAAGTCCTTCGAGGTTAGCAGCATCCCGTCCCCGTCGTAGGTATGAGTAGTGTAGGAAAAGAGAATACTCTCCGACTTATCGTAATGGGACTCTTTTGTAAGCCGTCCCTGTTCATTGTACTCGTAGAAGGTGACCATCTCATAATCTCCCTCCGCGTTATACCAGCGGCTTTCAAGCTTCAAACCCGCCGTGCTGTAATCGTGAACGGCATATCCTAAAATAACACCGTCCCCGTCGAAGCGGATGGTTTGGTATTCCCGATACTCCGCACAGAGCCCGCCGGCAACGACAAGAAGCACCGCGATAACTAGTATGTGTTTTATCATCCCGGGCATGCTACCACATATGCGGAACAAACATCAACGGAGCTGTTTCCGCCGGAATAAAATTACCACGGACCCTGCCAGTCCGAAAAGGGGAAAGAGAAGAAGAGCGGTCTGAAAACTTTGCCAGTTTGCAATTATGGAAAGAAAAAATGGTATAACGATGCCCCCGACGGGGATGCCGAGTTTTACAATTCCCAACACCGTTCCGGCAATTTGCTTATACCGAAGGCCTGTAATGGAAATAATGATGGGAAAGATAGCCGACAGGGTAACGCCGAGGAGAAACAAAACGAGAAACAGCGGCGCCGTCCCGAGGGGAACGAAAAAGAGGACCCCGGTAAGTAAAAACGTCAGCACAAAGAGGCCGGTGAGAAAGGACAGCAGGCGTTCCTTTTTGGCGATAAAACCGATAACGGCCCTCCCGGCGGCGACACCGCCGAGTAACGCGACAAGGCCGAGTTTGGAACTAATAAGATCGAAGCCGCGGTAGTCTATCAAAAAAGCAGTAAGCACGCCGATTATGCCGAGCTCCATTCCCACCGCCGAAATGGTAAGAAAAAAAAGGGCGCCGGTTCCGCGCTGCTCCTTCATGTGCCTGAAGCGGTCCGAGAGTTTCTTCATCCGCAGTTCCCTCGGCTTTGTCCGGGACAATGCAAACAATACGGCAAGGACAGCCACGGCAATACCCGCCTGCAGGATGGACCGGCGCCACCGCATCTGCAGAAATATAAGATATACCGTAATCATCAATTCCCCGAAGGTAACGAAGAAATGGTTAACTGAAATGTAGAGATTTTCACGCTTCGTGTGTATTTCCAATAGGAGCGTGTCCGCAACCCCTTCGTAGGCCCCCATCCCGATACCGATTACAATCATAATTGCCAAATTGACACCGAACCCGGGCCACAGGTAAAACAACGAAAAAGAAATACCTAGGACAACACTTGCAATGCTCAAGAGGAGTGTTTTTCGTACCGTGTCCGCTAAGGCGCCGCATATAAGCACGGAAAACAAAAAACCGACATTCTGAAGGGTTATCATCAGCCCGATTTGCGGCGCCGTCAGACCGATATTTTTCGAAGCGGCGCCGATTACCGCCGTTCCGACGCCGACAAAAAACATGGTACAGAAGGTGGAGGCGGTAATAACGCCCCTGTTGTGTATCATTTCTATTATTCGGCCAGCTTACCGAATCTGTTTGCTATGGCCAATGCCGGGTCTAGGGGCACATCAACCGGTTTCACGTCCTTCGGAATACTGATGACCGGCAGCGGTTTCAGCGTTTTCCCTTCGAACTGGGGCAGCCACTTTTTGTGTGCCTCCATCATTTCGATGACCATGTCCCTCACTTCCTTCAGCGTACACACCGCGGATGTAAGCGGATCGAGTGAAATCGCGGCCTCCACGAGCATCGGGTCGCCGTCGATACCAGCATCCGCCGCTAAGGACTGGACGGTAATGTTGCTTTGGTTCATGGCCGCAAGCTGCGGAGGGAGTTCCCCGACAAATAACGGGTGAAGTCCCGTTTTGTCCACATACATGGGTACTTCTACGCAGGCATCGAAGGGCAGATTGGTAATGTATCCGTCGTTCATGACGTTGCCGTTCAGTTTAAAGGGCCTGCCGGTTTCCTTCGCCTCGATAATGTAAGAACAGTATTCCCTGCTCCGGGGACGGAGGACGCCGGTTTCTTCTTTCAGATAATCCACGCCCTCATACTTCCCTGCAATTTCGGCACACCACTTGTAGTAGGCCCCGCTTTCTCCGCCGAAGGAAGGTTCGTTACAGTACAAATCCATGGCCTGCCGGTTTTTCCTAAACCAGGGCAGGTATTCAGAGAGATGGCCGGTGCTTTCGGTCATGAAATATCCGAAGTGGCGCAGAACCTCGCCGCGGACCTTTTCGTTTACGTAATACTCCGGTTTTTCAAAGAGTTTCTGAAATTCAGGGTAGAGGTCCCGCCCCTGGTGTTCCAGCGTTAAAAACCAGCCCATGTGGTTGATACCGGCGCAGACATAGTCTATTTCCTCTTTCGGCAGGTCCATGTAGCCCGCGATAAGCTCCATCGTCGTCTGTACGCCGTGACAGAGCCCTACGAAGGGGACCGTACTGATGCGCCCGATACCGAGGCATACCGTAGCCATCGGGTTTACGTAATTCAATATAACGGCATCGGGGCAGAGGGTCTCCATTTCCCCGAACATTTCCCCCATCACCGGCGCGGTCCTCAAGCCCCGAAACACCCCGCCCGGCCCCATTGAATCGCCGATACACTGGTCGACCCGGTACTTGAGGGGAATTTCGTAATCCGCTTTGAAGGCATCGACACCGCCGATTTGAAACATGGTTATAACGTAGTCGGCGTTCCGCAGCGCTTCCTTTCTGTCGGTGGTTACAAATGTTGACGAATGAAGCCCGTTTTTTTCAATTATCTTGTCGGAATAGCTTTTTATCCGTTCCAACTTCGATACCGTCGGCCCCATGAGAGCGTATTCCGACCCGTCGAGGGCTTCCGTCGCAAGCATATCGTTCATTAAGGTGCTGCAGAAGACAATGCTTCCGGCCCCGATTATCGCAATTTTCGGCATATAAAATCCTTATGGTTTTGGTATCGTTATCCGTTCTCCGCCCTTCATCGCCGAGTCATGGGCGCAGATTCCCGTCATCGTCCAGTTGGCCGCGGTTTCGGCATCCACGAAGGATTCCCGGTCCTCGACAATTGCCCGGATAAACTCGTGGGCAAGATGAGGATGGGACCCGCCGTGTCCGGCGCCCTGGATAAACGACGTATGCTCGTGCTCGTCGTCGTACACGCCGTGGATAGTGTATTTTGCAATTTCCTTCGGCAGCAGATGTCCGTAATCGGGGACCTCGACCCGTTCGGCGTCTTCGAAACCGGAGTACAGCACGGGATGTTCCCCGGCTATCTGTTCCCATTCGAAAGACAGCTTCGTTCCGTAGACATCGAAACTTTCCCGGTACTGCCGTATGGTATCGAACAGGGACCTTGTTGCCTCGAAGGCCAGGTCCGAATCCGCGAGATCAACCAACGCGGTTTCGATGGCAAAGGGAGAATGATACTTTTTAATGTACTCCTCTTTTATCGTCCCGGAACCGAAGCATACGACGGAGTCCGCCCGCTTCCCCGCGAGCGCCATCAGCGGACTGACGGCGTGGGTGGCATAGTGCATCGGCGGAAAACCGTACCAATAATCGGGCCAGCCCGGCAGCCCCATGTTCTGCTGATGGGAACCCCGGAGAAACTGCAGTTTCCCCAGCTTCCCCTGTTCGTACATCTCTTTTACAAAGAGGAATTCCCTGGTGTACACGGCGGTTTCCATCATCATATACACTTTTCCGGACTTCCGCCGGGCCTCTACGATTTTCAAACAGTCTTCGACGGTTGTTGCCATGGGAACGGTGCTGGCCGCGTGTTTCCCCGCGTTCAGGGCCTCGACGGTCATCCGGGCATGTTCGGCGATGGGGGTTACCACATGAATCGCGTCGATATCGGGGTCCTCCAGCAGTTTTTGGAAATCGGTGTACCGCTTTTCTACGCCGAACTGGTCTCCGATTTCATTCAGGCTTTTTTCATTCCGCTGACAGATTGCCGCGCACTCGGCATCGGGATGCTTTTGATACAGCGGTACAAACTCGGCCCCGAAACCGAGGCCGACTATTCCTACACGTACTTTCCCCATATTCGAACTCCTCCTGTTTATCCGCTACGGTTTAATAAGGACTTTCATCGGTTCGTCTATCCGCTCTTTCAAGTCTCGAATTGCTTTCTCCGTATCCGCTAAGGGAAAGGAATGGGTTATCAGCGATTTGACCTCAACAAGGCCCTCCTGCATATAGCGGATAGTTTCGGGCCATACCATCGGCGCGAGCCAGGACGAACGGATCTGCTTGTCCATGGTGTGGAACTCCAGTGCCGGGATGCAGAACTTGTCGTCCCCGTTCGGCAGGCCGAACTGCACGATGATCGAACAGTTGCCGCAAATATCGACTGCCTGCTCGAATGCAGCGTTCGAACCGGTAGGTGTTATCGCCCGCTCCGCAAGTTTTCCGCCGGTAAGGTCGGAAATGGATTTCTTTAAATCCGCGGTATAATATTTCGAACCGCTGTCCTTCACGTTAAACAGGTAATCGGCACCGTATTGTTTTCCGGTTTCGAGACGGTAGTCCCGCGTCCCGACAAGCGCCACCTTTCCGGCCCCGTTTGCCTTTGCCATCTGTATCATCATCGAACCGATCGGTCCCGGGCCGAAAACAACGACGAACTGCCCCGGTTCAACTTCAAGGCGCCGCATCCCCTGGGCCGCGCAGGCCATGGGTTCGATAAACGCTCCCTCTTCGTAGCTGATATTTTCCGGGAGTTTAAAGAGTCCCGTGTATTTTGAAACACAGTATTCGGCGAAGGCGCCGTCGGTTGTAACACCGGGAACGCTGATATTTTCACAGGTGTGCGTTTCACCTCTGGCACAGGCGTAGCAGGCGTTGCAGTTTTGCACGGGATTGACCACGACTCTGTCCCCCTCTTTGAACAGACCTAGTTTTGCCGGGACCTCCCCTACTTTTACAACTTCCCCGGTAAACTCATGGCCTAAGATAATCGGCCCTTTTCCCGTCGGTGTGTCCACGGGGCTCCATCCGAAATAATAAGAAACGTCGGAACCGCAAATACCGATGCATTTTACTTTTACAAGAACATCTACCGGGGTCACTTCCGGGACCGGTACGTCCTCATACTTCATTTTTTCAGCCTCATAAAAAACCTGTGCTTTCATTGTATCCGCCATAATTATCTCCTCTCGTATTTTTTCAATCGGGGGACATCCGTATTAATGTCCGGCCCGAAAAATTTGTACAGCACTGCATCTTTAGCGCCGGTGTTTTCAACGGTAACGCCCGTTACGGCGGTATCGCGGGAAACCAGCAATTCGTCCCGGCAGTAATCGAGGCCGAACTCACCGGCCTGCACCTCCTGCCCGTTGACCTTTGCCGACCCTTTCCAGATAAACACGTTGAACACGCCGTTTTCTTTTGTACTGAACGATTGCCCCGGTTTTAGCGTAAGCCGCTTGCCGCTGAACTTCGTGGTGTTGTAATATATCCACTCTTCGTAAGCTCCTGCCGTTTTTGTCTCCTCGATCATAACCGGGACAATGTGATGGTTTTCATAGAAATAGGGATCGGCACACGCTTCCCAATCGATAATATCCAGGGCCGCCCGGTCCCCCTTGGCCTTTACTTCATCCTGCGGAAGCTGACGGGTAAGAAGTTCCTTGTCTACCTCGAGGTCCCCTATTTTTGCCTGATACACCGCCATGATGTCGGACGATTCCTGCAGCTCGAGCGTCAGGGCCGTTCCCGGAGCGTGTAAAATTCCGGAGGGAAGATGGAAGCCTTCACCGGGGATGTTCATATAGGCCCTGGCATGCTGCAGCATCCGGTCGTCCCCGTTCCACTCCTCGAGATAGGGTAGAAAAATTTCGTACTGCCGCTCCTCTTCCACAATGTAGGGATGAACACCGAAAAAGGTTTCGGGATGCGGGCCGGGATCGACATCGAGAAAGTGGTAGGACTCCTCCTTTGAGTTCATTCCGATCTTCGCCGCGTCCGCGTCTTTCTGGTGCAGATGGTAAAATATCCGGCAGTTAAAATCGTATATCTTTAAAAGCCGGTCAAAATCTTTGTGCTTTTTCGCGTATTCCGTCCCCATCAGCAGGTCCCCGGCGGCACGGCAGGCGTCCTGCAGATGGACCTTCGCTTCCATATCGATATACGAAAGTCCTTCGTCTTCGATAAAGATTCTGTTCTGGGCATTCGTTACCGAGGCAAACCACCGCTCGCTGATAAAGCCCCGCTCACCGGCATCGTACTCCTCTTCCTTCAGGCCGAGACGTTTCCCCGGCGGAAGAAAGTCCCTCGTAACCCATGCCGGTTTCAGCCGGAGTATTCCGTTTCCTTTACCTAAGGCCTTTTCCACATGATTGCGTATTTCATTCTCATTCATTTCGTTTTTCCTTTAGCCGATCCGCTTTGTTGTTTCGGGATCGAACAGATGTGATCGTTCCATATTGATGTTCGCGTAAACGGTCTGGCCGACTTTCGTGCCCAGGCTCGGCGGGACCACCGCTTGAAACATAAAATCACCGATTTTCAAGTTCAGGATGTCCTCTGCCCCCATACTCTGCTTGAAATAAATGATCGATTCGAAGCAGTTTTCGTCCCGGCACCGGTCCCAGGTAATCTCGATGTCCTCGGGACGCACCCCGAGGATGACGTTTTGCTTTTTATAATTCGACAGAAGCTGTTTCTGTCCCTCGTCGGTACAGCAGTCCATTACCCCGCCCTTGACTAAAAGCTTGCCGTCGCGAATCTCCGCTTCCAGCAGGTTAATCGGCGGGCTTCCCACGAACTTGGCCACAAAGGTGTCCGCCGGCTTGTTGTAAATTTCATCGGGAGGGGCAATCTGATGGATAATCCCGCGGTTCAGAACCGCAATCCGGTCGGCCATGGTCATCGCCTCCACCTGGTCGTGGGTAACGTAAAAAAAGGTCTGGCCGAGCTGCATCTGCAGCCGGGTAAGCTCGGAGCGCATGGCCTCCCGCAGTTTCGCGTCCAGGTTCGAAAGAGGTTCGTCCATGAGAAACACCTTCGGGGTCCGGACAATGGCGCGGCCGATGCCGACCCGCTGCATCTCTCCTCCGCTTAAATGGGGCGTTTCCCTGTCTAAGAGATGGTCGATTTTCAGCGTTTTCGCCGCTTTTTCCACCCGTTCGTCAATTTCATCCTGCGGCATCCTCCGAAGCTTCGACTTTAATGGAAACTCCAGGTTCTGCCGTACCGTATAGTGGGGATACAGGGTATAAAACTGAAACACAAAGGCAATGTCCCGGGCGGCCGGAGACAGCTCGTTGACCATTTCCGTATCCAGATAGACTTCCCCGGTGTCCGGTTTTTCCAGCCCCGCTACCAGGCGAAGCATCGTCGTTTTCCCCGCCCCCGTCGGACCTAAGAGGACGAAAAACTCACCGTTATGCACCTCGATATCGATATCCCGCAGGGCCGTTATTTCTCCGAAGGTTTTTTTAATCGATTGTAATTTTACCTCAGCCATTACCGTTTTCTCCTGTGTTGCTTTCCCCCGTAATCGATTGTTCCGTTTCACTGTCGAACAGCCGCAGCCGTTCCATGTCGAAACTGATGTACACGTTTTGACCGATCTCTACTTTCGTAGAGGGGAGGGTCCTGACTTTTACAACTTCCTCTCCGTATTTTACGTCGACAATGTTGTAGGAGCCCATCTTTTCTTCGATATAGACTTCTCCGGGAAGATAGTTGTCCTCCTGCTTCATACTGAGCATTACATCCTCCGGACGAACACCGAGTATCAGCTGTTTATCCGTTTTCTCTTGTCCCTGAATCATCTTCCGCAGGTCGTTGGAAATTGAAAACGTGTGCCCCCCCGCCTGCATCCGGAGAGAAAGCTCCCCGTTTCCGTTTTGCGCGGTGCAGCGTAAGAAATTCATCCCCGGGCTGCCGATAAACTGTGCGACAAACAGGTTTTTCGGGTTCGCGTACACTTCATGAGGATCGCCAATCTGCTGCAGTTCTCCCAAGTTCATAACCGCTATTCTGTCACCCATGGACATCGCTTCCATCTGGTCATGGGTAACGTATACCGTAGTAGCGCCGACATCCACATGGAGCTTTTTCAATTCCGTCCGCATTTCCTCTCGAAACGCGGCATCTAACGTCCCGATGGGTTCGTCCAATAAAAACACCTTCGGCTTCCTCACTAACGCTCTGCCGAGGGCCACGCGCTGCATATCACCGCCGGAGAGGTGTTTCGGCTTCACGTTCAAGATGTGTTCAATTTGAAGAAGCTTTGCCGCTTTCATTACTTCCGCATGAATTTTATCTTTCGGCCATTTCTGGCTTTTCAGGGGGAAGGCCATATTTTTGTACGCCGTTAAGTGAGGATACAACGCATACAGCTGAAAGACAAAGGCAATGTCCCGCTGGGACGCCCGTTTTTTTGTAACGTCCTCCCCTTCGATAAATATTTTTCCTTCGCTCGGTGTCTCCAAACCGGAGATACTCCGGAGGGTGGTTGTTTTCCCGCACCCCGACGGCCCGAGGAGGACTAAAAATTCCTTGTCTTTTATTGTAAGGTCCAGTCCCTTTACCGCGGTAAAGTCGCCGAAGCGTTTGACCATCTTTTGTAAAACTATTTCCGCCATACCTTTAACTCCATCTGAGTGCGATAATTAAAACGTCTTCTTTAAAAAATCGACCGCTTTCCGGGCGAGGGTAACGGCGTCGGGTTCCGTTTCCCGCCACACCGATGCCGCTTTCGCGATTACTTCCATGTCCGGTGTAAACGCTTCGATAACGACATACCGGTCGTATCCGACTTCGCGGCACGCTTCGGCAATGTCTTTCCAGTGCACCTGGCCGGTCCCCGCGGCGCCCCGGTCGTTTTCACAGGTGTGCAGCATCAACAGTTTATCCCCTGCCATACGCACGGCATCGGCGGAACTCTTTTCTTCGATGTTCATGTGAAACGTGTCGAGATGGATTCCCAGCCTGTCGCTGCCTACATCCTCAACCATTTGTTTTGCCTGGGAACAGATATTGATAAAATCCGTTTCAAATCTGTTCAGGGGTTCCAAAGCGAGGTAGACATTCCTCTTTTCCGCGTATTCACAGAGCTCGCGTAAAGCGTTTTTACATGTCTCCCACTGCTTGTTTTTGGCTTCAACCGTTTCCAAATTCGCCCGCCCGACGGCGGAGTACATCGGTCCGTTTACCTGGCCGGCGCCTAAAGCGTCCGCCGCGTCGATTAAATCTTTAATATATGCTTTTCCTATTTCCACGTATTCCATATTCGGTCCGCGAATGTCCCGGTCCTCTCCAAAGAGGCCGCAGACGGAACTGCAGACAAGGCCGGCGGATTCCAGGTCCTTTACCGTTTTCCCGTAATCCAGGTCGCCCTTTTTCTCCAGGGCTACTTCCACCGCATCGAATCCTAAGTCTTTTATTTTACCAAAGATATGTGTTTCCGCGTCGGTGAAGGTCGCGGCAAACATCAATGTATTAATTCCATATTTCATTGTACTCTCCTATTTAAAGTGGATGGCGCCGATATACCCGAAGGTCCCGGTCAACAAAATCGTGAAGCCGTGCCGGTACAGCGCGAACAGAAAGGGCTGACACAGCGAAAAAATCCCGAAGAGAAATATAACCAGAAACACCGGTTCGAGATATTTTTTCTGAAGCCATTTCAAGCGCCAGAACACGATCAGGAGGACTGCAACAAACCCCAGTGCAACTAAAAAATCTATCATACCTTTCCCCCTATTTCCGTACCGCGCCGAAGGAAATCCCCCGGACGAGATGTTTCCTGAGCAGGATGGTAAAAACCATCGCCGGCAGCAGAAAGAGGACCGTTCCCGCGGCGGCGGCCCCCCAGTCGTATCCCAAAACTCCCATTTGGTACGGAAGCCATGCCGGCACGGTTTGGGCGGTATTCCTCGTTAACAGAAACGCGAAGGCGTATTCGTTCCATGCAAAAATAAAACAGAACACCGCCGTCGCCGCAATCCCCGTTATCGATTGGGGCAGGACAATTTTCCGGAACGCCTCGAAACGGCTGTAGCCGTCCACCATTGCCGCCTCCTCGTATTCCGTCGGTATTTCATCGATAAACCCTTTCAAGACCCAGACGGCAAAAGAAACATTGAACGCCGTATACAACAGGATCAGCCCGATGTGTGAATCGGTAAGACCCACCTTCCGAAACATAAGAAAGACCGGAATTACCACAACCACCGGCGGCAGCATCCTCGTACTTAATATGAAAAACAGGAGATCGTCCTTCCCCTTCACCTTGAACCGGGAAAACGCGTAGGCCGCTAAGGTCCCTAAAATAATGGTCAGTGCCGTGCTGGTTAAACAAATCAGCAGACTGTTAAAATACCGCTGCGGAAGATCTCCGGTCCGTACAACCGCCTCATTCGTTTCCTTATACACAATCCGCTGGTACCACTTCATTTGCTCCAGCTCTGCTTCCGTGGGGGCTTTCCCCGGCGCGTATACGGAGCGGGCGGTAAAAATCCGGATAAAACTGCCGATTGACGGTTCGTACAGCAGTTTCGGGGGATACTGCTTAATGTCCTTCCAGGGCCGGAATGCCGTATTCGCGATGTAAAACAAGGGGATCATATAGAGTATGGTAATAACGATCAGCACAAAAATCTGGATCGTCCTCCCGATTCCTTTTCGTTCTTCAATTTGAGCCATTGCGTACTCCCTATTGCTTTGCTTTATTTAAATATTTAATAAATAACGATGTAATGGCGATTATCATGACCAGCATAATGTACCCGATGGAAGAACCGTAGGCGGTTTTCCAGGTAAGAAATGTCTGATTATACACCTCCATTGCCAACAGCGGCGGCGCGGCGGCCCCGCGGCCGACTAAGCCCATGGGCAGGTCGAAGATCTTGAACGCCTCCATGACCCTGAATATGAGGGCAATGAGCAGCAGGGGATAGACCATGGGCAGGGTAATCCTGGTAAATTTGAACCACCAGGAGGCCCGGTCCACCTCCGCCGCCTCGTACAGCGACTTCGGCACCGCCGAGAGTCCCGCCATGGACAGCAGCATAACAAAGGGTGTCCACATCCAGATATCAACCATAACTATGGAATACAAATTGATGTTCGGGTCCTGCGCCCAATCGATTCTTCCCAGCCCCAAGAGAAAGTTAAACATCCCCCAGTTCGGGTCCATAAAGAGTTTCCACATTAGTCCGACAATTACCGGCGACATGGTCATCGGAAGAACAAGCAGGGTGGATATAATTCCTTTTCCTGTAAATTTAGCCTGCAGCAGCAGGGCAAGTCCGAATCCCAGAATCATCTCGCCGCTGACGGACATAATGACATACTTCGCGGTGGTAATAAACTTTTTCCACATATCAGGGTCTGTCAGTATCCGTACGTAGTTAGCGGTCCCGATCATTTTAGGATTCTTGCCCCAAACACTGGGCATTCGGGCGGTAAAATTTGAGAAACTCAAAATTAAAGACCAAAACAGCGGAAATATGTTAATAACCACCAGTAATATAATCGTCGGCAGTATAAACATCCGCATGAGATTGACGTCCTTCATCGGATTGAAGTGAAGCGGGGTACCGTGTGCCGTTTTTTCTTTCGTTCTTTTTCCCATATTTTTATTCCGTTTAAATAAGTATTTTTTCTCCGGACGCAGCTTCGTGCGCCCGGAGAAAATTGTTTTCGTGGGTCAGCTGTTTTCTAGATGCTCTTAGTCGATATATCCCGCATCCTGAAAAATTTGCGTCCACTGCGCCGTCAGTTTGTCCAGCGCTTCTTTCGCGGTGCCTTCACCCCGGATAATGTAGTTACCGATGGTTTTACTGTAGGTTTCCAAGAGCTGTCCGTACTCCGGTACCGCCCAGAAATCCTTAAATATTTCCATCGATTCTTTGAAAGCCGGGTTGTATGGGGTTGCATTCAGGAATGCATCCGATTCGAGGGTATCGATATGACAGGTATATCCGCCAAGCTCCGCCCATTTCATCTGCACTTCCGGCCGGATGAACCATTCCATCCACTGCATTGCCAGGTCCTGCTTCTTCGAATACGAGACAACAGACGCACCCTGGCCGCCTAAAGCGGAATACTGATGCATTTTCCCGTCGACGCCCTTCTGAGGAGGACAGGCAAAGTAGCCGGTGTTTGCCGCATGGGGATTTGTCGCGTCGTTCGCGAGGGCGGGGAAGAAGGCGAAGTAGTTACACGTCATCGGTACGATTCCCGCGGTAAACGCATCGTTCGCCTTTACGTAAAAAGCGTCGTTAAAGGCCGGGGGTGTATAGGAAAACAATTCCTTGTAGTACTCGATTCCCGCGACGGAGCCTTCCCCGTTCAACAGACCTTCCAGCTCGTAGGTGGCATAGTCGCCTAAACTGCCGCCGAAAGACCACTGGCTCTGCTCACCGAACATAACTAGAGAGTCGTAGCCGTTATCGCCGTAAATCGATACACCGTAAAAACCATTGTCGGGATCGTGGAAGAATTCCGCAATATCGAGCATTGCCATCCAGTCTCTCGGTACGTCCAGCTCATAACCGTATTCGGCTTTGAAGGCCTCTTTGTTATCGGCGTCTTCAAACAGGTCTTTCCGGTAGGCCCATCCGAGGGAGTCGCCTTCAGCCGGAACTGCATAATACTTACCGGAACCCTTCGGATACTCCGCGTATGCCGTCATCGAAGCCGGAGTAAAGTTCTTGTCAACGTTGTTCTCTTTAATCCAGTCGGTAAGGTCCACATAGTGTCCTCCGATGGCCATGGTGCCGACGTCCTGACTGTCGCCGATAATAATGTCCCAGGCATCGCTTTGCGCAATCATCTCTACGTTGTATTTCTGCACGAAGGTCTCCCAGGGGGTCTGCTCGACAATGACCTTGATTCCCGTCTCGGCGGTAAAATCTTCGGACAATTTCTGCAGATAGTCGGCAGGCGCCCACTGTGCCCAGTGGATCGTGATAAACTGGTCTTCCGCTGCCGCGGCTGCCTTCTCGGTTTCTTCTTCTGTACCGGCTGCTGCGGCTGCTTTTTCTTCTTTTTTACAGCCGACAAATATGAAAGCTGCAGCCACAAGCAGAAGGACGACGAGTACTACTACTCTTTTCTTCATAACGTTTCTCCTTTGTTAATAATTTTGTATATCAACGATATACGTATTCCCTAATCAATTTTCCTCGTTGACTCCCGTTCAACGAGCCACGGCCGTAAAACCGTCTCGATTTCCTCCGCCTCCTCGTTATTGATCAGCTTCATGAGCATTTGCGCCCCCCTGTCAATAACCTTGTCCACCGGCTGATGCACCGTCGTAAGGGAAGGCGATACGTAAGAGGCGGCGTCCACATCGTCATATCCCACCAGCGAAATATCATCCGGAACAATTATATTGCTTTTTTTTAGAATATTTAATACCTGAAACGCCTTGAAATCGTTTGAGGCAAATATGGCAGTCGGGGCCAAACTGCTTTTTAAAAGCTTTACCAGGTCGGGGCATTCTCCCTTGTGCCACATCTCTTCACTTTGGCTGATAAGATATTCGGGAAGGACCGGCCGGTTCCGGCCGGCAAAGGCCTTTTTAAACCCTTCCAGCCTTCCGCGTTCAGCTTCGGTAAAGCGGGACGTTACAAAAGCAATGTCCGTATGGCCGAGGGAAAACAGGTAGCCCGCCACCAGCTGCCCGCCGTACTCATTGTCGAGGATGACTTTTTTTACATCGAAGCCTTTAATTTCCCGGTCCACAACGACAACGGGGATGTCCGTCTTTGAAAGAAATTCAATAATCCGCGAGGACTCCTCCTGGATACCTACACATAAAATGCCGTCTACGTTTCGAAACCGCATACCGTCGAGATTGGTTGCTTCCTCTTCCTGATTGTTGTCCGCGTTGCTGATAATGATTTTATAATCGTATTTCTTAAATACCCGTTCCGCGTGCCAGCAGGATTCGGCATAGTAGGGATTGCGGATGTCCTGAACAATAACTCCGATGGTTTTCGTACGTTTCAGCGAGAGGCTTCTGGCAATTTCATTCGGCTGGTAATTCAATGCGTCAACTGCCTTCATTACCTTTTCCCTTGTATGCGACGAAACCGGGCCGCTCCTGTTGATTACGCGGGAAATCGTACTCTTCGAGACATTTGTCAGCCTCGCGATGTCGTTGATGGTTATCCTCACTCCCCGCTGCCTCTAAGTTCCCGGTTATGGAACCGGTTCCCGCATCGTTTTCGGAACATGCCATTTTTCTTTCCCGACGCCATACCAATAATTTGTTACTACACAAATAGTTATATCTCGCCAAAAGCGGCATGCCCGGAACCATTCGTCTATTGTGGAACCGGTTTTACTATTCCATTGTAAACCAAATTCCGCGCTTGTCAAGCTAAACTTTGTACCGGACCGGTATGCTGTTCCGGCGTATAATGCCGAATGCCCCCCGCTTAACGCACTAAGTTTAGCATACCCTTCCACTCAGGTCAAGTAATTTTTCGATTTCAAGCTAGGTACGCTTCGCCTTCAACTTTCCCTCCTCTTCCCGGATCTGTTTCAGCGACTCGGTATATTCTTTTTCGTATGTGGCACAGCCGACATTCTTCTGCCGGATAAGAAATTCGATACAGTTGTCACAGGCGGTACACCACTTCACTTCCTCCGGTTTCCCGTCCATCACCTTTTTCGGCAGGTAGGGGTCCGCGAGGGACTGCCGGCCTATTGCAACCATGTCGGTTACGCCGTCCCGTATATTTTTATCTCCCCAGTACAGCAGCGATGCTTCTTCCTCTTTTACCGCCTGCAGGTTATTCTTCCCGTTCCGCAGCACCGAATACGCGGACCCGATTACCTTCGTTTCCGGCTTGAGTGCGTCCCGCGCGGCTTTTTGAAAGGTAAAGTGAAGATAGACATCGTCGGGTATCGACCGGTCAGGCTGGGAAAGGGCCAGCGTAATGGAAGGGCTGCCGGCGGACACGAGGATAAACTTGGCTCCCCGCTCTTCCATCCCTTTTACGAGCTTAATCGGCTCCGATAGGTCGAGGACCGCGGTATCCGGCCCCGCCGACCCCTGCCCGCCGGGAAACCCTTCCCAGAACGATACTTTGGAACCGACGATAAAATTGGGGTCGTTCACCTCTTTGTGGATCCGTTCGTACACTTCGTAGGTAAACCGTGTCCGGTTCTCCCAGGATCCGCCGTATTTCCAGTCCCGGTCGTTGTAGGGCCGTACCAGCTGGCTGCCTAAATACCCGTGACAGTTTTTAAAATCAATCCCGTCGGCACCGGCGTTGTGGGCGATTTTCGCGGCGGTTACGAACTGGTCGATAGTTTTGTCTATATATTCCGCATCAATCTGGTCTCCGCCGAAACCGGGCAAGGGTTTTACACACACTCTGCGGGAAAAATCGGGATGGCTCAACTCCCCGGAATGGGTAAGCTGCCAGAAAAAGAGGGTCTTGTCGTTGACACTCTTCATCTCCCGTACAAACTTGGTAAGGGCCGTTTCGTTACGGGACTCAACACTCAGCTGATATTGCCGTCCGCGGCTTTCATAGGTAACGGTAATTGCTTCGAGAACGACTACGCCCGCTCCGCCTTCGAACAGCCTCCGGTACCGGCGGTATGTTTTTTCCGTCGGGTTTCCTTCGGCATCCGAGTCGCAGCACTCCATGGCATTAATTGCAAAGCGGTTCGGCGCCGTTTTCGGACCGATTTGTACCGGCGTAAATAAAGTATCTTCGTACATGTTATTCCTCCTGAAAATTGTTATCTTTGTGTATATATTGTGAGGCCGATTCATCGGCCTGTAAATACCAGGTTTTTTCGAAAAATATACTAGGCTTGCCTAGGGTTGCGAAGGGAAACACAAGTTAATTTTTTTGAAATTTTTCTTGACAAATTGTAGTTTCTTATTCATACTGTTTGAAATTATATTGGTACGTTCCAATATACGTTATAA
>CAZSGZ010000053.1:0-16131 GCA_964606455.1 uncultured Spirochaetales bacterium
TCATCTTGGAACGCGCGCGGCTCCGTTTTCTGCAGGCAGCTCCCACCGGAAGGGCGGCAAAGCGAATGATGGAAGCGGGGGGGCGGGAGGCGAAGACAATCCACCGCCTGCTGGAGTATTCGCCGAAGGACGGACGGTTTCAGCGGAATGAAGATAATCCCCTGGATTGCGATTGGCTTATTCTGGACGAGACCTCCATGATCGATATTCTTCTGATGCACCGCCTGCTCCGCGCCCTGCCGCCGTCGGCATCGCTGCTGCTGGTGGGAGACGCGGACCAGCTCCCTTCCGTGGGGCCGGGGCAGGTCTTGCGGGACATTATCGACAGCGGACGCGTCCCCGTAACGGAACTGAACGAGATTTACCGCCAGGAGGAGGCAAGCGCAATTGTCGTGAACGCCCACCGGATTAATGCCGGGCTCCTTCCGATAGAGAATGACGGGGGAGATTTTTTCTTTATTCCCCGGGAAGATGCCGAGGCCGCGGCCAGGCTGATTGTAAAGCTCTGCCGGGAGCGTATCCCCGCTTCATTCGGGCTGGACCCGGTGAAAGACATTCAGGTGCTCTCTCCCATGCACCGGGGGGCTGCGGGGGTAACGCGGCTTAACCGTATGCTGCAGGACGCCCTGAATCCGCGTCCGGTCGAGCTTGTTCGGGGGGAACGGCGGTACCGCCCCGGGGACAAGGTGATGCAGGTCCGCAACAATTACGATAAAGACGTCTTCAACGGCGATATGGGCAGGATAATCAGGATCGATACGGAGGCCCGGACGGCCGCGGTGCGGTTCGAGGAGCAGACGGTGGACTACAAATTTAACGAGTTGGATGAAATTGTCCCGTCCTACGCGATATCGGTCCACAAGTCCCAGGGGGCGGAGTTTCCCGCCGTTATTGTTCCGGTGCTTAACGATCATTACCTGCTGCTGCAGCGGAACCTCCTGTATACCGCGGTAACCCGGGGAAAAAAACTGGTCGTTCTCACGGGGACGAAAAAAGCCTTGTCCATTGCGTGTAAAAACACCGATTCCAGGGAGCGCTTTACCGGATTACAAGACCGCCTTACCGCCGCCGTTTCGATGTAAAATTCGTCAAACTGTAGGCAAAGTCTTGGAAAATTTTTCTATCGTACTTGTTTTCGTCCATCTCTTCTTTGAGGATTTCCAGCGCCTTCAGCGGGTCCATCGCGTTTCGATAGGGCCTGTCGTCGTTGGTAATGGCTTCGTAGCAGTCGATAATGGCAAGGATCCGGCCGCATTCACTGATGTCGGTAATACCCTCGGGGTATCCGCTGCCGTCGAGTTTTTCGTGGTGTTCGACGCAGCCGGAAGCGGCAGCGAGAACTTCGCCTGAATATGCCCCGAGTATTTCCTGTCCTTTACTGGTATGGCTTTTCATCAGGTCAAACTCTTCCGGCGTTAGTTTTCTCGGAGCGGTAAGGATCTCCGACGGAACTTCCGTTTTCCCGACATCGTGGAGGAGGGCGGCGAGGCCGTAACTGCGGGTTTCTTCCATAGGCCGCATCGTATAAAAACAATAGCCTACGGTCAGGGCCATTACGTTGATGGAATGGATCGTTGTGGTATAATCGGTGTGGGAAATCCAGGCCAGCTGTTTGATGATGGCGGGATCGTTTGAATACCCTTCAACTACAGCGCTTACCGTATCCGGGACCACCTTCAGACTTCCGCTCCTCGGTTCCGAGAGGGTTTCGCCCATAATGTTCACCAGCTCGTTTTTTACCGTTTCAGTCTTCCTAGAAAGGATACTTTTCGTAAGTCCCATACTGAAACCCCGCTGGGCTTCGCGCAGGCATTTCAGTTTGTCCTCCGGTTTGACGAACAGGGTGCCTAAGTACGGTTTCTTCTGCAGGCTCGCATCGGAAAAATCCATCCCCGCCGGTTTATAGAGCCTGATGAGCCCCTTCGGATTTTTATAGTAGAGTTCAATATCTTTATAATATTTGAGGTTCGACCTGCGAACCGGGATCCACGTTGTGCTGTCCATAGTGTTCCGTACGCAATGTAGTATATACACAATATGTGCAATGTTGCTATAGTTTTATCAGTTTTTATATGAGGAAGGAGAGGGTGATGAAAAAGATACTTATTGCGGTGCTGCTGGTATGCGGGGCGGCGGGTTTTGTGTTCGCGGAAGATATGATGGTGGGGAACGGATATTTTATCGATGAGCAGGGAATGGCGGGGGCTTTGTGGGACGCGCCGGCTCCGATTCCGGTAATCGAACTGATCGAAATTATCGAGGAAAGCAAAACGGCAAACATCTATTATTCGATAGATTACGAATCATTCATCGACACCGTGCAGTATGAGGAATACTCGGATGAATACGGGGATGTCGGTACCATCGAGTTTTTCACGAATAATCTGGGAACGGTGCGGTTCCACATGAGTACCGACGCGGAGGTCAATGCCGACGATCTGTGGGCGGTGCTTGCATCGTATATCATCGATACGGAAATGGGCCGGCTGACATATATCGGAATTGTTGCCACGGAGTATCTGCAGCAGGAAGAGGAAGGGGCGGAAGCCTTCCGAGAGTTTGTCGCGGACTTGAAGGAGGATTACGAGTCGGAACTGGACGGGGGCTACTGACGGTATTTGTAGTATTCTTCGAGCTGCCTGTATTTAAAGGCTTCGAAGGACTGCTGTTCCTCTTCAAAACGGTCATGGAAATCCGCCATCTCGTCACGGTAATACTCTTTAAACTGTTCGAGATATTTTTCCGAATCGTCGAAATAATTTTCATCGGCGAAGAACTTTTGGAACTCTTCGTACTCGATTTCAGAAAAATAATCGAACTCGATGTCGTAGTCTTCCGGGACTTCCCGGGGGACCGATTCGGGCGCGGCGGACTTGAAATCGAACATGGCAATCCGCTTCCGGACTTCTTCCATTTCCATGTCGATTTTTTGTACCACCCGCCGGCGTACGCTGGCGCCGTCCCCAGGTTCGAGGAGTACCTTTTCACGGGTTGCCGGATTGTACACTTCGACCTTTCCTTCCTGCACGAGGATGTTCGAATCGGTGCCGGAAGTAACGGAAACCGAAAAATCGGTCCCCCGCACCCCTAAAACGGTGCTCGGGGTTTTTATCGCGTAATTTGCGTTGAACAGACGGGAAGCGACCATCCGGAAGAGCCCCTTCATGAGGGCGAAACGGTTGGACTTCGCGTTTTCCGTTCCCTGCATCTCTTCGATTTTCATAAACGAGTTTTCCCGCAATTTTACAATGGTCCCGTTCGGCTTCAGCTGCAGTTCCGCGGTAGAATTCCTGGTTTGTATACCGTACCCGATAAGGAGGGGGTATCCCATATACACCGATGATACCTCTTTGCCGGTAAAATCGTAGACTTCAATTTCCCGTACATCATCAAAATAGGTGAGGAGTGCTTTCGGGTTTTCCCCGTACATGGTCAGGGCCGGGATAAACAATAATACTAGTACAACAAGATATTTTTTCATACGTTAATTCATCGAGGGTTTTGTTCCCGTTTCGGCAACAACCCAATAAATGCCTCCTTTTTTTCGCAGTGCCTCATTCCAGCCTTCCGCCGGATCGGGGTGAAATACAATGCCCTTGTTCGCCTCTAAAAGGACCCAGGAGCGAAGGCGGAGTTCGTTTTCCAGCTGTCCGGGTCCCCAGCCGGAGTACCCGCCGAAAAGATGAATATGCGGCCGGTCTTCGGGAGGAAGGGCGTCCCATCTGTCGTTTAAAAATTCCTGTATCAGCTGAAAATTTGGTTCGAAAAAAACGCCGGGGACAACCTCATGGGTGTGATCTCCGGTATATGCTTCCGGAAAACCGGAATGGAGGACGAAAAGAAACTGCTGTTCCACCGGCCCTCCGATAAAAACGGGGAGATCTCCCGCGGAAGTTCCCTCATACACGTCGATGATGCCGCCTAGGGTAAGATCGGTCTGTCTGTTGACAATGAGGCCGAAGGCGCCGCCGTCGTCGTGCTGTATCATTAAAACAACGGTACGGATAAAATTAGGGTCCATCAATTCCGTTTCCGAAATAAGGAAATAACCTTCGAGAAATCGGGGGGACTGCCGTTCTGTATTTTTATTTTCACTCATAGAGGCCATCAGTATATGCGTTCACCCTGTCTTTCTCAAGCCTTTCTTCCGCAGACTCCGCTGCTTCTTCCGCGCGGCCATCGATTTCCTGGTGAAAAAAAATATTCCCAAACCCGCCGCGGCAACGGAAATTCCAATTATTCCCGTAAACGCAAAGGGAGAATGCTGCCAGGGCAGATCGATGTTCATGCCGTAAATACTGGCAAACAAGGTGGGGATCATTAGAATAATGGAGATCATCGTCAGCCGCTTCATGACCACGTTCAAGTTGTTCGAAATGACCGAGGCAAATGCGTCCATCATACCGCTTAAAATATTGCTGTAGACGTTGGCCATCTCAATTGCCTGCTGGTTTTCCGTAATCACATCTTCTAAAAGGTCCGTAATGTCCTCCGTCTGCCTGAAGACATTCCGTTTCTGCAGCTTGTCGATTAACAGACCGTTTGCCCGCAGGGACGTGGTAAAATAAACCAGGGACTTTTCAATCGTCAGAAGCCGGATCAGCTCGTTGTTCCGTACCGATTTCTGCAGGTCCTTTTCAATCGCTGAAGACTGCCGGTTGGTTTCCTTCAGATATTTCAAAAAATACATTATTGATCTGTTCATGAGAAGAAGAAGAAAGTGGTTGAAATTGCTGAAAGAAATCCCCTTTACCCGTTCTTTTCTAAAATCGCTTAAAATTTCAGTTTCCGCGGAACAAATGGTAATGACCACATCATGCGCGAGGATAACGCCAAGGGGAATTGTTGTGTACGGCACTTCCCGTTTTTCGTCGTGGATGGGGATACGGAAAATGATCATTTCATAGCCGTTTTCCCGTTCACTTCGCGGCCGCTCGTCAATATCAAGAATGTCGTCGATAAAGTCGCGTTCGATGTTGTATTCCCGCTGGAGGGTCTCGACTTCCAATGTATCGGGACCGGTTACTTCAATCCAGCAGTTTTTCTCCAGTATCGCCGACTGGCTGATTTCCGAGCCCCGCTGTTTCCAAATTTTGATCATTTTTTTACTCCTTGTCCGTCCTGCAGCGGGAGATCGGGGAGTAAACCGTTATTGCCGTTACTGGTACGTTATAAGCGGAATTTATAACCGGCGGATATAGGCACCCCAATATCCCTGTACAGGTAGTATCTATGACTGCAACTGCCGTCATTATCGTTCATAAAAGACAGCCACCTCCTGTAATTGGGATAAATTGGAAGAACCTTCCACTACCTACTATATATAAGGTTGCAAAAAATAGCAAGCAGATTGTTTACGCGGGGTCATTGTTCTGCTGCATGAAAAGCTCCAGTTTCCTGTCCCAGTCCTTAAAACCGAGTTTTTGGCTTAAATGCCGCAGCCATTTCAGGTTGCTGAACTCCCAGAACTTCTGCAGCCTTCTTAGGGTGATGTTTTCCCGTTTCATCTGCCGGGACACCATGCGCAGGTGCTTCATGTACTTTCTGCTTAAAATTTTCCATATAAAAAATCCCAGGTGCGTTGCCAGCCATGAAAGCGGATCTTTGTAAAAAGACCGGTACGCCTTTATGCTCATCTGCTGCAGCCGCAGCGGGGTCACGTTCTTCGGAATAATGACCGAATGGCTTCCGTCGTAGTACGTCCAGTCCTGGACGTGGAGCCGGTTTTCAGCCTTCATGTTATCGTACAATTCCGTTCCCGGAATAGGATAGAGTACTGAAAACTGTGCAGAATCGCTTTTTGAATCCTTGGCAAACTGCATCGTCTGTTTCATCGATGCTTCCGTGTCGCTGTCGGCACCGAAGATAAACATCGAGTGGACCATCAAGCCTGTTTCTTTGATTTTCCGTATATTTTCCTCAATCATCTCTACGGTCTGGTCTTTATGGTAGTCCTTAAGGGCTTCCGGATTAACCGACTCCACGCCGATAAAGAGACGCCGGCATTTGGAGCGCCGCAGGAGGTCTAAGAGTTCTTGGTCCCGTGCCACGTGAATGCTGAATTGGCTCGACCAGTGAAAATCGATGTCCTCCCGTATCAGTTTTTCCAGAAATATCTTTGTTTTTGTCGGATTTGCCGCGAAATTATCATCGTAAAAGAACGCAAACCGGTGTCCTTCGTTGTAGCGCATTCTTACTTCTTCCATTACCAGGTCGGCGTCTCTAATCCGGTACTTCCTGCCGAACATTTTGGTAACGGAGCAGAAAATGCAGTTGTGAGGGCAGCCCCGGGAGGCCATAATCGGGGCGATGTCCCGGTAGCGGTTCCGGTAATTCCGTTTTCTGTCCTGCATGAGGGACATATCGATGGGGGGTATCGCGTTGATATCGGTCCGGCTGCCCTGGACAATCCGGTCCGGATTTCCCTCAACCAAATCGAAAATGACATTTTCCGCCTCTCCGACAACGACACTGTCGCAGTGCTGCAGCGCCTCTTCCGGACATGCCGAAGCGTGGCTGCCGCCGAAGAGCACTTTTTTATCGGGATACTGCGCCTTCACCGCGTCGGCAATTTCGTAGGCGCGGTTGATGGTATGTGTTACCGAGGTAAGTCCGACGACATCCGCTTCCTTCAGATAGGGGTGAAGTTCGCCGGTTTTCTTATTGTACATCCGGGTATTCGTTTCTTTAAATACCTTAACCTCATGCCCCTTTTCCTTCAGCATAGTGCCGAGGTACAGGTTGCCTAACAGCGGCATATTCCCGAGAAAAAAGTACAAATTCGTTTTAGGACTAGGTTCAATAAACGCAATCTTCATGGCTGCTCCTTCATTTTATCGTTATGCAACTGTCTAAAACGCCGTTATCTTGCCAGAATCGGCTAAAAAAGAAAAGTGTTGTAACTTCATTTTATTAATATGACACGGGACCCTCCCAAAAGTTGCGGGATGTCAGAGAAATCGATCAATTATTTTTTTTAGCGGGCGCGGTCCGAAATTAAACCGGCAATTGCTCCCGTATTTCCGGCCGTAATCGGACCAGTTCCTCCAATTTTGTATCGATCCTCTCCGTATCGATGGGGTATGTACCGTATTCTTTCGCCGTATTGAAAAGGGTCAGGATATTTTCCGGCGGCATATTTCCCTGTATATTGTGTCCGGAGGAAAAGATATATCCCCCGCCGGGGGCGAGGTGCCGAATTCGGTACAGTGCATCGGCCATTACCTCTTCTTTACTCCTGTGGAACACTCCCTGATTGTTGGTGTTGCCGTGAAACATAATTGTGTTGCCATAGTCCCGCTTCAGACGGGCGGAATCCTCGTTTCCCTTCGCGTTTGCCTGTACCGGCTGAATAATATCGACACCCATTTCGATAAAGCCGTCTAGCAGATCGTAGGTGATGCCGCAGCTGTGGTAGATAATTTTGGCATCGGTTTTCGATTTTAGAAAGTCGATGATCTTTTTAAACCGCGGCACAATGGATTCGTTAAACATTTTCGGCGGCAGAAAAGGCGTGTCCTGCAGTCCCCAGTCGTCCCCGACCCACTGCATTTCGATATATTTCCCGATACGGGAAAGCAATTCATCCGCCATTGCCAGATAATGGTCGGTAATAGCGTCAAGAAGGTAATCGGCAAGTTCTGTATTGATCATCACATCTTCGGTAAACCGCTGCATTCCCCGTAATACCCAGGCGGTGTAATAGAGGTTCGGTAAAAAACCGCTGACCAGTGCGTAATCGGTCGTTTCGTAGAGTTTCCGGACTTCTTCTTCCAGGCCTTCATAGCGGGCAGGGTCTCGCGGGTCGGGGAATTTGTACGCTTTTATTTCCTGCAGGGTGGCGTCCGCCAGTACCGGCCGGGTAAATTCGGTATAATTGCCGCAGCGTTCGTAACGGGAACCGAATTCATCGGTCCAGGAGCCGTTTTCCCCTTCGGTGTAAGACCAAAACGACGGCGCTCTTGGTCCGACATACCATGTGTCCACCCCCAGATAGTCCCGAATTTCTCTTTTTACCAGGGCTAAACGCTGGGTGGGATCGTAAATGTTCAATTTATCATGGTCCTGCAGGTAGCCGAGGAGATTATTGTATGCAATTTCGTGCATACCGCTTACCCCCCCGTTATTGTCGATGGGCACCCTGTCGGGCTCCTGCCTGGTTAGTGCTTTTCTAAATCGTTCGCGCCTTGTCATTTTGTACCCTCCATGAGGGATAGTATAAATGGCCGGGAAAGCCTTTGTCAAATAGATAATTATATTTGCTAATATAGTTTTTATATGTTATGATAAAACATCATGATACGAGAACCATCGACGGAACAAACGGCCCTTGGAATTATGACGACGAAGGGAATTGATACGGACCTGCGGTTTTCGAAGGCGGAGACTGCCGTTCTGCAGGATTTGGCAAAACAGGTTGCCGAGCTGGCTGCCCGTCCCCTCGAAAAGGAGAAGGCGGAGCTGTGGACACGGTTAAACGATTTGGAACCGGTGCGTCCCCTCGTGTTCTGCGATCCCGAAAACGGATGGAATGAGATTATTACCCAGGGCATGCTGCGGTGTAAAGACAAGCTTGCTCGAGTATGGGAGATGAACCTTCGGAAGGAAATTTTTTGGGGTTCCGAGATGCGGGACGACCGGGTAATCGAACCATATTTCAATGTGCCCTACTATTATGAGGACACCGGCTGGGGGCTGGTGCAGGAAATTATCGGGGAAGAAGGCCAGATTCACGGCGGGTCGGTCCGGTGGAACGCTCCGATCGAGGACTACGACCGCGATATGCCCAAACTGAAATATCCCGAAATTATCGTCGATTACGAGCAGACGGAAAAAATGCTTCGACTTGCCGAGGAAATCTTCGAGGGAATACTGACCGTCCGGCTGCGGGGGACCTGGTGGTGGACCCTTGGAATGACTATGGAGTTTATCTATCTTCGGGGGCTGGAAAATCTCATGCTCGATATGTACGACAATCCCGACGGTGTCCATCGGCTGATGTCCTTTTTGAGGGACGGACAGTTGAAGAAACTCGATTTCTTGGAAGAAAAGGGACTTCTCTCCCTGAATACCGAGGGGACCTACGTAGGTTCGGGCGGCTTCGGCTGGACAGAGGAACTTCCGAAGCCGGGGTTCGACCCCGGCCATGTCCGGACCATGGATATGTGGGGCTTTACCGACAGTCAGGAAACCGTAGGCGTGTCCGCCGGGATGTTTGGTGAGTTTATTTTCCCATATCAGGTGCCGATTCAGGAGCGTTTCGGTTTGAACTGTTACGGCTGCTGCGAGCCCATCGACCCGCGCTGGGAGGTGGTGAAACAAGCTCCCCGCCTGCGCCGGGTGTCCGCTTCGCCCTGGGCGGACCGTGCGAAGATGGCGGAATACCTCGGAAACAAATATGTACTGTCCATGAAGCCGTCGCCCACCCCGATAGCAGGTCCCGTCATCGACCAAGAAAGTATCAGACGTGCACTGCGGGAGGACCTGCGGACGGTAAAGGGGTGTCAGGTGGAAATCATCATGAAGGACAACCACACCATCGGCAGGAATCCCCGGAATGTTATCGACTGGACGCGGATAGCAAAAGAAGAGGCGATGAATTTGTAAAACAGCTTGACGGGAGCATCTAGCGGTACTAAGATAGAGAAGAGGAAGTATTGTAATTTTGTTATGTAAGCAACTTTCAAATAAATTGGTGTGAAAGTTTGCTGCAAATAAGTAAAATTTTTCAGGAGGAGAAGAAATGAAGAAAGTAGTACGTATTGCTGTAGTGCTGTTGGCAGCGTTAATGCTGCTGTTTGCCTTTACAGGCTGTGCCGAGCAGGAAGAGGCAGGCGGAGCAGCATCGGCTGATAAAGAGGAACCTGCAAAGCAGCAGGCACCGGCGGAGCCGAAACCGGGGGAGGGCATGTATTTCAGGCTCGTTACCCACGGAGGAGACGACCCTTTCTGGGCCGTTGTCAACCAGGGCATGCGGGACGCGGCGGACGAGCTTGGCTGCAGAGCTGAAATCGACCTGGCCGGTGGAGATCTGGCCCAGCAGCAGAAGGCTTTTGAAGAAGCTGTCGGCTCCAATCCGGACGGGATTGCACTCGTTATCAATGATGCAACCGCTTGGGACAAGCCGGTGCAGGACGCGCTGGATGCGGGAATACCCGTAATCGGTATCAACAACGACGATCCTTCCGGTGATAACGCACGGCTCTGTTACATCGGGCAGAATGAACAGGTGGCTTCCTACAAACTGGCGAAAGCTGTTTTTGAAAAAGCCAAAGCAGACGGCGTGAATTTTGCCAATGCCCATATCGGCTTTGCAGCTGAAGTTCCGGGTGCCGCCTATGCGCAAATCCGGGGTGCCGGTGTTCAGCAGGCTGCCGAGGAGTACGGGATTTCGTCATTCGAGATGGTTGACGGCGGCGGTGTCGAAATGACGACTGTCGAGTCGAGGATTACCGCATATTTGCAGGGCCATCCGGAAACAACCTTCATGTTCGGCGCCGGTGGAATCTGCACCGACCGGCTGATGAGCTCAATGAAGAATGTCGGTTTAGAAGCCGGTGATGTCTATGCCGGCGGATTTGACGCTGCTCCGGGAACCCTCGAAGGAATCAAAACCGATTATCTGATTGCTTCCATCGATCAGCAGCAGTACCTGCAGGGATATTTTGCGGTTTATACGCTGTACCTGTACAACAAATACGGCCTGACGCCGAATATCGATACCGGTGGATATCTTATTACGAAAGAAACTGTCAGTCTTATCGAAGATCTTTCAGGCAAGTACAGATAGAAATAACCAAATAGGAGAGAAGGGGCTACCCCTTCTCTCCGGTTTTCATTATAAAAACCAGAAAGGCGGAGCTGAATGAAAAATACAGTGCGAAAATTCGGGACGATACAGGGATTGAACACTGCCGTTACAATGGTGGCGGTATTTGCGGTATTTGCAATTTTTACGCCGAACCATGTATTTCTCAACCCCAGGAATTTAACAACCGTGGCCAGGCTGATGCCCGATTTAGGCATTATTACCCTCGGTGTCGGTATTTTAATGATAGCCGGAGAGTTCGACCTCTCCGTTTCATCGGTCCTGCCTATCTGTTCATTCGTCTTTGTTCAATATTTAATCGCCGGTATGCTGCCGCTTCCCGCGCTGCTGCTGACAATACCGGTCGGGGCGGTCCTGGGTTTTTTCAACGGGATAGTTGTTGCCAGAACGAAGCTGCCTTCGTTTATTATAACACTGAGCACCATGCTTTTTTTAAAAGGGCTTCTTTTCGGCCTGTCGAAAATGATGCCCATCAGCCTGAACAAGTACCTCGATCCGGACATGGCCTTTGTAAAGGCTTTTACCGGCTCGGTCGGCCCAATACCGGCGGCTTTCATCTGGCTGATCGGGATAGCCCTTATTTTAGGAATCTTCCTGCGCCGGAACAAGGTGGGGAACTGGATTTACGCCATCGGCAGCAATCAGGAGGCGGCCCGGGCCATGGGTATTAAAATCGGAGCGGTAAAAATCGGACTATACATGCTGATCGGTGTCCTGGCCGCAATTGGCGGGATTATTCAGGCAACCCGTCTCGGTTCCTTTTCCGCGACCCAGGCCGTGGGTTTTGAATTAAAAGCGATTGCCGCGGTTGTTGTCGGAGGAACGTCCCTCCGGGGTGGCGTCGGGAGTATGTGGAGTATTTTCCTCGGATTGATAATTATTAAAATTATAGAAAACGGATTAATACTCATGCGCGTTCCGGTTTTCGGAATTGAAGCGTTTATCGGTGTGGCCGTTATTCTGTTTGTAATTCTCAATGATATGTTGAACCGGAAAGCCGGACAATAAAATTTATGGTAAGGGAGCTGTTGCAGTATGGCTGATTCGTTATTAAAACTCGAAAATATCAATAAGTGGTTCGGAAAGGTTCACGTTTTGAGGGATGTAAATGTGTCTTTTCGACCTGCTGAGGTCGTTGGACTCGTCGGTGATAACGGTGCCGGAAAGTCTACGCTCATCAAGATTATTTCCGGATATCATCAGGCCGAAAAAGGTAATATTTTCTGGGAAGGAAAAAAGATAAAGATCCGGTTTCCGAAAAATGCCAGGGACCGCGGAATCGAAACCGTGTATCAGGAGCAGGCCCTCGCTCCGCACCTGAGTATTGCACGAAACGTGTTTATGGGAAGGGAGCCGAGCCATACAGCCGGGTTTATGAAGGCGAAAGAAATGGATGAAGACAGTCTGAAGGCATTGAAAAGCCTCGGACTCCATATCCCTTCGTCCGAACTTCTCGTATCGAAACTTTCCGGGGGGCAGCGGCAGGGAGTTGCCATTGCCCGGGCCCTCCATTTCGAAGCAAAACTTGTCATCCTCGATGAACCGACGGTTGCCCTTTCCGTCGGGGAGGTGCAGGAAGTGCTGGATTTTGTACGCCTCCTGAAGGAAAAAGGTGTTGCTACCATCTTCATTACCCATAATCTGCATCATGTATACTCGGTCGCGGACAGGATCATCGTGCTGGCACACGGTGAAGTTGTAAAAGACATAGAAACGAAGGATACGACGGTGGACGGGATATCGGACATGATCGTTTCCAGTACTATGGGAACTGTAGTCTAACGGAGGAAACCGTTTTGAAAGATGTATCCAACAATAAGACCTTCCTGGGGACTTTCTTGAGATTCAAATCTCTCGGTGTTTTGGCTATTTTCATTGTTCTTGTGGTGCTTGTATCGATATTTTCACCGGAAAATAATTTCATCCGTGCAAAGAATATCCAGAACCTGCTGGCCTTCGGTTCCGAATTCGGAATAATCGTTTTGGGCGCGGGAATGCTGATGATTGTCGGGGAATTCGACCTTTCAGTCGGCTCAGTCCTGGCTTTCGCTTCCTTTATTTTTGCGGCACTTCTCAGGGCAGGGGTTCCTCCGCTGCCGGCTTTTCTTATCACGCTGATTTCCGGCGCAGGGATGGGTGCGTTAAACGGTTTCATTACCGTTAAAGGAAGGATACTATCCTTTGTTACGACCCTGGGGACAATGATGCTCTGGCGGGGGCTGACCCTTCTTGTAACCGGAGGTACTCAGTTTGCCTGTGATGTTACGGTCTATCCCGCTTTTACCGCGGCTCTAAACGGCAAAATCGGCGGATACTTCCCGATACAGGCTCTGTGGTTCCTGTTTTTTGCCGTTATCCTGTATCTGGTTCTGCATCGCCATAAGTTCGGCAACTGGATATTTGCTACCGGGGACAGTAAGCTTGCCGCGCGGGCAATGTGTATCCGGACGGACATCGTAAAGATCCTTGCCTTTGTGATCGTCGGTGTTCTCGTTGCTTTTTCATCGGTAATTCAGATTTCCCGTGTCGGATCTTTTTCGTCCCGTGTCGGTACCGGATGGGAACTCCGTGTAATTGCCGCCGCGGTAGTCGGAGGGACCTCCCTCTTAGGCGGCCGCGGCAGTATGATCGGCATTTTCTTAGGCGCTCTAATCATTATTGTTATAGAAAATGCCCTTACAATTATGCGGCTTCCTTACGAATGGACTTTCTCTGTTTACGGAGCGGTTATTCTGTTGTCGGCACTGCTCGATCTGTTTATTGAGAAGAAAAAATTGAAATACGCTTAGGTCCCGGCTGCTTTACACTTCCGAGTACAGGTCCTCTTCGGCAAAATAGCGGTCGATGACGAATGCCGCGCCGCCGACGGCGCCTCGGTCCTTTTTTAGTTCCGAATATTGAATCTCGATGTTTTTTTCAAGTCTGGTAAGGACCGTCGTATTGACCTCCTCCCGGAGGCGGGTAATGAAATACTCACCGGCGCCGGCGTAGACCCCTTGAAAAACAATCATTTCCGGATCGTGCATGAGCATTAAATTGGAAAGGCCGATGGCAAACCAGCGGATTACCTCGCTGAGTATGGTCTTCGACGCTTCATCTCCGGTATCGGACAGGCGGAATATCCCGGTAACGCCCTCCCGCTCCAACACGCCGTCCCGGTAGAGGGGGGAGGCGGGAAAATCCTGCCGCAGCTTTTCCGCCTGCAGCATCAGCCGGCTCGTGGAAACTTGTGTTTCAAAGCAGCCTTTCCCGCCGCAGCTGCATTCCTCTTCGTCGTGCGGATTAATGACCATATGACCGATCTCACCGGCAATGTAATGGACCCCCCGTTTAATTTCGTTTTTCACGATTATACCGGCAACCAGGCCTTCGCCCCCTTCAATAACGATAATATTTTTTTTCTCCTTCGCTATTCCGATGGTCTGTTCGGCGAAGGCCTGAAAACGGATTTGGTTGTCCACGTAGATCGGTACCGGAAATCGGAGGGCGTTCCCTAACAGCTCTTTCAGGGGAACGTTGTCTCCTAACGCCGGGAAATGGGGGCTTACATGGATGGTCCCTTTTCCAAAATTGGTAATCCCGTGAGCGCCTACTGCAATTCCGATACAGCTTTCCGGGGACAGCGCCAGTGCGGTTATAAGGGAATGAATACCTTTGACGATACCGGCGGTAAGTTCGCCGCTTGTTACGGCTGCAGTAATCGGGAATGAATAATTATCCAGGATGGAAAGACGCAGGTCGGTTACAATAATATACACTTCGTTTGGAAACATGTGGATGCCGACGGCGTAACCCTGCTTTTCATTAAATGTATATAAAAGCGGCTTTTTTCCGCCTTCGTCGGTGGAATCACCCTTCCCCCTCTCCAGTATCAGGCCGTTTTCCAGATAATAATTGATAATTTTCATGACCGTGGTCTTGCTTAAGCCCACATGTTTGTGAATTTCGTTGACCGTTGTTTCCCGGGTAGATCGGAGAAAGTTGAGAATGGTTTTCCTGTTGCTCTTCTTCAGCGATTTCGGTTTTGCCGGTTTCATTGTTTTATTGTCGCTTGCCGTGGGAAAAATGTCAACCTTTTTTTACAACTTAGTTATATAACCATTTTCCTAGCAAAGGGAAGGTTTTCTCCGTTTCCGTACCGCCTGCACCACTTTTTTTACAATAATTGCGAGGATATAGAGTGCCCCGGCAAAGAGAATAATTGTCGATCCGCTCGGTGTGTCTAAAGTGTAGCTCAAGGCGGTCCCGAAGAAGGTAAACACCATCGTAAGGATAACGGCGAAAAGCATCAGTTTCCATAAATTTTTTGCAAAGAGGCTTGCCACCGCGGCGGGCAGGGTCAGCAGAGCAATTACCATGATAATGCCGACAATAGTGGTAAGCAGGACAATGGTCAACGCTGTAAGAAGCAGCAGGAGAAGGGTGTACAGCAGCGTGTTGACCCCCCTTGCCTGGGCAAACTCTTCGTCAAAGGAGACTGCTAAAAACTTGTTGTACAGCAGAATGCCCAAAATGATAACCAACCCGTCTAAAACGGCAATAAAAATCAGTTCCCGCTTCGAGACCATTAAAATGTTTCCGAAGAGATAACTCATCGGTTCCACGTAACTCGGTGTCAAGGAGATAAACATGATACCCAGTGCCATCCCCACGGCCCACACGGAGCCGATAATGGTGTCCTCCCGCTGCCGGCCGTACATGGTAACAAGCCCGATAATCAATGCCGAAATAAGGGCCGCGGCAAGAGCGCCGAGAATAGGCGGAAACCATTCGATGCCGTAGCGGCCTTCTAGAAAGAGGCTGAAACCGATTCCCGCCAGGACGGAGTGGGCGATGCTGCCGGCAATGGAGGTTATCCGCTTTACCACCACGTAGCTTCCGATAATACCGAAGGCGGCGCTGGAAAGCATGCCGGCAACAACGGCAAAGCGCAGAAAGGGAATGTCCGGATTGGTAAGGGCGTTAAGGAAATCAATCATGCTTGCAGGCCTCCAAGTGTGTCGTGTGGTCGACGAAGTGCACCGGGGAGCCGTAGAGCGATTCTATCATTTCCGGGGTAACTTTCTTCGATTCATGAATGCGGACTTCCCTGTTAACGCAGATAACTTTGTTAATCTGTTCAGAAACGAAACCCAGATCGTGGGTAATCATGAGGATAGTAAGATGTGTCCGGAGTCTGTCCAGCAGTGTTTTCAGTTTGTCTTCCACCGAGGTGTCCACGCTTGCCGTAGGTTCGTCCAGCAGCAGAATGTCCGGAGACCCCGCTAAGGCCCGGGCGATGAGGACCCGCTGCCGCTGTCCGC
>CAZSGZ010000053.1:16141-17552 GCA_964606455.1 uncultured Spirochaetales bacterium
CAAAGGACCGTTTTTCAAAGCCGCCGAGGCCCACATATTCCAGAGACATGGAAGCCTCCTGCTTCTCCGTCCTGCTGTAAAAACCGATGCCCCCTTTCATCTTCCCCATCAGCACCACATCGAGAACGGAGACGGGAAACTGGGTATCGAAATTGCTGTACTGAGGAACATAGCCCATGCGGGTGCGGACTTTCGCCGGTGCCTTTCCCATAATTTCTATTGTTCCCGAATCGGGAAGAAGAAGCCCCAGCATCAATTTTGCCAGGGTTGTTTTCCCGCCGCCGTTCGGTCCGATAACGGAGACAAAATCGCCGGATTCGACGGTAAAATTTACCTCCGTAAGGACTTTGTTCCCGTTGTAGGAGAACGATACGTCTTTTGCCGCAACAACCGGACCGGCCATGTACTGTTATCCTCCGATCCCTTCCCGGATGTGCTCCGCCATCTTTTGTAAATTTGCAAGCCAGTCCGGGGCAAGGGGGTCGATGGGAATAACCGCACCGTCGATGGCGGCGGCAATGGTTTCCGCGCTTTTCCGGGCAAACTGGGGCTGGACAAAAATAACGCGTACCCCGTCCTCCTTCGCCTCGCGGATAATCGCTTCCAGCTGTTTCGGCGTTGGTTCGTTTCCGCCGGTTTCTATCGCTTCCTGCTCAAGGCCGTATTCGTCGGCAAAGTACCCGAATGCGGGATGAAACACCAGGAAGGTCTGCCCCCGAAGGGGAGCGAGTATTTTCCGGAGTTCCCGGTCAACTTCGTCGATTTTTGTCAGCAGCTGCCGATAGTTCTCTTCGAAGGAATCAGCGTGTTCCGGCGCTTCCGCCGCGAACGCTTCCTTTATATTACGGGCAATAATTTTTCCGTTTGCAGGGCTCAGCCACACATGCGGGTCGTCACCTTCATGGGCATGCTCATCGTCGTGTCCGGCCGAATCCCGGTAGCGGATGCCCCGGTTCGATTCGACAATGGTAAGTTTCGGAAGGGCGGACCGAATTTCCGGCACGAACCCTTTCTCGAAATCAACGCCCATGGTAAGCAGCAAATCGGCACTCCCGAGGGCGGTTACCTGGGAGGGTTTCGGTTCGTAGGAATGCGGACTTTCACCCGGCTGTACCAAAACCTGCACATCCGCGTACTCTCCGCCGATTTCCCGGGCAAAAAACCGCTGGGGAAGGATGCTTACAAATACCGAAAGCTTTCCGCCGCCGGCATCTTCCGCCGCCGCGCTCCGTTCTTCCTTTGCCCCTCCGGCAAAGGCCGCCGCCGGCAGCAGCGCCAGCAGAATAATCGCGAGTTTCATGCCGTGTCCTCCCCGCCGTAGGCGTCGCAGATCAAGTGTATTTCGTTGCAGGTGCTGCATTTTATTGCGTGATGATGGTCCCGGAACGCTTCCCAGTGTTTTTTTTGGTTC
>CAZSGZ010000054.1:0-17535 GCA_964606455.1 uncultured Spirochaetales bacterium
GTGATGTATGCGGGGATGATTATCGAGCTGGGCACGGCGGAACAAATCTACCATCACCAGCTTCATCCCTATACCTACGGGCTTATCAACTGCGTGCCGAATATCAATTTAGATCAGGAGGAACTGGTTACCATGCCGGGAAGCCCCCCGGACCTGGTTGCTCCTCCCCGGGGCTGTTCCTTTGCCGAACGCTGTCCCTACGCAATGGATAGGTGCACGGCTGAACTCCCGCTCCTGGAGACAAAACCGGACGGCAGGCAGGTTGCCTGCTGGCTGTATGCCGAAAGTGAGGCCGCGCCGTGGCGGAACTGATGAACATACGGAATCTGACAAAAGAGTTTCCCGTGTACAAGTCCCTCATCGACCAGATTTTCGCGGGCGGAAAAAAAGCCGTGGTACATGCCGTTGATAATATCTCGTTTACCATCGAACGGGGGGAGGTTTTAGGGCTTGCCGGTGAGAGCGGATCGGGGAAGTCTACCACCGGCCGGCTTTTACTGCGGCTTATAGATCCAACGGCGGGGGTAATCGAGTATAACGGAAAGGACATGACGCGTTTTTCCTTCCGGGAGATGGAAAAGATGCGCGAAAAGCTGCAGATTGTCTTTCAGGACCCGAATTCCTCCCTAAGCCCCCGGATGAGTGTCGGAGAAGCTATCGGACACCCCCTGAAAATCCATCGGATCGGGACGCCGGAGGAACAGAAAAAGCGGGTCCTGTATCTCATGGAACGGGTGGGGCTTACACCGGCAGACTTTTTGTACCGGAAGTATCCGCATCAAATTTCGGGAGGACAATCGCAGCGGGTCGTTTTGGCGCGCGCGCTGGTAACGAACCCGGATTTTATCGTAGCCGACGAGCCGATAGCCATGGCGGATGTTTCCGTACGGGCCCTCATTTTGGAATTAATGAAGGAACTGAAAGAGGAGTTCGATCTCACCTACCTGTTTATAACCCACGATCTGGCCACCGCGAAATATCTCTGCGACAGGATTGCGGTTATGTATCTCGGCAGAATCGTCGAACTGGGAAGCCGGGACCAGCTGTTCAGTGCTCCCCATCATCCCTATACCCGCGCTTTGCTGGAAGCTGTTCCTATTCCGGACCCTCGGCTGCGCAGGACCGAAGAGGTGGTGCGGGGTGAAATTCCGAGCGCTATCGACCCGCCGCCGGGGTGTCACTTTCATCCGAGATGTCCCCGCGCGGCGCCAGCGTGCGGGGAAGGGCGGCCTCCATTTACCGAAATCGGCCCCGGGCATTATTCGGCCTGCATTCTGCCTCCGGGGTATTGACAATCCGGAAAAATTTATCTTTTTAGGCTTGCACAATACGCACAAAATCGTAATATGTATGTATGGAATACAAGGTTCCTTCAAAACTTCAGACTACCTGTGTCAGGGCCCTGTCCGAGTCGCTGGAAACGCGGACAATGGTGCACATTATCAAGGACATTCTTCCGGATTACGATGTTCATGCCCGAACCGGTATTCCGGAAAGTCTGGCCATTCCCAATAAGGAAGTATCGAAGCAGATTGTCAATGATGTAATTGAAGCAAACCGCTTCTTGAGTTTTGTATCGATGCTTATCCGGATCCATGAAGACGGACATATGGGGCGGAAATATTCCATCGCGTACCTCAGGGACATTGTCAGGGGGACCTACGAACTGGGGTTTCTGTACGATAAGGTAAACAAACTGTTTGTGGAGAACCAGAATGTCCGGTATACCCGCAATTGGGGAGTGCTCCGCCTGGGTGAGGAATATACCATGGCGTTTTTGGCAATCGATATTGTGGGAAACACCTCCTTGGTACGGAAGCACTCCGGTAAGACGGTTAAGGAAACGTACAACGATCTCCGGAAGATGGTCCTTTCCGTTACCTTTAAACGGAACGGACGGCTCTGGGACTGGGAAGGGGACGGCGGTTTGGTGGCCTTTTTTTTCGGCAACAAGCACATGAGCGCGGCCCTGTGTGCCATGGAAATTCTGCACGAGCTGTTTCTCTACAACCGTACCGACAGCAGACTGGATGAACCCCTTCAGGTCAGGATCGGCATCCACGCGGGACCCTGCGAGTATACCGACAACAACGAAGATCTGAAAGAGATCCCGACGGTGCAGGAAACGTACGCCTTGGAGAAACTCTCCGATGTCAACCAGGCAACCATCAGCATTGTCGTGAAGGTGATGCTCGAAGATATTGTTTCCCAGAAATTTGCGGCGGTGAGGCGGGCCAAAAACGGGCCTTTCGCCTATGCCCTGGAGTTCGATTCGTAATGAAAATTGTCGTTGTCAGCTCTTCGAAGGAGATGAAAAAACATTTTTCTTCCCTCGACCGTACGCGGAAATACGAAATTTCATATCTGCAGCCGAAGGATTTGCAGGGGGTCATGAAAGATCCCGGAGGAGAACTGCTCCTCTACATCGATGTGTCCGATTTCTCCGATGCCGATTTCAAGAAAAAATTGACCGCGTTGGAAAAAAATCCGCGTTTCAGATACGGGGTTATCGACAAAAATAACGGCGTTGCCGATATAGCGGAAGTTTTTCATAAAGGCGCCGTCGATTATGTAAACGCCGCGGTGCTGAAGGAAGGGGTCCGGACAAAACGGATAACAAAAGCCCTCGAGTTCCGGCCCTTTGACGGGAAAGACGCGGCTGAAGAGGAAGAGCTGATCCGGCGGGAAAATTGGAACATTGCCGAAAAGGGCTGGGATGAAATACAGAGCGGAAAAGAGTATACGTTCTGGCTTCTCTACATCGAGCTGGATATGATCGATGAGTGGAAAACAAAATCAGGAAAAGCCCATATCGACGACGTGCAACGGATCTTTCACCGTCATATTGAAACCAACCTGAACCCGCTAGGGGGCAGGACATGGATGTGGATGAACCAGGGAGGCGTTTTCCTCTTTCCGTTCAAGAAGCCGGACCGGGAGCCTGTACTGACCTGCATCAAGTTTATTCTCAACAGGACCATAACCAGCATTGAAGAGTTCGGCTACAACAGCGCCATTAGTTATAAAATGGCCCTGCATGTCGGGAATACGGTCTATCAGGACCGGGGGCGGACGGGTCATATCATTTCGGACACCGTCAACTTTCTTTTTCATTTAGGTCAGCACTATACCAAGGAAGGGCATTTTTACATAACCGGTCCGGCTTACAGCAATATACCGGAAAAACTACAAGGGTTATTTATAATACTACACGATTTCGAAGGTGAATCGGTGTATTCAATGCGTCTTCCGAAAGAGTAATAAAAGAGTTCTATGGCGGATATCCTGGTTGTCGGCAGTATCAATATGGACCTTCTTCTCCAGACAGCCCGGGTGCCCGAGGCGGGGGAGAGTTTTATCGGAAGCCGGTATTCGTGGGTGCCCGGGGGAAAGGGTGCAAACCAGGCAGCCGCGGCGGCGAAAGCAGGAGGCGCCGTTACCTTTCTCGGGAAGCTCGGTGACGATGCCAACGGCGCGGTCCTGCTCCGGGGCCTGTCGGAAACGGGCATAGATGTTTCCAAGGTACTGACCGCCCGGGAGGCTCCTACCGGGCTGGCCGTTATTATCGTTGAACCTTCCGGAGAAAACCGGATTATCGTGTTTCCAGGTGCTAATTTGGAACTGACTCCGGGAGATGTAACCGATGTTTTTGGAAACGGTCCGGCGGAAATCCGCGGGTTTGACGCCGTTATGCTGTCCTTCGAAATTCCGGTCGATGTAATAGAACAGACCGTCACTTCGGCAAATGCGGCCGGTATTCCGCTCTATGTCGACGCGGGACCGCCCCGGCCGCTTCATCCCGATGTACTGAAAGGTGTCCGGCTCCTGTCCCCGAACCGGACTGAACTCGCGGCGCTGACGGACCTTCCCGCCGTAACCATGGACGAAACACGCGCGGCGGCGGCGGCGCTGTTCCGGCGGCTTGCTCCGGAGTACCTCATTGTCAAACTGGGGGCGGAGGGCTGCCTGCTCCTTACTTCCGGCGGCAGCGGCGGGCCGGAACAGCGCCATGTTCCCGCTTATCCCGTGCAGGCGGTGGACGGCACCGCGGCGGGGGACGCCTTTACCGCCGGCCTCGCGGTGGAACACCTGCGGACCGGGAACATGGCCGAAGCGGTACGCTTCGGCAGCGCCGCCGGGGCACTGGCAGCGTCGAAACTCGGTGCCCGGCCGTCGCTCCCGACACGGGCCGAAGTGGAGGAGTTTCTTCGCAAACGGGGATAGCGGCTGTCGGGGGTTAGAGAACAGTCAGTTCGTACTCCCTGCTGCCGAGGCCGATCCGTTCGCCGTGCTCGAGCTGGACCTCCGGATCGAGGTCCGGCCAGTTGTCATGGATGAGAGACGCGGGAAATTTCTTTTCCGTCAGATCCAGGGTCGCCTGGTCCAAAGCAACCGGGTCGGTGGAGGCAAGAATGCCGATGTCCGGCATGACAGGTTTCTGGTTTTCCCCCATGCAGTCGCAGTTCTTGGTCATATCGAAGAGGCAATTGATATAAAAACACTTGTTTTCCTTCCCCCGCACCGCACCGAAGGCATGTTCGGCAATCTGTTTCTGCAGCTCAGCCGAACCGGTACCCCAGTCGAAGGAGACCGCGCCGTATTTACAGACCGTTAAACACTCACCGCAGCCGATACATGTTTCCTCGACAATGAAGGCTTTCCCGTCCCGCTCGACGATGGCATCAGCCGGGCACCAGGTCATGCACTGCCTGCAGAACGTGCAGGACTCCGGCTTGATTTTCGGTTTCATGGAAGAATGCTGCCGTAACTTCCCTTTCCTGCTGGCAAGTCCCATACCGAGGTTTTTCAGACACGCCCCGAATGCGCTTACCATGTGGCCGGTGGCATGGGACACGGCGACAATAGCATCGGCATACACCGCCTCTCTCGCGATGGATACGGATGAATGAAGTATTCCCGGGATTTCCACCTCAATCTCGGAATTTCCGGCAATACCGTCGGCCATGATAAAGGGCGCTCCCATTTTCCCCGGTGTGAAACCGTGCCGGTAGGCATGCTCTAAGTGCATAATTGCATCGGTGCGTTCCCCTCGGTAGAGGGTTGAGGTTTCCGTTAGAAAAGGACGCCCTTTTTTCTTCTTTATTGCCTTTATTGCTTCCCGTATTACTTCGGGAGCGACGTGGGTTGTGTTCTTTTTTTCACCGACGTGGATCTTCACGGCAATTTTATCATCTTTCTCTATTCTGTCTGTAAATTCCCTAAGACCGCAGATTTCCGTCATTCCGCGGACCCGGTCTTTGATACTGCTCTTCTCCGATAATTCGGAGTAAAATACTGCTACTGCCATTGTATTCTCCTTGTTATGCTTTTTTAGCCGGACGGAAGAAACCGAATAAACTGCCGAGGACCCCTCCGGCGATATGGGCGAATTCGGAAATATCGTTCAAGCGGAAAGCGTTGATAATTTCTTTCGCCAGGAAAATGAGCACAACTAGAATAAAGGTCACCGGCAGTTCCCCCTGCCGTATGTTTGAAAAGGACATGAGTAAAATCATCATAAAAACGATGCCGCTCGCGCCCTGCAGGCTCGCGGGAAGAAAAAGGGCGTTCAGCAGTCCCGTTACGGCTGCGGTAACGAAGAACATGAACACAATCGATGCGGTACCGTATTTTTCTTCGAGGGTGGGTCCTAACAGAAGGACAAAAGCCATATTCCCGATGTAGTGGTTCCAGCCGGCATGTCCGAAAACGTGCAGAACAAGCCGGGGGTACATCATCGGATTTGAAAATTGAAATACGCCGCGCGGGGGGGCGGTAAACAGGCCGGATAGAAGGGCTTGTCCCGTTATCTGGTCGGCGGCGAGTATAACTAGAGCAATAAGGGCGAAGGTTATGCTGACCGGTGCGTTATACTTTATTTTCATGTTCTTTCATAAAGTAGTCTTAGCCTGGTGAAAAGTCAAGTTTCCCCTTCCCGCTGCCTGCCATAGTGCTCAATGTACCAGTCGATAATTTTGCGTGAAATGCTGCCCGGGCCGGGCAGATTCGGCAGGGTGTCCGGGGTAAACCACCGGGCATCGGTAATTTCCTCTCCGTCGGGGGTAATAGTCCCGGCTTCGAAGGCTCCGGTGAGGCCGATCATCAAAGAATGGGGAAAGGGCCAGGGCTGGCTTCCGAAATAGCTGATTTTTCCCACATGTACCCCCGTTTCTTCGTATACCTCCCGGCGAGCGCACTCTTCGATTGTTTCCCCCGGTTCCATGAATCCGGCAATGAGGCTGTACAGTCCTTCGGGGAACCGCGCATTGTGCCCTAAAAGCAGTTTTCCGTCCCGGAGAACGGCAATAATAATTGCCGGGGCAATTTGGGGAAAAACTTGCAGGCCGCAGGACGGGCAGATTTTTGAATGTTCGGGAAGCATCGCCTGAAGCGCTCCGCCGCACCGGCCGCAGTAGCGATGGGTTGCGTCCCAATACAGGAGCTGATAAGCCTTTGAGGCAAGAAAAAAATCCCCGGTCGCCGCGGCATGCGCGTAGGCCCGAAGGTGGGTAAATTCGAAACCCTCCGGAGGCGGCACCTCGGTTAGGTACAATTCGGCCCGGCAGGCCGTCCCGTCGGTATTCCGCAGTTCAATAGTGCTGTCCGCGGGGGCATTGTCCGGCAGTAAGGTTCCCGGAACGCGGTCGTCAGCGGCAGGCAGCCGTACGGATCCACCCTTGGAAACAAGAATATGTTCCCGCGTAAAAATTAGTTTGGATACAGGCTTTTTTATATGTGCCATACTGCCTTTGTACTAGTTGTCCTGCCGTTCCTGGTTCCATAAATACTGCAGCGGGTCCATGGCGACCCCCTTAATCCGTATTTCAAAGTGCACATGGGGACCGGTGCTGTAGCCGGAATTCCCGGACAGGGACAGCGGTTCACCCGCTTCCACTTTCTGTCCCGTTTTTACGAGAAATGATGTCATATGCCCGTAGCGGGTGACCAGATCATTGCCGTGGGAGATAATCACCAAATTCCCTAAAACGGGATCGAAGCCGGTAAAGGCCACGGTGCCGGCTTTATAGGCATGGACCGGTGTTCCCATGGGAGAGCTTACGTCGATACCGTAGTGAAAACGGCCCCATCGTGGTCCGAAATGGGAGGTAATGACCCCCACCCCCGGCGGCAGAATGGCGGAAGCGACAAGAATGTCATCCGGGGTGCGCGCGGTCCCCATCCGGACAACAGCCGCCGTGGGAGAGCGGAGTTCTTTGGTTTTTACTATTTCCCTGTCGTCGAGAAGGCCGTTGACCATTTTTATCCGGGCGGTAATCTGTTCCTCCCCGAAGGAACCGGCCCGTTCGGTAATTGCTTCGGTCCTGTACAGTCCCGGGTCCGCTTTTACGATTGTTCTGTATTGAATCCGCCTGGTGTATTCCCGAGTATACTCGGCGGTAACCGTTAAAAAGGGCTTCGGTACAATCAGGCTCAGAGTGTCCCCGGGGTAGATGTAATCGGGCCGTATTTCCGGATTTGCACGGATAATTTCGTCCATCGATAGGCCGTGCGCCCGGGCTATCGACCAGATAGTGTCATTCGGTATAACTGTATATGTTTCTTCCTCCAGTGTTCCCTTTTGCAGGTAACGGACGGCCTCCTCCAGGGACAGAATTTCGTCCCGTTTGAAAACCCCCGGCACGATTACCGGGTTTTCTTCCACCGATATTGTTAGATCGAAAATTTTTTCCGTTTCAACCGTCTTTTTCGGGGTCAATTCGTCTATAATTTGTTCAACGACTTGTTCACAGCTCTCCTCGTCCTCGAGTACCGCCAAAATCCGCCCTTCGGCGTTGATACAGCATCCGGGTTTATGTTCCGCTGCAAATACTTTCAGGGCCTCGACGGTGGATTCGACCTCTTTTTCCGGCTTCCGCACCGCGGTTTCCAAGTAGGAAAGCCCTTCTTTCATACTGTTATCGGTAAAAATCCACCGGTCCTCCGGCCCGAACCGGTCTTTCAGCTGATAAAATGCCTGTTTCGATTCAATCCAGCCGAAATCGGTATCATCGAAGGAGACAATAACTCCGGTCTGCGGTTCGGGGACCGGGACTTCGATATTACTCGATACCGCCGGAGGCGAGTAGAGAAAAAATATGGCGGTAATTACCGTTGCAATGGCCGTAGGAAGAACGTAGCCGGCATTACCGAGAAGCCGTTTTCTGTTTTGGAAAAATGTCCCGATTCCGCGTTTTTTAGTACTGACCCTGGATTTGTAAAAAAAGATGATCAGCCGGACTTTTATGTTGTAGAGTAGTTTTTGAAACCATATCCGGTAATCGTGACGGTGCATGTTTCATTTTACATTAATGTGATTGTTTCTTCCAGATATTTATTGATAATTTTTTCAAACATTTCCGAGCACCCGGCATGCATCAGGCTGTTCCTCAGTTCACCGGATCGTGGAAGCCCCTTCGTGTAGGCTGCAAAGTGCTTTTTTATTTCCTTTGATGCTGTCTTCTCCCCTTTTCGCCGCAGCAGATAGGAGTAGTGTCTCCAAGCCGTTTCCATCCGCTCCGCCGCCCCGGCGGGAGGCGGCTCGATACCCGTTGTTAGATATTCCTTTGTCTGCCGGAACAAAAAAGGGTTCCCGATTGCTCCCCGCGCGAAGATAAGACCGTCACATCCGGTGTCTCTGAAAAGGGCCTCTGCGTCCCGCGGGGTAAAAAGGTCCCCCGAACCGATAACCGGCAGGGAAACCGCCTCTTTCAGGATACCGATATGCTCCCGGGCGGCCGTTCCCGAATACCCCGCGGACCGTGTCCGCGGATGGAGACAGAGCATGGCCGCCCCTCCCTCGGCGGCGGCGGCGGCGGTTTCCAGGTAGTTTATCGATGAATTGTCCCAGCCCGTACGTATTTTTACACTGACCGGTATTCCCCCCCCGCCTCTCAGCAGGGCCCGGACAATTGCTGTAATCCGCTTCGGGTCGCGCAGCAGCGCCGCACCGGCGCCGTTTTTTACCACCTTCGGTACGGGACAGCCGCAGTTGAGGTCGATAAGGGCCGGTTGAAAGGCCCTGCACATTTCAGCGGCCTTTTCTGCGGAATCGGGGCTGGAGGTGAAGAGCTGGATTCCGTAGTTGTCCTCTCCCGGCGCCTTTTCGAGTAAATCCGCGGTTTTTCTATTGTCCCGGATAAGGCCCTCGGCGGAAACCATTTCGGTATAGGTAAAACAGGCGCCGTTTTCAACGCATACAGCTCGAAACGCAACGTCGGTAAACCCCGCGAGGGGCGCGAGAAAGAGATTGCAGGGCAGTGTTATTCCCGGTAATTCTATAGGATGCAGGTACTCATTCGGGGACATTGAAAAAACGGAGACTGTTCTGATAGAGCGTTTCCGATAATTCTTCCAAAGGAATTTCCCGCAGTTCCGCCAGAAATTTAGCGGTCGATTCGAGATATACCGGTTTGTTTCGTTTTCCCCGGTATTCCGCGGGGATCATGAAAGGGCTTTCCGATTCGATAAGCATCCGCTCTAAGGGCATATTTTTCGCCGTTTCGTGCAGATTTCGGGCATTCCGGTAGGTAACGTTTCCCGCGAAGGAAATATAGAGGTCCAATTCCAGTGCTTTCCGGGCATATTCCCAGTCTTCGGAATAGCAATGGAGAATTCCCCCTTTTTCGGGCAGCTTCTGCTGCAGGATCTCCAAAACATCCTGACCGGCTTCACGGTTGTGGATAATAACGGGATAATGCAGTTTTTCCGCCATTTCGAGCTGCCGGATAAACAGTTCAATTTGCGAGTCCTTGTTCCCGAATTTGCGGTAATAGTCGAGCCCGATTTCGCCGATGGCCACGACCCGGTCCATTTTTATCCCTTTTTCAATTTGTTCTTCCCAGGACTTTCCCGGATGGGCAACTTCCGAAGGGGAGACCCCGATACTGTGATACACGTTGTTTGCAGTGGAAAGATTTTCATATACCTGAAAAAAATCATGCAGATTATTGCAGATACTGACAATATGCAGTACACCTGCCTGCCGTGCTTCCTGAGTAATAATTAACTGTTCGATCGGGTCTTCATTAATAAGCCCGATGTGTGCATGAGTGTCGAAAAAACGCATGATTACTTCCAATTATGTTGAGAATTTTAAAATCAGACACTGAACAATACCACGTTGTGGCTAGGGAGTCAATAACTATTTGACAAATGTTTTACTACATGATAGCCTTGTGAATTGAAGGTTGTAGAAATCATATATAAGGAAATTAATGTTTGTCACCCGTTAATCAATACAAGAAAATGGAAAACCGTGCGGCAGAAGCCCTGGGAAAGGTCTTTTCCGTAATTGGTTCCTCTATCGGGAAATTTTTTAAAAATCTCTACAAACTGGGAAAACAGCGGTTTACCGTCATGTTTATACCCCATTCCGAGAAAAAGATTTTCAACTTCCGCATTTCCGTTTTCTCCCTGGTATTCCTCTGTCTTCTGTTAGCGGGTGTCTTGGTTGCTTTTTTCATGTCCAGTACCACCTTCAGCGGACTGTCAAGGATGCTCAGCAAGAAAACGGTAGCGCTTGACAGTACCGAGGCCAGCCTTGAAATTCTCCGGGATGAAATTGCAAATCTGCAGACCGCGGCCCGGGATTTTAAATCGAGCTTAGGCCGGACCCTGGAAACATTGGAATTAAACCAGCAGGTGCAGGGGAATTTGGAAACCGCCGCGGCGGGCGATCTTACCTCCTTTATCAATTTCGACGCTTCCGAAGAAGGAATTATGCGGGAACTGAATGAACTGCAGAGTATTTCTTCTCTCATGCAGGGTACGTCCAATTCATTGGAAAAAATCACCGATCTTCTCGTAGCTCATGGAGACTTGCTGAAGGAGCTGCCCTCTCTATGGCCCTTAGGTGAAGGAAAAGGGCGTATTACCACCCGTTTCGGACCTTCGGAGCATCCCTTTACCAAAAAACTATACCTTCATAAAGGGACCGACATTGCTTTTAACATCGGCTGGCCGGTTTTGGCCACCGCCGACGGAAAAGTTGTTGAAAACAAATTCGAACCGATGGGGTTCGGAAATTATATAGTCATTCGGCATAAATACGGGTTTTACACTCAATATGCCCATCTCAACCGGGTATACGTCAGGGAAGGAGACATTGTCTCGCAGGGACAGATGGTAGGAGAAGTCGGTACCACCGGGTTAAGTACCGGTCCTCATCTCCATTATGAAGTGAGAATCGGTTCACAGGTAGTAGATCCTGAGCGGTATTTAAGCATCACGAATAAGATGTATGAGATAGCGGAATACTAGGATAAGAGCAGATGGGCGATCATATTGTTGAAGATGGTGCGTTTATTAACTCAATTGTCGGAGAAGGTACCCGTTTTCGGGGAGAGCTCGACTTAAACGGACTGCTCCGGATTGACGGGGACTATTCCGGTGTTATTAGAACTCCCGATAAGGTCTTAGTGGGAAAAAACGGCCGTGCCGAATGCTCGATCTATGCCGGAACAATCGTTATCGGCGGGGTGGTCAAGGGAAACATCTATGCTTCCGAGAAAATTATTATTCTAACCACTGGAATGGTTATCGGCAACATTACCACTCCCCGTTTAATTGTGGAGGAGGGGGTAATTCTCGACGGAGAATGCCGGATTGTAAAAGATATAAATAGTATTATTAAAAATGAGGAAGCGCTCGATCAGGAGCGGTACGATACCGGTGTCGAAAATACCGGCTTCCGCGGTGAGAACTATCCGTCAGGCACTCCTGAACAGCAGCCGCCGGAAGGTGAAGGACCTGAAAGGCAGGATGAGCAGGAAGAGCGTGAAAAGCAGGAAGGAAATACAATTACCGTATGGAACGGTTAGATATTGTAGGAGATTCCTCCCCGTATTTGAATGTAAATAAAAAAGAGAAGAATAAGAGCCGCAAAGCGAAGGGGAAAAAGGTTTTTTCCGGCACCCTTGCCGGTGCCCGGGAACATGATGAAGAACAGCAGCTTCGTTCCATTTTTGGAATTTCGGAAGGCCGGCAGGTTGACCTGGAGGAAGCCCTCGACGATATTCACGAGATCGGAGAAGAGCTCAAGGACAATCCGAAACTGTCTCTGGTAAAGGATTACCGCCGGGCGGTTGGCGTTTTTGTCCGGTATGTAGTAAAAAACGGGTTTTCCCTTGAAAAGCACAAACTGCGGGGATTCAAGGTACTGAAAATCCCAAAGGGGCAGCAGCCTGAGTTGACAGTTATCCGGATAGTTGATAAAAAACTGGACGAATTAGCCAGGCAGATATTGGAAAACCAGAAAGACCAATTGGAAATACTGCGCCGGATTGACGAAATTTACGGTATTCTCGTAGATATTACAACCTAAAGTCCGGCACTGCAGAGGAGGCCGAAGTGAGCAGCCAAAAGACAACGGCGGAAGTTTTCCGCGTTAAAGTTATACATTCAAGCGAAACAGAGTTGTGTATCTGTGAGGAGGGCCTTACCCTCCGGGCAAATGATATTGTAATTGTTCCGACGAAATACGGTAACGATTTGGGAAAAGTCCTCGGTACGGTACATCTGACGGATGAAGATAAAGATGAAGAGCTGCAGACGATTATCCGGGTTGCAACGGATGATGATCTGAAACTGTTCGAAGAAAACAAGGAAAAAGAGCGGGAAGCGCTCGGAATTTGCAAGGAAAAGGTGGAAGCACGGAAATTGGAGATGAAGCTTGTTTCCGCCCATTATATTCCTGAAGAAACAAAGGTCCTGTTTTTCTTTACCGCGGAAAACAGGGTGGATTTCCGGGAGCTGGTAAAAGACCTCGTTTCGGTTTTTAAAATGAGAATTGAACTGCGGCAGATCGGCGTTAGAGACGAGTCCCGTGTCTTAGGCGGAGTCGGGGTCTGCGGCCGCCACCTGTGCTGTCACGGGGTAACGGACAAACTGCAGGCGGTTTCCATTAAAATGGCGAAGGAGCAGAATCTCTCCCTCAATTCGATGAAAATTTCCGGTCCCTGCGGCAGACTGCTCTGCTGTCTGGCCTATGAGTACGATCAGTACAAAGCAGCGAAGAAAAACCTCCCTTCCGAAGGCTCGAAGGTGTTTTTTCAGGGGGAAAAATGTAAGATCCAGGACATCAATATTCTGACCCGGTCTATTCGAGTTGTCGATTCAGACGGGAAATCTATTGAAATTCCCGTGCAGTGTTTCCGGTTCAGCAAAGAGGACAACTCCTGGTATGCGGAACAAATGAGCTGTGAAGATGTTGACGGTGATGAAAAAAGATAGTACATTACGCGAAATATTGACAATTACTACGATTTTTACAAGGAGTACATAATGGCACAGGTAAGTAAAAATGCGAGGACAGGTTCCTCGTCGGAAAAATTTGACTGCCCCTGCGGCGGCGAAGTGAAGATGAAATCCGTTTTTTCCAGCGGTAAACTGAAAAATCTTGCTGTTTGTGAAAAATGCAAAAGGACTGAACGGAGACCGAAAGATTTCCGGTAAACCGGGACCCGGTACAAGAGAATACAGCTGCCCGGCGGTCATACGGCTGCCGGGCAGTTTTTTTATGTCCGGGGCTGTTCCTTCTCGTTCCGCCAGCGGCGGAGCTGTTTCTCAATCAGCACTCGTGATTTCCGCAGCACCGATTCAATTTCTTCTTTGCTCCTCGGCGGAGGGAAAAGCTCGAGAGCGGCAAATTTGTACGACGCGTTGCGCATGTTCGCGGACAGGTGGGATAGACTCGAAATCATATAACCGCCGTCTAAGGCGGCACACAGGACCGGCATTGGATGTCGGGAAAGGATCGAACGCACAGCTCCCGAGTGAAAAGGCCCCAGCTCCCCTGTTTTCGAACGTGTCCCTTCGGGAAATACTGCCGGACAGTAGCCTTCAGGGGCGATTTTTCCAAGCCGCCGCAGTTCCTGCATTGTTTTTCTCAAATTGCCGCTCCGGCTTACCAATGCGTGACGCTGCAGGCGGAAAAGAGGCGAAATACAGGGGATCCAGTGGGCAAGACTTTCTTTCGCCACGAAGCGGAGACGGTGTCCCGCAAATGCATAGAGAAGAAGAGCGATATCGACGAAGCTCTGATGATTACTGATAATTAAAAAATAGGACGGAAGCCGGGCGGGCAGGCGAGGTTCGCGCTGAATTTTCATCCCCGTGTAGACCCTGGCCAGGGTGAAGAGTCTTGCGGCATACCGCGGCTCTTTGCGGTCCGCGAAATTACGGGCAAAGGGCACGCTGAAGGCGGTTAACACCCGCAAAATGAAGTCCCACACCACCAAGGAGGAAAAAAAACTGAGAAGAAAAATGATTCCGCCCACCTCGAAAGCTTGCAATATTGAGCGGGTCATGTCAATAAACTACAAATACTTGACAGGAAAAGAATTATCTGATAGCTTCAGGGCTCTGTTAGTAAAAATGGTAAAACAAAGTGGAGGTACGCGCATTGGCAAATAGTAATTCGGCAGCAAAGCGAAATAGACAGAACGAACGGCGGAGACTGCAAAATAAAACGATAAAAAGCAGGGTCAGGACCGGTATTAAACAGTTTTTAGAAGCCGTTGACGGCAACGATCCGGCTGCCGCGGAGAAAAAATTGCTTTCGGCGGAAAGCCTTCTTGATTCCGCCGCTAGAAAGGGTGTGTATCATAAGAATACCGCCGCTAGAACGAAATCGAGGCTGCATAAAAAACTCAATCTGAACAAAACCGATTAGAGGTTTTTTTTCTGTGGCCAGGGATAAGTTAACGAAAGCTGAAATTATCGAAAACATATATGAAAAAGTACCGGTCAATCGAAAAGACATTCATGCCATTGTAGATGAGTTTTTTGAAGAAGTAAAAAACGCACTATCGGAAGATAAGGTTGTGGAGTTGCGGGGCTTCGGCACATTCGAAGTCCGGACTAGAAAGGGACGAAAGAAGGCAAGAAACCCCCGGACCGGGGAAACGGTAAGTGTCGGCGATCACGGTGTCGCCGCGTTCCGTCCGGGCCGGGAGTTGAAGCAGACTGTCTGGCCCCTCCGGGAATAAGAATGGAACGGCGGAACACCACTCGGACCGGTTTTGGCGGTATTCTTGCGGAATTAGGCCTGCTGCTCGCCGCGGCGGTTCTGTTCGCCCTTTCTTTTCCTTCCATGGCTGCGAACGGAGGATTTTTCCCGCTGGGATTTTTCGCGGTATTTCCGATATTTATCGTCATTCATAAAAGCGGCTGGGTCCGGGTCTTCATATACGGCCTGTTTTTCGGCTTTGTAAGCTATGCATTGTTCAATTACTGGCTGTTAAAGTTCCATCCTCTCGCGATCTTTATCGTACCGGTTATCTATGCCCTCTATTTTCTTATCCTCTTTCCCGCGCTGAAAATAGTCGATGCCCTTTTCCCCCGTTACGGCTATATATTTCAGGCCGTTATCTGGGTGGCGTATGAATATATAAAATCGAAGGGCTTTTTGGGATATACCTACGGTATAATCGGATACTCCCAGTATCCCTTTCTTCCGTTTATCAGGATAAGTTCTATTTTCGGAGTATGGGGAGTGTCGCTGCTTGTCATCTACCCTTCCGCGTTTATCGGGAATGCACTGAAAAAGGGGGTGAAAGGGACGGCGGCTTTTTTTAAGGACCACCGTATTGATCTGCTGGTGTATGCCGGCGTGTTTATTGCCGCTGTTCTTTTCGGTCTTGCATCAAAAGCCGACCTGGGGGATTCGAAGAAATGGCGGGTCGCGCTGATCCAGCACAACGTCGATCCCTGGAAACATGATTATGAAGATGCTCTCAATATCCTTATCGATGTAAGCAGAAAGGCGGTAGAGCAGGACCCGGAAATAGTTGTATGGTCCGAAACGGCTTTTGTTCCCGCTATCGATTACCATACAAAATACCGCCGGAACCGGGAAACTTATGAGCTGGTCCTGCGGCTGAAGGAGTTTCTCGCGGCGCAGGATGTTCCGTATGTTATCGGAAACGATGACGGTGTGCTGAAGCGTGTCGGCAGCGAAGAACGGATAGATTATAACGCGGCCCTCCTCTTCGAGGACGGGGAAATTACCGAGCGCTATTGGAAGACCCATCTGGTACCGTTTACCGAAAACTTTCCTTTCGAAAAGCGGTTTCCCCGTATTTACAAACTGCTTGTCGAGGCGGACACCCATTTTTGGGAAAAGGGGACTGAATATACCGTCTTCCATGCCGGGGGGGTGGCGTTCTCGACGCCCATCTGTTTTGAAGATACCTTTGGATATCTGTCCAGGGAATTTATTCGAAACGGGGCGGAGGTAATTGTCAATCTAACCAATGACAGCTGGTCTTATTCGACGGCGGCCATGATGCAGCACATGTCAATGGCAGTTTTTCGGGCCGTTGAAAACAGACGCAGTGTAGTCAGGAGCACAAACGGCGGAATAACCTGTATTATCGACCCGAACGGCAGAATAACCGCCAGAATTCCACCCTTTACGGAAGGTTTTCTGGTGGACGAGGCAGTTGTCTACAATGAGGGGACAACTGCCTATACGGCATGGGGGGACTGGTTCGGGTTTATTATGATGATAAGCGGATTCTGTATTCTTGCCGCGGGCGGATTGACAAGAATCCTGAAGTATAGGAAAATGAAAGCAACTGAGGGGGACCATCAGGTTGAGCGATAAAACAAAAATACTGATTGTTGACGACGAACCCATAAATCTCGACTTTTTTGAAGTTATGCTCAGCAAACTGGGTTTTGAAGTGGAAATGGCCCAGGATGGGGAAGATGCCCTGGAAAAAGTCCTCGGTTTCCGGCCGGATGTAGTTGTTTTAGACAATATCATGCCGAAATTAACCGGCTGGGAAGTTACGAAAATTATCAAAACCGATGAAGAATATGAAGAGGTAAAAAATACCCCGATCATTATGTTTTCAGCCATGGACGATGTGAAGGACAAAGTGGAAGGGTTTGAGCTTGGTATCGAAGATTACATAACGAAACCTTTCAATTTTTCGGAAGTACTGGCGCGTATCCGGGCGGTACTCCGGCATCGGGAATTGGAAAAGCAGGTTTTAAAGAAAGAACGTCATATTACGAAAGTCGAGTCCTTGAGCCAGTCTCTCCTTTACTTTACCGAGCACCTAAAGGAGCCGGTGGAGGGCCTTCTTACCAAAGCGCAGGAACTGGACACATCGGAACCACAAAAAATAGAGACGTTTGTCAAACATGTAATCGGGGAATGTGATCAGGTCTTAGCCACCCTCGCCGGTCTGAAGGATGAGATTCAGGAACTGAAGCAGAACATTGACCAAAAGCCGGTGAAGAGTGAAAAAATACTGGAAGATTTGGAAGAAAAATTCCAAAAGCAATTTGTCCAGATGAAGGAAACGGAGCAGCTCCGTTAGAAGGGGGAGTCTGTGATTACGGAACAGAAAAGAAAGGTGCTCGATCTCTTTAGTGAAGGGAGAAAACAGTACAAACTGATGGAGTTCGGCAAGGCGGCGGATTATTTCCGCAAGGCCCTGGAGGTCGATCCGAATGACGGTCCCTCGAAGGTATATCTGGAGAGATGCGAAGTGTACCTTGAGACACCTCCCCCGGAAGACTGGG
>CAZSGZ010000055.1:0-8987 GCA_964606455.1 uncultured Spirochaetales bacterium
TCGATTTCTTTACCGGAGTGTCCCACGAACTGCGCACCCCGCTCGCCAATCTCAAACTCCCCTTAGAGCGCATTATGCGGGGAGAAGAAGGAGATGCCGTTTCTCCTGATAATCCGCTGTTTGAGCAGATGTACCGGCAGACGAAACGATTGAATCGGCACATTGACAATATGCTGACCATTTCAAAAATCGAACTCCTGCCGGGAGAGCTGAACAGGGAACTTACCGATATGGTACAGCTGTGCCGGGACTGCGCGGCTGATTTCCGTTCCGCGGCGCGGCAGAAGGGCTTGGAACTTAGGTATGAAGGGCAAACGGAACTTGCCGTTTACGCCGATGTCGACAGAAAACTGATGGAGTCGGTGCTGTTGAATTTGCTCGACAACGCGGTGAAGTACACCCGGGAGGGAAGTGTTACCCTCTCCGTATCGGGGTCGGATAAGACGGTGCGTATCGATGTGCGCGATACCGGGGCGGGAATCCCCCGGGACGATGTGGAAAAAGTCTTGGAGCGGTATTATTCTTCCGGAAAAAACGGCGGATTCGGCATCGGACTTGCTCTGGTGAACAACATTGCCCGCCTTCACGGCGGAAACGTGGACATACAAAGCACTCCGGGGAAGGGGACGGCTGTTGCCGTGGAACTTCCCGCCGCACAGGGCGCTTCGGTCCGGCGGGAGGCCGCTAATCCTCCGGCTGAATACCCGGCGCCGGTAAAAGAGATGACGAAGGGTTTTGCCGCGTATACGGGGACGGACCCGGCTTCCGATTCCTCTATTCTGCTTGTAGAGGATGATCCCGATATGCTCGCGTCCCTTTCCAGGCTGCTAAGCCCCCATTTCCACGTAACGACGGCCGAAAACGGGGAAGAGGGGCTGCTCCGTCTCGCCGAAACGAAGCCGAAGCTTATTATTTCCGACGTGATGATGCCGGGCATGGATGGTTTCGCGTTTATCCGGGAGGTCCGGAGCCGGGAAGAAACGGCCGCGGTCCCGGTCATCTTTTTAACGGCCCTGCATTCCCACGAGGAGATGCTCGAGGGGCTCCAGTACGGCGCCGTGGATTACGTCCGCAAGCCCTTTAATCGTGATGTGTTTCTTGAAAAAATCCGTTCCCTCCTCGCGACGCAAAGCAGGATCATCGATGATTATAACAGACGGTTTCGGGAATACTTAGGGAAGTGGGACCCCCGCGAAGCCGGCGGCGGAGAAATAGGGAATGCCGGCACAAGCCGGCGGCCCGCTGCCGTTCTTTCCCAGCTTACCCCGAAGCAGAGAGAAGTATTGGAACTGGTCGTAAAAGGGTACACGAACAAAGAGATAGCTGAACTGCTTGAAGTTTCGAAGAAGACGGTAGACAATCACGTCAGCACGGTCCTGAAAAAAATGGGGGTAACCCGGCGCACCCAGCTCCCCTTCGAAATGCTGCAGGAGGAGTAGGCTTTGTTCTCAGTCCGGCAGCGGACCGCCGCGGGGTAAAATTACGGTAAACAGGGCCCCTCCGGCGGGGTTGTTTTTCGCGGTAATCGTGCCGCCGTAGCCTTCGACAATTGCCTTAACAATTGCCAGGCCGAGGCCGGTGTGGCCGGTGACGTCCCCGGTTTTGTCAGTACCGCTGCCGCGCCAGCTGAAAAAACGGGTAAAAATTTTCTCGAGGAGTTCTTCCGGGATACCCGGCCCTTCATCGGAAACTGAAATTATAACCACACCGCCGCCGGATTCAATGCGGACGCTTATCCGGCTGCCGGAAGGAGCAAAACCGACTGCATTGTCGATAAGGTTTTCTCCTACTTGAATGATACGCTCCGGGGCGGCGGAAATATAGACCGGTCCCGGGGGAGGGGAGAAATCGAATTGAACGGCGGCACCGGCGCTCCGGATCCCGGCGTTTTCCACTACCCCCCGAAACAGCGGGACAAGATCGATCCGTTCCCGGTTCTCCTCCGGCAGCCGGGCGTCGATGTTGGAAATTTCCCGAATACTCGAAATAAGGGTTTCCATGCGTGCCGCTTCTTTTTGAATAATGGCAAGGAATTGCTGTATATCGCCGGTACTGCCGCCGGCCCGCTGTTCCTCCGCGAGTTCTCCCGCGATTTCAGCGGAAGAGCGGATGGAAGCAATCGGATTTTTCAGTTCGTGGGAAACATCTCCCGCGAAAGATTCGATAAACCTGATATGTTCCCGAAGCTGTCCCGTCAGTTTGTCCAGAGTGGCCGCGAGCTTGCCGATTTCGTCGCGCCCCTTTCTTGTCGAAAACCTACCCTGCAGTTTTCCCCCGGGGGTAAAAATCTTTTCCGCTTTCCTGCTCAACGTTTTCAAGGGACGGGAAATGGTAATCGATAAAAAAATGCTGATGATAAGCGTTGCCAGGAGAGAAAGTAAAAAAATCGTGAAAATGTCGATACGGAGCCGGTACAGGTCCTGCAGTATACGGTAACTGGATTGGGAAACGAGAACCGCCCCGATAACACCGCGGCCGCTGCCGAAAACCGGAAGGGCGCTGTAGAGGGTTACCGAAATTTGTCCGCCCGTGGAAATCCGGGTAGCCGCGCCGTAACGTCCCGCCAGGGCGGCCTGCACTTCGCTTCCCAAAAGACGGGCGGCCCCTTGGTAATAGTCTCCCGATTCGATTGGAGGAGCCGGGGGCAGGAGGTAATTCCGAAGGAGCCGGACCGGGAGCGAGGCGAGGCGGTACAAAAACGTCTCCCGCGGGGCGCTGTCCTCCCGGAGGGTTTCCGGCGCTGAGGCCTCGGTTGTGTTCCCCGCCCCCGGCAGGGTGCTCGAATCCGCAAGTACGGCACCGCCGCTGTCGATAATCCGGAACCGCGCGTCGTGTTTTTTCTCCAGCCGCTGTAAGAGGCCCGCCGCCGTTTCCCGGCTGATTTCGCCGCTGCCGCCGAGGGAGGCCGCGATAATACGCCCCTGCTGGACTAAGGCGTGTTCGAGGTATTGCAGCAGCTGTTCTTCGTAGGTAGTAAGAAACAGAAAAGAGGCGATGGGAAAAACGAGGATTAGAAGGTTAAAAATCAGCAGACGGAAGGAGATACTGAAAAAGAGGTGCCGCTTGTTCATGCTATTCCGCCGGAGGGATAAATTTATAGCCGAGGCCGTAAATTGCCTCGATACAGGAGAAGCCCGCGTCCACGGTTTGGATTTTTTTCCGAAGCCGTTTAATATGGCTGTCTACCGACCGGTCGCTGACGTAAAGGTCTTCGGGATAGGCCGCCGCGAGAAGCTGCTCCCGGTTCCATACCTTTCCGGGAGTTCCGGCGAGGGACTCGAGGATCCGGTATTCCGTTACCGTAAGGGGGACCGGAAGCTGCCGCCAGGTAACGGTAAAGCGGTCCTTGTCCATCCGCAGCGGTCCGGCTGTCAGCTTCGTACCGTCTGTTCCTGCTGCCGGCAGGTCCCGGTAAGCGTCGATCCGACGGAAGAGGACTTTTATACGGGTCAGCAGCTCCCGCATGGAAAAGGGTTTGCAGAGATAGTCATCCGCGCCGAGCTCGAGACCTAAGACGCGGTCGATCTCTTCGTCCTTCGAAGTGAGAAAAATGATCGGCAGTGTCTCCGATACGCTCCGCAGTTTTCTGCACAGATCGAGACCGTCCATCTTCGGCATCATAATATCGATGACCGCCATATCGGGCAGGCCGTTTTGCATCTCCTCCCAGGCATCGTACCCGTCGGGAAAAGCCGTAACGGTATAGCCCGCTTTTTCAAGAGAGTAGACGAGGGCCGTGCGGAGGCTTTCCTCATCATCGACGCAGACGATTCTCGGGAGTTCACATCTTTCCATATCACAAAAAGTATCACAGAACCGGATGTTTGTCTTTTTTTTGCCGCAATTGATCAATGAATTGCCATACTTTCGCCGGGTTGATTCCCCATTACCGGTGTATTTATGAAGCAGCATAAATAAACAAAGGAGTCGACATGAAGAAGTTTTCACAAAGTTATGTATTGAAGGTGATTTTTGTAACGGTACTGCTGCTGTTTTTTCTTATTCCTCTCAGCCTGATCCGGGTGATGGTGAATGAGCGGCAGAGCAGGAGTTTCGAAGCGGAGCAGGAAATTGTACGGCTGTGGGGGGGGCGCCAGACCATTGCGGGTCCGTTTCTCGCCGTTCCCTACAAGAAAACCGTTACCGAAACAACGGAACAGGGGGAAAAAACGCGCGAGTATGTATCCTACTTTTTTATCACTCCCGAGACCCTCGACGGGGAGGGGGAAATGAAATCGGAGGTGCGGAAACGGGGAATTTACGACATTCCGGTATACCAGACCGAGTTACGTCTTACCGGTACTTTTTTAAAGCCGGACATATCGGAACTGCATATCGCCGGAAGGGACGTCTATTGGAATGAGGCGCAGCTTATTATCGAACTGCCGGATATGCGGGCGTTACAGGCGGGAACGAAGGTCCTTTGGAACGAAGAGGTGAAGGAACTGCAGTCCGGGGTCAGCCAAACGGGGATCTATGCAAATAACCTGCAGGGCCCGATTTCCGACGGGTGGGAGCGGCAGGAGCTGCATACCTTCCGTGTAGTTCTGAAACTGCGCGGAGCGGGGAGCCTCTATTTCGTTCCCTTCGGTAAAGAGACGGATATCTATCTCAAGTCCGACTGGCCCGCCCCTTCTTTCGGCGGTGCGTTTCTGCCCGATACACGGGAAACCGGGGATGAGGGGTTTACCGCGTCATGGTCCGTGCATGCCTTGGCGAGAAATTTCCCCGGCATGTGGAAAGCGGAGGATTGGCACGGCGGGGCGGTCCTGGAGTCCTCCTTTGGGGTGGAACTCTTCGAACCGGTCGGCCTGTATGCAATGGTGGAACGGTCGGTGAAATATGGGATCCTCTTCATTTTTCTCCCTTTTACCGCCTTTTTTATGTTCGAAGTGTTCAGTAAAAAACGGATCCATATTCTGCAGTACCTGATGGTAGGGGCCGCGAACACCGTATTTTATCTGCTGCTCCTTTCCTTATCGGAGCACATCGGGTTCAGCTTTTCCTACATAATCGGCGCCGCGGTTACCTCAGCGCTGATCGTGTTTTATTCCAGCGCTGTCCTGGTAACGCCAAAGCAGGGTCTGGTAATGCTGCCGATTATGACGGGGCTGTACACCTTCCTCTATACCATGCTGCAGTCGGAGGACTATGCCCTGCTGATCGGGTCGGCCGGGTTGTTTGTTTTACTTGCGCTGATTATGATTCTGACCCGTAAAATTGACTGGCACGGTTTGAACAGAAAGCAGGCTGATGATACAAGAGCCGTTTTATAGCTGCTCCTTCGTTATCAGTCCCGAAACCAGGTGGGCGCCGATTAAAACCATCGGCATGCCTATGCCGGGCTGGGTGTAGCTGCCGGCAAAGTAGAGGTTTTTCGCCCGCCTGCTTTTGTGGGACGGGCGGAGGAAGGCCGTCTGCGGGAGGGTGTGCGCGAGGCCTAAGGCCGTGCCCTGATAGAGGTTGCCGGTGCCGCTGAAGTCCCGGTGGCTGTAGGTATACATCACTTCGATGGAGTCGCGGATGGATGTTCCGATTACTCCTTCGATATGGCGGAGAATTTTTTCCGTAAAGGATTTCCGAACGGCGTCGGTGTCGTCTAAACCGGGGGCGAGGGGGACTAAAACAAAGAGGGTCTCCTTCCCCTCCGGCGCGGCCGCCGGATCGGTTTTCGACGGGCAGCACAGGTAGTAACAGGGATTTTCCGGCCATTTCTTGTCGTGAAAGATGGTATCGAAATGCTCCCGCCAATTGTCGGCCAAATAAAACGTATGATGCACAATGCCGGGAATTTTCTTATTCAGTCCCAGATAGAGAAGGAAGGAGGACGGCCCCATCACACGGGTCTTCCAGTAGGTCTTTGAATAGTTGCGGTGCTTCAGGTCGAGAAGTTCAGTATCGGTAAAGTGGTAATCCGCCGAGGAGAGGACGATGTCCGCGCCGATTACCCCTTTTTCGGTTTTGACCCCGACGGCCCGCCGTTTTTCAAAGAGGATCTTTTTCACCTTTGTTCCAAACTCGAACCGCACCCCCTGTTCTCCGCATAGTTTAAACAGCGCTTTCGGAAGCTCGAAAATGCCTCCTTCCGGATAGTACACCCCTAACTGCAGGTCCACGTAGCTCATGAGGGAATACAGCGCCGGTACGGAGTAGGGGCTGCTTCCGAGGAACACGGTGTTGAACTCGACAATTTTCCGGGACCGGTGGTCCTTTAGGAATTTCTTCGCGTATTTGTCGAGGTTCGTAAACATATTCAGTTTCAGTCCGTACCGGAGAATTTCGGTCCGGAGAAAATCAAAAACGGAGAAGAAATTTTTGTACAGGACCTTGTTTACCGCTATCTCGTACTTCTGCTTCGATTCGTCTAAGTAGCGTTCGAGTTTCGCCCCCCCGTCCTTTTCCAGGGTATCGAACAGGGCCTTGTTTTGTTCCATATCCTTGTGGATGGAAACGGTGCGGTCGTTTTCAAAGTATATTTTGTAGGAAGGGTCGAGTTCGACAAGCTTGTAATAGTCCGACGGTTTTTTTCCGAAATACGCGAAATAGGTCTCGAAAATTTCCGGCATGAGATACCAGGAGGGGCCCGTGTCGAAATGGAAGCCCCGGTCTTTAATGCAGCGCGCCACGCCGCCGGGCATCGGCTGCTGTTCCACCACGGTAACATCGAAGCCGTTTTTTGCAAGCATCGCGGCGTTTGCCAGCCCCGAGAGTCCCGCTCCAATAACTAGTACCTTTTTTTTCTTCATTCCTTCTCCCGCCTGTCTATCCAAGGACCAGCGCAAGGGCAAGCCCTGCCGTTAGAAGCGCCTCGAACAGGCCGGTGGCGCCTAACACTCTGTTCAGCCATTTCCCGGGCGGCCGCTTCCGCAGTTTGCATAGGACCGGTATTGAAGCGGCTGCCGGCAGTGAAATAAAACAAACGGCAGCCCCGATTCCTTCGAAAAAAACAAGCAGGCACGGAACAAGAAAGCCGCTTATGAGGGAAGCCGTATACAGCGTTCGTGCAAAAACAGCGCCGTAGCGGACCGCCAATGTCCGTTTCCCCGTCTTCATGTCCTCTTCCCTGTCCCGGTAATTGTTAAGCGTCAGGAGGGCAAGGGCAAAGAGTCCGGGGGAGACGCTCAGCAGCAGTGCCTCAATACCGACCCTTCCCGTCTGCAGATAGTAGGTCCCGGTTACCGCGACGGGGCCGAAAAACAGAAAAGCCGCGGCCTCGCCTAAGCCGATGTAGCCGAGCTTCAGCGGACCGGCGGTGTAAAATACCGACATCAGCATTGCGGTAATGCCGATGAAAAAGATAATTCTGCCGCCGATCATTGTCAGGTATGCACCCGATATCAGTGCCGCCGCGAAAACCACCGCCATCCCCTGTACCAGCCGGCGTTTGCTGATAAGCCCGTTCGGCAGCGCCCTCCGCGGGCCGAGACGTTCCGGTGTGTCCGCGCCGTTTATAAAATCGAAGTAGTCGTTTGCGAAATTCGCCCCGATCTGCAGCATGAGGGCGCAGAACAGGGTGACCGCCGCCGCCGCGGGCCGGAAGCTCCCGTCATGAAAGGCAAGCGCGCTGCCGAGGATAACCGGTGAAGCACCCGCGATGAGGGTTTTCGGCCGTATTGTTTCCCACCAAATCCGCGTCATCGTGTTATAAACTCCATCAGTTTCGCGCTTCGCCGTACCGGCACCACATGGTGCCTGAGTCCGAGTTTTTTCGCCGGAATCCCGAAGGCAATACCTAAGAGCTGTTCGAAATGCAGGGCCGGCAGGGACACCGGCGGGTCCACCACGGGCAGCTTCAGGTTGAACGCGTTCGGCCAGGCCCGGAAAAAGGGCAGCCCCGGTCCTTTCGCCGCCCGGGTAAAGGCCTCGGCCTGCATGCTGTCCAGGTTGGTATGGCAGAGGGGGCAGGGAGTAATAATACAATCGGCTCCTGCCTCAAAGGCCTGCCGCAGCACTTCTCCGGTCATTTTCTCGGCCGCTGTCCGGGCGTGCAGGGAAATGTGAAAGCCGCAGCAGGAGGCGGCGCTCTCGTAGGATACCGGTTCGCCTCCCAGTGTTTCTACCAGCCTGTCTAAAGATCGGGGTTTCCAGGGAGATTCCTCCCCGTTCACATCCCCCTGCAGGGCGGCGGGCCTGATATTGTGGCATCCGTAAAAGCTTGCCACCTTCAAGCCGGTCAGCGGACGCACAACCCTCTCCTTCAAGCCGTTATAGCCGAACTCGTCCAGCAGCAGGTAGAGAAAATGGCGCACCCGGGCCGCCCCGGTAAACGTTAGATTGTACTTTGCAAGCCTTCCGTTTACCCGTTCCCGGAGGAGGGCATCCCGCAGCAGCCGGCCCCGGGCATCGGCAAGCATCAGCTGGCAGGTATTGCAGATGGTTACGAGATCGAGGCCTTCGTTGTCGGCGTAAGCCAGGTTCCTGCCGTTCAGCAGCAGCGAGGAAAAGTCGTCGATGTCCTGAATGTGGGAGCCGCCGCAGCAGGAGAACTCCCGCTTTTGCAGCAGGTCGATATCGAGATATTTTGCCACGGCGAGGGTCGACTTCAGCAGTTCCGGTTCGGCTATCCGGGGCGTACAGCCGGTGTAGAGGGAGTAAATACGGCTCACCGGCGGCCTCCCCCTTCTTTGTGTTTCCCGAGGATGTCCCGCAGTTCGTAGCGTTTGACACTCCGCGGAAAGAGAAAATTAAACCGCATTTTCCCGTTGAAAACGAGGAGCAGCCCCCGCAGGACCATTTTCCGCATTCCAAAGCGGAGGGTGTTCAGTGCAAGAAAAAATTCATTTATATATCCCGTCCTCCGTACCTGACGGTTAAAAACGCGGGCGTGGCGGTAGTGTTCGCTCCCGGCGCTGATGCCGCGGCCCGCTCCCATTTCGTGGAGGGCGGTTATTTTGTTAAATGGATTGATGTTCTTCGGGCAGGCTTCCACGCAGAGGAGGCACTTAGCGCAGTCCCACACTCCCGAATACTGTTCGTGGACGATGTGC
>CAZSGZ010000055.1:8997-10776 GCA_964606455.1 uncultured Spirochaetales bacterium
AAAAATCTCTCGCGTCGGCTGCAAAACGGTAGGCTTTCGTTAACGCCGCGGGGCCGAGGAACTTTCCGTTTACCCGCACCACCGGGCAGACATAGTAGCAGGCGCCGCACTGAATGCAGTAATCGGCGTCTTGCACAAGGTCCATCGCCGCGGGGAAGATCCTTTTGTCAACCGCGGCCGGTTTTATTTCCCCGCCGGTACCTTCGAGATATGGACGAACGGACCGGTATTTTTTCCAAAAAACATCCATATTGACCACCAGGTCCCGCTCCACCCGGGAGCAATCGAGGGGGTCAATGGTGAGTTCATCTCCGTAGGTGCTTATCAAATCGCGTACGTTCGACTTGCAGGCGAGGACCGGCACGCCGTTTACCTTTACCGCGCAGGACCCGCATATCCCGTGGCGGCAGGATTTCCGGTAGCCTAGGGTGCTGTCAAACCGGTGTTTGATTGTTTCAAACAGGTCGAGAAGCTGATCGTCGGCTGTAATTCCCTTTAGTACAAACCGGTCGTAGCGCGGCGGTTTTGTTGTGTCCGGATTAAAGCGGTAGACGGACAATGCTACCGTGGTTTTTTGCTTCGGCATATCAGTATTCCCGCCTTTCCACCGGAAAAAAACCGGTCCTAACCGGCTTGTAGTAATGTTCGACACGGGCACTGCCGGCCTCCGCGGCCTCCTTCCCGTCCGCGTCTTCGGTTCCGGTAAAACGCGAAAGAGAATGGACCAGCCACTTTGTATCGTCCCGTTTCGGGTAATCGGTCCGGTAATGAGCGCCCCTGCTTTCTTCCCGCCGAAGGGCCGCCGATGCAATTACCAGGGAATAGTCGAGCATGTGCCCCAGCTCGAGTGCGTCCTGCAGCTCGGTGTTAAACCGCTTCGACCGGTCCCGAACGCGAACCTGCGTGTAATCCCGCCGCAGCTCCATGATAAGGCCGAGCAGTTCGGTAAGATCGCCGCCGGTACGGAACAGTCCGGCCCGGGCGCTCATCTCCCGCTGCAGTTTTTTCCTGAGGGTATATTGGTCTTTTTTCCCCGGACCTGAAAAAAGACGCTCCAGTTCTCTTTTTGTCGCTTGCAAATCGGCCTCCGCCTGCCGGGCATCGGCCGGGGACAAGGACCTGCCGGTCCCCGCGGCTATCTCTTCCGCCGCTGCCGTCCCCGCGAGGGCACCGAATACCGCCGCCTCTAAAAGGGAGTTGCCGCCTAAGCGGTTTGCCCCGTGGACGCTCACGCAGGCGCATTCCCCCGCCGCGTAGAGGCCGGTACAGGTGCTGCCGTTACCGGCCCCGAAGCTGCCGCCGCCTGCCGCGGGAGTGTCTCCGGACAGTGTACCGCCCGAAAAGACCCGCCCCGAAAGGCCGGTGGGGATTCCCCCCATGGAGTAATGGGCGGTCGGCGCAATCCGTACAGGACCCTTCGTCAGGTCCGCGCCCTGAAAGGTCACGGCGAGGTCCTGCAGTTCGGGCAGCCGGGAAAGGATAGTATCAGCGCCTAAGTGGGAGACGTCGAGGTAGACCGCGTCTTTTTTTCGCCCGACTCCCCGGCCTTCTCTGATCTCCGTCTCCACGGCCCGGCTTACCACGTCCCGGGGAGCAAGCTCCATCCGCTCCGGGGCATAACGCTGCATAAACCGTTCCCCTGCGGAATTAAGGAGATAGCCGCCTTCCCCCCGGGCGGCTTCGGAAATAAGGATCCCCGATTCCGCGAGTCCCGTGGGGTGGAATTGGACAAATTCCATATCCTGCAGGGGCAGTCCCGCCCGGAGCACCATGGAGAGT
>CAZSGZ010000055.1:10786-17078 GCA_964606455.1 uncultured Spirochaetales bacterium
GTCGCCGGTGTTCGCGTGGGCGTTTGAGTTCCGTTCGAAGGCCCGTGCATAGCCTCCGCTTGCAAGAATGACCGCCTTCGCGGTAAAGATCCGCGGTTTTGTATTTTTCAAGTCGTAGGCAATGATACCGAGGGCACGCCGGGCATGACGGTCGTAGAGAATGTCGGTAACATACCATTCCGGATAAAATCCGGAACCCCCGCGGCAGGCGGTTTCGTAGGCCGTCTGCAGGAGGGTAAGTCCTGTCCTGTCCTTGGCGTAGCATGCCCGGTGGGGCTGCTGTCCGCCGAAGGGGCGCTGCGCGATCAGTCCCGCGCCGGTCCGGGAAAAGACCGCGCCCATGGCCTCGAGGCGGCGGACCGTATCCGGCGCTTCTTCGCAGAGAAGCCGGACGGCGTCCTGGTCGGCAAGGTAGTCGCTTCCTTTGATGGTATCGTACTGGTGCCGTGTAGTGTCTTCTTCGTAGAGCGCCGCGTTAATGCCGCCCTGGGCCGCCCCGGAGTGGCTCCGGAGGGGATGGAGCTTGGTAAAGACGGCGGTTTTCATGTTCCGTTTCGCCGCCGCGGCCGCCGCCGAGCAGCCGGCAAGTCCGGCGCCGACAATAATAATATCGAAGGAGGTGCCGGTAGTGTTCATTTTTTCTTCCTCCTCCTTTCAAGCAAGTCCTGTTCGTAGTCTCGGCCTACAATCATCTCCTCCAGTTCGAGAACTTCACTGTTGCAGAGATCTTCATAGCCTTTGAAATTATTCCGGACTTCAGCCGCGGGAACCATGGGACCGAATTTGCACCACAGTTCCGGCTGCCGCTCGTTATACGGTTTTACCAGGAAGGTAAGGGGCATACAATGAACGGGAGTGCTTACCTTCTGCAGAGAAAGGAGCAGCCCTTCCCTGAACTTCAGGGGGGTCGAGCGCTGCGGGACAATTTCCCCCTGGGGGTAGATAACGGCAAATGCGTCATTTAGACGTAAAACTTCGGCGGTGTATTCGAGGGATTCGATAACGCTCTTCCTGTGTCCCGGGTCGATGGAATAGGCGCCTAAAAAACGGAAAAAGGCGAACCGGGCGAGCTGCTCCTTTAACATCATCAAATGGATCCGCCGTTTCGACACCCGGCGCATCAGATAATCGATGAAAAACCCGTCCCACCAGCTGATATGGTTCGGAGTAACGAGAAGGCCGCTCTCCTCCGGTATTTCTGGCATTGTGTTGGCAACGTAAAAATGAGAGAAATCCTTTCGGAAAATGCGGTTTAGATAAGGATAAAAGAGCCGCCCCGCCCAGCGTCTGTGTTCCGCCCGGATCATCATTTCTCCGTTCCCCCCTCGAATCGGCGGATGAGTTCGGCCGTCATTTTCCCCGAAAGCATCGCCAGGGGGATCCCGCCCCCGGGGGCCGCGCTTCCGCCGCAGAAGTAGAGCCCTTTGAATTGTTTCGACCGGTTCCGCTGCCGGAGAAAAGCGGCAATAGTGTTGTTCGAGGAAATACCGTAGATACTTCCCGCCCTGCTGTCGGTCCTCCGTTCGATATCCGGCGGCGTCAATACCTCTTCGTACCGTATGTTATCTTCGATATCGATGCCCAAATAGCCGTGTATTTTTTCCAATACCGCTTTTCTGCTCCGGTTAATTTCATCATCCCAGTTCTGATTGACCCGGTAGGGGGCGTTTATCATAACGTACCAGTTTTCCGAACCCTTCGGCGCGTCCGCGGGATTGAACTTCGAGGATATGTAGATGTAGACCGTCGGGTCTTTTGGGCAGATCTCCCTCCTGACAAGGTCCCGGAACTCCCTCCGGTATGCCTCCGAAAACAAAATATTGTGGGTCGCAAGCCGGGGATAGCGGCCCTTTACCCCCCAATAAAAAACGAGGGCGGATGTTGAAGGTTTCAGCATCCGGTATTTGAGTGCCGGGAATATGTTCCGCTGCCCTAGCAGGGAGATGTAGGTGTTCGTAACGTCGGAGTTCGACACGACAATATCAAAGGCGTACTTCCCGCCGTTTACGGTAATGCCGGTAACTCCGGTCCCGTTATAATTGATGGCTTCTACCGGCGTGTTCAGGTTGATGGCCGCGCCTTCTTCCGCGGCGGCTTCAGCCAATGCTTCGGGGATGCGGCGGATGCCCCGTTTCGGGACATAGGCGCCCATGTGCTCCACGTGGGCGATGATATTCAGCGTGGCCGGGACACGGTAGGGGCTCGATCCGTTGAATGTCGCGAAACGGTCCATCAGCTGCAGGAGTTTCGGGTCCTTGAAAAACCACTTGTTTGCCCGGTGCATCGACCGGAACGGGTCCATCTTGTACATTTCGAACACCCGGGCCCATTTCTCCCGGTCGGTAACCATGTCGATCCATTCATGAAAGGGGGCGAACATAAAAATATCGGCGGTAAGGTCGTAAATCGTTTTGCAATAGGAAAAATACCGTGACAGCCGCTGCAGGGGGTCGGAAAAGGCATGTTTTGCCTCCGAATAGTACCGTTTCATGTCGCTGAAGGCCCGAAACTCGGTCCCGTCGGCATAAAAATACCTTGTCGTTTCTTCGAGGAGCTGCAGTTCCATATAATCATTTATGTTCCTGCCGGTTGCGGCAAATATTTCTTCTAAAACGAAGGGCATGGTAAAGAGGGTCGGCCCCATGTCGAAGCGGAACCCCCGTGCCGAGGTGCTCACGGCCTTTCCTCCGACCTGAGGCTGCTGTTCGAATACCTCCACCCGGTATCCGTAATGTGCTAAAAGAAGCGCGGCGGACAGCCCCCCGATGCCCCCGCCGACGACAGCGCAGGATTTCATCGGCGGGTTACCGGACCGTTACCGTATTCCGGATAATCCGCAAAATTATCCTCGGTTTCGACGGTTTTACCTTTTTTTTATAGACGATAAAAGGGTCCTCCGCTATTTTTTCAGCCGTCCACATATACATGTCTTCGGCCGTTTTAATGGGGACTAAATATCTTCGGGGGATAAATGTGTAGCCTTTTTCAGCTTCGGCATGCCATTTCTTATATAAATCGATCTGCATCCGGTGGAAACGGATAAATTCATCCGGATGCGCCGCCGTTTCCTCCTGCCGCAGGGAGGAAAGGGTGCTCCCCGTTAAGGGGATGTAGCGCCTGCCCAGCTCCAGGTCCTCCTCGATGTCCCGGATAAAATTGATAAACTGCATCGACCTCCCGAGCATCCGGGCGGCGTAAAAAGATTCTTCCGGAAGACCTAATATCGATGCCATAAAAAGGCCGATTACCTCGGCCGACCCGTAGATATATTCGAGGGTTTCATCTAATGTATCGTACTCCGATTTCTCGAGGTCCATCTCCATGGAACGGAGAAAGGCGTCGGCCCATTCCGGCTTGAACTCCTTCCGCTTCATCAGTTCGACAAAATCATCGACAATTACATCGCCGCTGCGCTGTCCGCCGAGGGCCCGCCGATATTTGTCCCGGAAAGCGTAAAAACTCTCCGCGTCCGGCGGCACCGCGTCCACGAAATTGTCGGCAACCCGGACGAAGCCGTAGAGGATAAAAACGTCCTTCCGAACTTCCGGGGGAAAAAAAATGCTGGAGTTGAAGTAGGTTTTGCTTCCCTTCTTAAAGGTTTCGTAATGAACACTGTCAATTTTCATAAGCTAATGTCCCTTCCTCTCCACCGTACTTTTTTCACAAATTTGGTCTTCACTATACTATACAGGAATAGGAGAATAAAAAAGAGGAGGTATACCGGAAACAGAAGGCACATGAGGGGAGAGAAATTGCCGATACGCCGGAGGTGCAGATAGAGCTGCAGGCTGTACAGAAGGTAGACGGCGGCGGAGCCTGCGAAAAACAGGGGCTGCCCGACAGCGGCCGCCCGCCCGATGGAAAGGAAAAGGTTTGTTACTCCTGCAATCCAAACAAAAAGAAGGATGTTTGTTACCGGTGATGAAAATTTTGCTCCGGTGGCCATATTTTTCGTCCAGCCTTCCGTCAGGTCCCTTATGCCGCCGGGATACATCCGGAAATTAATGCAGCCTTTTCCGCCGTAGCAGTGTACCGGCAAGCCGCCGCCGACAAAGAGCCTGGCAAGCGCTATATCGTCCACCAGCTCCGTTTCTATTGCACCGTGTCCCCCGGCGGAAAAATAGTCTTCCTTCGAACAAAGGAGACAGGGGCCGAAGCAGCCCTTCGGTTTTCCCTCTTTGGAGAACGGCGTGAAGGCGTTTACACCGGACATAACGATGATGTTAAAATAAGCCGATAAAGATTCGTACAAACGTTTTGTTACATGGTAAGGCTGGATGGAAACGAGCCCCGGCTGCTGCAGTTCCAGCACCCGTGCAAGCCCTCCGGGAACAAACCAGGTGTCCGCGTCCAGAAACAGCAGCACGTCCCCCCGGGCCGCCTCAGCGCCCTTCCCGCACGCACGAGACTTTCCAGCACGTCCCGCGGGAGCTTCGGTCAATCTCAACACCCGGGCGCCGCTTTTTTCCGCAACCCGCGCGGTTCCATCCTCGGAACGGTCGTCTACCACCAGTATTTCAAGCTGTATTTCCTTCGGCAGGAGCCGCGTCTCTTCCCGCAGGCTGTCGAGGAGGCGGGGAAGGCGTTTTTCTTCGTTCCGGGCGGGAATAATGACCGAAACAAGCTTAGTTTTTGTGCTTTTGCTTCCCCCGCCGTCTGTCGGAGCGGGAGTATTCCCTATGGAAGTTTTTGTACCGCAGGACGGTATCTTCCAGAGCAGGAGGCTTCCCGCGGCACCGTAGACTATCGATGCGGCTGTAAAGAGGTGCCAAACATGAAACATATCGTTTTCGTCACTCTTCCGTTAAAAAATTCATCGACTGTTCGTATATCGGGTAGGGAACGGGGCGGTTTTCCCTGTCGTAGGTATCGGCGTCAAAATAGGGAATGCCGTTTTCCCGGTACGCGTCAAGTACGAAATTGAGGTCCTTCGTTCCCAGATCAACCGCCTCCTCTTTCATTTTGCGGAAAAACAGCGCCGGCAGGTTTCGTCCCACCTGGATGAGAGTGGAGCCCCGCAGGAAACGGACAAACCAGTCGTTGTAATTTTCCGGAATGAGCTGCATATATTCTTCCATCTCCTTCAGGTTGCCGACACCGAATATCGTTTTCTCCTTTGCCATGAGGGAATTCGCCGCCCCTTTGTAGGCAAAAATAAAGGCTGCGTCATCAAACGGCGGTACTAAGCTGTCAAGGTTGTCGAATGCAGTGTAGGCATATTCCGAGACCGTATCGTTGCGTAAGTATTTGTATACATTGAGAATTCCCACGGCCAGGGCCCGTTCCTTCGGATCGGCAATTTCCCCGGGGACTTCGGCCATGGCACGGTCGAGGTCGGCCTCATCGTCCAAAAGGAGGTATTCCAAGGCCCAATTCTGGTCTATCTCGTACGCGGCCGCGGGGAAGGCAAGCAGCACTGAAAAGGCCGCGGCAATACCGGTTTTTATTCGTGATTTCACATAAAATAAAGTAGGCATTGCAATTGTTTTTGTCAAGATAATAATTTTGTAATATTTAAATTGATCTCTTTGCTGAATTTGATTATTATTATGCTGCTTGTGGCTGGAAACGTAGTACATTTCATCAAATATACCCTCTTTAAAACGGAAAAGCGGAAAGCACTCGGTGTGGCGTATTTCTATTTAATGGGAATTATTTTCCATGCTGTTCCTTTTATTCGTCCCTACGTGATGCTGATTACCCCCTATTTTCTGCTCATATTCGGTGCTCTCGTCTTTTCCTTTGTCGCACGGGAGAAAAGCCGGAGCGTGCTCATTTGGTCTGCCGGGACCTACCTCCTTACATTTGCCGTTGAGGCTGTCGGGGTAAAAACGGGCGTTATTTTCGGACCATACTATTACGGGACCGTTTTAGGGCCGAAGCTGCTGGAGGTACCGGTAATAATCGGATTCAACTGGCTGCTGGTCATCATCGGTTTGGCCGTTCTGAGCGGGAAAATAACGAAATGCCCTTTTTTAGCGGCGGGAATTGTCGGCGCGGGGGCCTTTCTCTTCGATTTTATCCTGGAGCCGATAGCAATCCGCCTTTCCTATTGGACCTGGGCGGAAACCGCGGTCCCTATCAGGAATTATATTGCCTGGTTTTTAATCGCATACTGCGCCGCTTTGGTATATCATCTGCTGAAGATGAAAATAAACACATTGCTGCCGGTGTATTACCTCGGCATTCAAGCCGGTTTTTTTATCATATTGCGGTTTGTCCTGTGAAAGCTGCCTAGGAAAAGAAGGGAGGAAAGCATTCGTGATTGGCATGAAGGAATATTTTGCCGCGA
>CAZSGZ010000056.1:0-9995 GCA_964606455.1 uncultured Spirochaetales bacterium
GTCCGCGATCTTGGGGACAATGTTTTGACAAACAACCAATCAGAAATATCTATGGGGACCTACGTACAAAATGACGCCACTGACGTACATGCCTTTCCGGTTAAAAATATCGGGACAAGTACCCTGCGAATCTCCTCTGTTATCGAAGTTACACCTGCAAACTTACTTAATTACACCTTTGGCGATGGGGAAGACGAAATATTAATCGAACCTGATTTAAGCAGTAATTTAACGGTACAGGTAAAAACAGAGACCCTCGGAAACCCGCATTATGTTACCCTAACCTTTAGCACCAATGATTTAACGGATGAGACATACGTAATGAAGTTCTTCTGGTATGTAAGCGCTCCATAAACAGCATCTGATAGTGTCGAAAGAATGAGCACCGGCCGCACAGGCCGGTCTTTTTCAACGACTGGCAGTAATCGTCTTAGCCGGGAGACGGCGGTCTGTTCCCGGAAAGCCAGTTCAGGTAAACCCATGTGTTTCACTCCTCCCTTATACTGTTAATACGGAGAAAACTCAAAGGCTGCCTACCACCAGAATACGGTTTTTTTTCCTTCCACGGATTTTACGGTAACGTCGGTATCGTAGGTCCTGCTTAGCATTTCCGCGGTGCACGTCGTGTCCATCGTACCGCTTGCAACAATTCCGTTCCGGTTCATGAGCACGAGATGCTCTCCGACGGCCGCCGCAAAATCGGGTTCGTGGGTCGTCATGATAATGGTCATGCCGTCCCCGCGAAGCTGAGAGAGGATACCGGCCAGCCGTTTTTTATTTGCAAGATCCAGGTGGGAGGTCGGCTCATCGAGGATGAGGAGTTCCGGCTCCTGACAGAGGGAGCGGGCCAGTAACAAAAGCTGACGTTCACCGCCGCTTAAAATGGTAATCGGCCGCCGGTCATTTGGATTGAGACCGGCCCGTTCGAGGGCCCGGGCGGCAATCTCGAGGTGCTTTTCTCCGGGGAGTTCCAGCGGTTTCATGTAGGGAATCCGGCCTAAGAGCACATACTCGAGGAGGGAATATTCAAACGGGATATACTCGCTCTGGGGGACGAGACTCATCAGTCTTCCCCGCTCTCTTCCCGTATAATCATTCACGGCTTTACCGTTTATCGCCACATTTCCCGCCTGCGGCCGGAGCCAGCCTAAAATTAATTTTAGCAAGGTCGTTTTCCCGGAGCCGTTCGGACCGAGAATGACGGAGACATTTTCCGCGGGAAAATCGAGGCCGATGTCCCGGAGAATGAGGGTGTGTTCCGGAGAGTAGCGGAAGGTTACATTCTGAAAGCTAACCTGTGCCATGACGGCCTACCTTTTTTGTAATCATCAGAAGGAGAAAAACAATCGCTCCTAAAAACGAGGTAATGATACCGAGGGGGATTTCCCCGGCCAAAATAATCCGGGCGGCATCGTCACAGAGGAGCGTAAAAAATGCGCCGATAAGCATTGCGCCGGGCAGCGAAAACCTGGAGTTTACATTAAACAGCCTGCGGGAAATGTGCGGTACAATAAGTCCGACCCAGCCGACAATCCCTGCTAAAGAAATTACCGCCGCTGTTGCCGCAACCGCGCTGCCTAAGATAAGTATCCGCTCCCGTTTCGGAGCTATTCCCAGGGAATGAATTATCTCGTCGTTCAGAGAAAGAGCGTTCAGCCGCCACCGCAGCAGATACATCAGCAGGAGAGAGGGTATGCACAGCGGAAGAATGCTCAACAGTCTTCCCCATGTAACCCCCCACAAACCGCCTAAAAGCCAGAACGTTATTTCCGGCAGTTCCCGGAGGGGGTCCGCGGCGTACTTCAGGACGCCCAGCCCCGCCGTAAACAGGGCGGAAACGGAAATACCGGACAGAATAAGCCGAAGCACCCAGCCGCCGTAGCGGATGCGGTGGGCAAGGTAAAATGCGAGAAAAAGACCGAGAACGGCAAAACTGAAGGAGGAAACCTGTATCAGCCATTCCCGGGCGCTAAAAAAAACGATGGCCAGGGCTGCCCCGAAAGCAGACCCCTGGGAAACACCCAGGAAACCCGGCTCGACCAGAGGATTGGCAAAAAGCATTTGAAAGCTCAACCCCGCGGCGCCTAAAGATGCTCCGAGGATGACCGCCGCCAGGACCCGAGGGAGCCGCAGGCTGATAAGCAAACGAAGTGAGAGAGGGTCCTGGAAGAGCAGACCGGGAGAAAGAACGCCCGGGCGGGGATAGCGTCCCGAGAGAAGGGAAACAACAGACGTTATTATCAATGCAGACAACAGCAAAAAAAGGTAAAGCCGTTTTCGTTTATCCGTCATTTTAGTTTGTTCCGGCTTTTATTTCAGGTCACCCCGGAGAAGCGGCAGGACCCCCTTTTGGTACTCCTCTGAATCCAAACCGTACATTTCCCGGTAAAAAAGACGCGCCTGTGTCGGTATCGAGAGAGTCTTAAATGTATCCGGATGGAACTGTTTCGCCATCCACAAGAAGCCGAGGAGCCATCGGGTATCCGGCTGGTCCCAGCTGAAAAAATCGGCGGGAAACCCGAGGAGTTTGTTCTCTTTGACCGCTCGCAGGGACGACCACAGCCTGTCCTGCTCCAGGTGCTGCGTCACCTCGTCCACATTTGAAAAGTAGGAAGTTACGAAAATATATTCCGGATCCCAAACGGCAATCTGTTCGAAGCCGACCTTCTGCCAGCCCTGCTGTCCCGCCGCGGTGGTCCAGACCGGCTTTCCGCCGGCGCGTTCTATCAGTGCCGTCTGCAGCCAGGTCCCGGGGGGAACATTAAATGAAACGGCCCCGCCTTTTTGGGTATGGCTGAGGAAAAGAACTGACGGCATCCCGGCGCGGGGTATGGCTCCCACTTCGGTATCGACCAGTTCCAGGCGTTTGCGGTAAAACCTCTGTATTTCTCTGCTGCGGGCGGTATTGCCCATTATTTCCCCGAGCATTGCAATTTCCCGCAAATATTCTGCCGGACTTTCAAAATTGAGGTAGACCACCCGGATACCTAAGTTTTCCAGCGGTTTCCCCAGCTTATTCCTCATATAACTTTTCAGCAGCACCAGGTCCGGCCGGACCGCTGCAATTCCTTCGGCACCCACACCGGCGGGAAGGACCGTTTTTTCGCTGTACCATGGATCAACGACGGGAATAAAATTTGCAGCTCCCTGGGTAATTTTTTCTATTGCCGCAACCTTCTCCGTCGCTTCGGGGAAAAGATATACCGCATCGGCCACCATAAGAAGTGCACGGCCGGCAATAACAATCCGTTCCGGAGGCTCTGCAAAAGTGACGGTGCGTCCGAGGGCATCGCTTACATCAAAACTGTAGAGACCGGCGGATGACACTGCCATTAATAAAAGGAGCATTAACCAAATTCGCTTTTTCATAATAATGCGCAGTATACAATAAAGTCTGTAAAAAAAAAATCCCCGGATAGAATTGAATGATTCCGTCCGGGGCAGCCATCGTATTGAAGCGCATATTCACGCTGCTTCTTCACTTTCTATATTTCCACTCTTTTTCCCGTTTCCGCCGCCTCGAGAGCAGCGTCGATAACTTCCATTTCCTTTACGCCGTCGTAAAAGTTCGGTTCAATTTCCGTATCGTTATGGACGGCCTGCAGGAAGTCGTACGCGGCATGGGTGAACTCATGCTCGTATCCGATGATGTGTCCCGGGGGCCACCAGTTTGCGATATAGTCATGGACCGGCTCGGTTGCGATTATTGTCCTAAACCCCTGAGCATAATCCGGATCGTCAACGGAATAGTATTTAAGTTCGTTCATCCGCTCGAAATCGAAGATCACCGCGCCTTTACTTCCGTAAATTTCGAAGTAATTGTAATTCTTCCGTCCCGTTGCAAACCGTGTCGCTTCGAATGATCCGAGGGCACCGTTGTCGAATTCAACCGTCAAAAAAGCAGCGTCTTCTACCGTCACTTTACCCTTTTCGGTACCCTTCGATTTTCCGCTGAAGGTGCCCGAGGCTACTTCGTCGGGCAGGGGCCGTTCGGTAATAAAATTCTTGGTCATGGCGACGACATTCTTTATGTCGCCTACAAGATATCTCGCCAGGTCGATGCTGTGGCTGTTCAAGTCCCCGTGGGGACCGGACCCCGCCTTGTCCTTCTGCAGGTGCCAGGTGAGAGGGAAATTCGGATCCATAATCCAAGACTGGAGATACGCCCCCCGCCAATGGTAAATTTGCCCGATTTTGCCTTCGTCTATGAGACGTTTTGCCAGGCGGATTGCCGGACAGCGGCGGTAGTTGTGGTTGAGGTAATGCTTTACTCCGGCTTTTTTCGCGGCATCGTACATTTCCTTCGCCTGCCCGAGATTCAGGGCCATCGGTTTTTCGCAAAAAACGTGTTTTCCCGCCTTAATCGCCCCCATGGCAACTTCGTAATGAAGCCACTGAGGAACGGAAACATCCACGATGTCAACGTCGTCCCGGGCAACCAGCTTCTGCCAGTCGGTTTCAATGTCCTGCCATCCCCACTTATCGGCAAATTCCTTCAACTGCTCTTCGTGACGCCCGCAGGCAGCCTTCATAACCGGCTTCACATCTCCGCCGAAAAAGAGGGGCACATTTTTCCACGCGTTGCTGTGGGCCTTGCCCATAAATTTATATCCTACAATACCTATATTTAATTCTTTCATAATTTTTCCTCCACCGCGGCGGCAATCCGTTTCAGTTCTTTCACGCTTTTTGCAACGGCCTTGTCTTCGTTGTTTTTGTAATCGGGATGGAGAAAATCGATTTCGACAGCCATAACTCCTTCGTATCCGGCGTCTTCCAATAACTGCCCGATTTTCTGATTATCGACAATTCCTCCGTCACCAACGGGTGTGCATGCAAAAAAGTGCCAATGATTGACCGCCTGTCCGTTTCCTTCAAGTTTCAGGTCTTTTATATGGGTGGAAAAGGTATACTTCGCGAGTTTCTCCATGGCCTGGACGGGATCGTCCAAAACACGGACGAAATTGCCTGTATCGAAGTTAATTCCGAAATATGGGGAGTTTACATTGGTAATAATTTCAAGCATTTCGTCGGAGTTGTAATCGATGTGATTTTCATCGGCAAGCTTGATGTCCGCTTTCTCGGCGGTTTTTACCGCTTTCGAAAACATCTCGGAAAGCTTCTCGATTTGCGGCGCGTGCGGCTCGTTGCGGAACATCAGGGAGCTGCCGACCACACGCATGACCTTCGCGCCGATTGCTTTTGCATAGTCGATATGCTTGACCATTTCGTCATACTCTTTCTCGTTCTTCCCTCCCTCGAGTCCGTCGGGGTGGCCCCAGGCCCAAACACGGTCCAGATTGTACTCATCAAGGAGCCCTTTCAGTTCACCTAAATAGGACTCATCGAACCGGGGAATAAAACACGACTCGAGGGAAACACCGTCGACCTTGAGCTCGGCGGCACGTTTGATAAAATCCTCCACAGTCATCTCTTTCGACGGCTTTTCCTGTTCGGGGTACACTTCCCCGAAAAACCTGTGATAGCAGTAACTGTCAATTCCAATTTTCATAGATTCCTCCTGTTCTATTTTTATTAAACAATAACTTCAACTCCTAATTCTTCCAGTTTCCGTTTATCGATATCCACGATGGAGTCGGTAACAAATACATCCAACTCCTCGGCATTGATAAAATGCGCGAACGAATTTTTACCCCATTTTGTGCTGTCGCACAACAAAATAATTTTTGCCGCTATGGAAAGCATCGCCTTCTTTGTTTCCGCGTGATTGATGTCCGGGGTGGATGCCCCCTTTTCGAAGGAAAAACTATTCGCCCCCATAAACGCCTTGTCCACGCTCAAAGAAGACAGCATTTCCCTGCCGGCGATACCTACGGTGCAGTGGAAACCCTTTCGCACAATTCCGCCCATAAAAATTACTTCCACCGTTTCAAAATCTTCTAAGATGGAAGCGATATGGTAGTCGTTGGTAACGACATTGATGTTCTGTTTTGAATGAAGCAGTTTCGCAAGCTCTCCGGTCGTAGTTCCGGTATCCAAGAGGATCGTGTCCCCGTCCTCGATCAGACCCAAGGCCAGCTCCCCGATCCGTTTTTTTTCTTCCGAACTCTGGGCCTGCTTTTGTTTGTCCGTAAGCTCAAAGCCGGTTTTCGATTTGACCATTGCCCCGCCGTGGGTACGGATAATGAGGCCCGAGTTTTCCAATTCCCGGAGGTCGTTCCGGATGGTGGCGCTGGAAACATCAAAAGCGGCACAGAGTTCCGGAACAGTCGCCTTTTTGTGTTTTTGAATATATTCAACGATATTGATTTTCCGTTCTTCCGCGAACAGCGATTCCCCTGCCATCTCCGCACCTGTCCTTTATTGTATCATATCATTTTTTCGGGTTCCATCGCGGATTATCGATAAATTCCGGCTTTCCCTGCCGGTGTACGCATAATTTGCGGAAACCCTGTGTCTCAATCGTACCGTAGTTGTGCCCCGCGTCGCCCCGGAAGCTGAAAAACGACACCAGCGGCCCATCGAGGGACGCGTTGATGCTTCTGTGGGCATACCTGCCGGGAACGTAGACAGCTGCTCCCGGACGCATTTCCCGCGCCTCCCACTCCCCTTCCGGGCTCTCCATCAGCATATAGCCGAAACCCTTCAGGCAGTAGTAAACTTCCGCCGTCTCGAGCTGTACATGAAAGTGACCCTTCGTCATGTAGTATTCCTCCCCCACCAGTCCGGGATAGGTAATACTCGTGCCGAAGGTAACCTCCGTATCTTTTTCAGGTATCTTCGGATCGTAGAATTCGTAGATGAGCTCATCGTCATGAGCAATTTTTTCTTCCAGCGCATCGCTGTCAAAATACATCCCCCGCATGTTTGAAAGGTACCGCTTTAACGATTCGATGTCTTTCGATAATCCGGTAGCCGGATCGAAATGGATACTTCTTGAAATGTTTGTCGTTCCTTGTGCCACTCTATTACTCCTTCTGTTTTCCGCATACGGGACAGGTTTCAGACTTCGTGATTTCTACCGTATCGAAAATCTGCTCTTCCCCGTCCCATATAATCAGTTTATTTTTCATATTTTCCCCGACACCGGCGAGGTATTTACATGCTTCCATTGCGGAAAGTGATCCGACAACACCGGTAGTCGTTCCCAGAACGGGGACCGTCTCCTGTTCCGGCACTTCCGGAAAGATACACGCCAGACAGGGAGTTTCAGGCGGGGAGATAAACGTCAGCTGCCCGGCGAAACCGGAAACCCCGGCATGTACAAAGGGTACGCCGTTTTGAACGGCATATTCGTTAATAATGTAGCGGGTGGCAAAATTATCGAGACAATCCATGATAATGTCCGCCCCTTCCGCAAGTCTCCCGATGGAGGTCTCGTCAATTTTCCCGTGCTCGGGGATGACTTCTATGTCCCTGTTGAACTCATAGATCCGCTCGGCTGCGGCCTCCGCCTTCGACACTCCCAAATCGGTTTCCCAATAGAGGATCTGCCTGTTATAATTGCTCAGTTCGAGCTTTCCCTCATCGGCCAGCACCAATGTACCGACACCGGCGGCGGCCAGGTAATAGGCGATTGGACTGCCTAAGCCTCCGACCCCGGCCAGTAAGATCCTGGCGCTCTTCACCTTTTCCTGCGCCTCTTCACCCCAGCCGGGGATGATTATCTGTCGTCTGTACCGCTCCCGGTCCCGTTCCGTCAGCATATTCTTTTAGCCTCCCGCAATCGGGGGAAACAGCAGCACCGTATCGCCGCTGCGAAGTTCCGTCTCGAGCTTGTCGGGATACTGCTCCCAGCCTCTTCCGTTCAGCACCGCCATGATTCGCGGGTCCGGAAGAGTCAGACCATACTCCCTATTCAGCCGGCGGCTTAAATCCTCAAGGGTAGCCCCCGGGTCAAGTCCCACCGTCTCCTTCCGCTTTCCAGTTTTATCAGCAAGACTTACCAGGTATTTTACCGTTACTTCCACCGCCCCTTCGCTCATTTATGCCGTCAGCTCCTTCAAGCCGCATTTCTCGATGATCGTATCGGACACTATTCCGGTTTTTTCCCAGCCCCGGGAACTGTAGTAATCGTCGAGAATTCGGTTATACATTTCTTCGGTCAGCCGCTGTCCTTTAATCGGCCCCGAGGGCACGGCTTCCTTTAAAAACCGGTCCGGCAGCATATCGTCTTTCCGGGTAATACCTTCCCGGTTTAAGATAATCCGTTCGAGATTATAAATGCGGTTTCCGATCTCCATCAGCTCGGGCTCGAAATCGTATCCCGTTGCCGCAAGCATTGTTTCCCCGTGGGGATCGTCGCGGAAATCCATGGACCCTCGTACTACGGTGCAGATGCCGATGCTGTCGATGTAAGCCCGGTTGTCCTGAATTGCATGGACCAGCACCCCCTTCCCGTCTAAGGCGAATCGGTCGTATTTGCCGCTCTGGAGCTCGTCCCGGATGGTCCAGCCGCCCACATTGTGACAGGCACCCCTGCTGGAGGTGCCGATGGTCAACGCATGCCCGTAAAACCCCCGCGGATCGTAAGCCGCCGGAGACATTCCCTTTACATGGACAATGTACGGCTTCCACTCGGGCCGAGCGTTTTCGACCCCCTTCATCCCTTCCGCTAACAGGTCGCCGATTCCGCGCCGCTCCGCGATGAGGCGGAGCATGCCGAGAAGTGCTTCCCCGCTCCCGAACCGGGCCTCGATCCCCTCGGTGTCGTCGGTGGTAATCAGACCCCGTTCGAACAGCTCCATGGACAGGGCAACCAAATTCGCCCCGGACATGGTATCGAGACCGATTTTATCGCAGAGTTCGTTTGCCGCGATAATTGCGGCAAAGTCGTCCACTCCGCAGTTCGGTCCGAGGAGACCGATGTTTTCGTATTCGGTCCTGGCCTTCGCGCCCTTGTAGGGCCCCTCCTTCACTTCACCGACGGAACCGCAGGCCACCGGACATTTGTCGCAGGCGTAATTGCTGACTTTGTAGTTATCGTAGAAAAAGTTGTGATCCACCTTGTCGCCGCCTTCGAAATAGGTGGTCTGGAAATTCCGGGTGGGCATACAGCCGAGTTCATTAATGGGCTGAATATACTGGGCCGTGCCGTATTTGGTATGGTTTCCCCGGGTTTCCCGCAGGACCGGAAAGGTCCCCTTCTGAATCTCCTTCAGCTTGACCGGGTCGGCCGCGGGGATTTCCCCGGTGCCGTAAACAACCACGCCCTTCAGTTTTTTTGAACCGAAGACGGCGCCGCCGCCGCCCCGGCCGAAGGCCCTGGTATCGACACAGACATAGGAAACCCTGACCAGTTTTTCCGCCGCGGGGCCGATTGCCAGCGCGCCGGCCCGCTTGCTGCCCGCGGCCTTGTACAGCTTTGCCAGGACCTTATCGGTGGTTTCACCTGCCATGTCCCGGGCGTCGCGGAACTCGACCCCGTCCGCTGTAATTTTTATATAGGTCCAGTCATCGGCCTTTCCTTCGATAATCATTCCGTCGTACCCGTTTTTCTTCAGCTGAGTTCCGATCCTGCCGCTGCTGTTCGAGCAGAGATAGTGCCCCGTTTCCGGCGCCTTCGTACAAAACTGAAATTTTGTCGCCGCCGGCAATGTAAGGCCCGTCAGCGGCCCGGACATCATAATCAATTTGTTTTCCGCGTCAAAAGGACCGACGTCCGCTCCGATTTCGTTGTAGTAATATTTTGCCGCAAGCCCGCGGCCGCCTAAGAGTTTCTTGAACCACTCTTCGGGAATATCTTCGACACTGCTCGTTTTATCGGTTAAATTAACGCGCAGCAGTTTTCCCATATACGCGCCTTTGTAAAATGCTGACATTTCTATTCCTCCCTAATTACCCGTACTATATTTTTCTTCTATTCTATTCAAAGCATCGATTAATTCCGAATATTTTTCGATCCTCTTTGCATACAGCTCTTTTTTTCCCAAGTCCGGTGTTACGGTTTCCGTAACCTGTATCCACTCGTTCGCCTTTTGCGCGATATCACTGAACAATCCCGCTCCGTAACCGGCTACAAGCGCGGACCCTAG
>CAZSGZ010000056.1:10005-16822 GCA_964606455.1 uncultured Spirochaetales bacterium
CGCAGCAGTTTTCCCATATACGCGCCTTTGTAAAATGCTGACATTTCTATTCCCCCTTATTTTGCTCAAACCATGTATTTAGAATTTCTAAAAGACTTGTATATTTTTTCAATCTTTTCCTATAAAACCCGTATTTACCCGTATCCGGCCGGACCCCTTCACCTTTATTAATCCATCCGTCGGCGGCTTCCTCGAGGTCGGAATAAATTCCAACCGCCTTCCCCGCTAAGAGGGCCATTCCCATCGGGGCGTCCCCCTCCTTCGTCAAGGGTATAAAAGGAATTCCCAGCACGTCCGCCTTGATCCGGTTCCAGACCGCGCTTCTTCCGCCGCCCCCTGTAACTCGTACTTCAATGGGGTTAAATCCTCCGTATAACTCATTTAAGGTATCAAGGTAGACACCGTACTCAAGGGCAACGCCTTCAAGGGCGGCCCTGTAAAGATTTCCTACACCGTGGTTCCAATTCAACCCTGTCCAGGACCCCCGAAGATCAGGCTGAGCGGGGCTCACTCTTCCCGCGAGATGGGGAATAAAAAGCGGATCATCCTCGGCGGGCTCAACCTTTTCCGCCATCCTGTTGAGATCATCAAAACTTAAGCTTCTCCCTTCGGTTCCTTCTACACCGAGATTAACAATCTCATGTAGAAACCACTCAAGATTCATTCCACCGCCGTTTATGTACGCGTAGGAATACCATAAGCCGGGTACCGGAGAACCGGCACAGGCAAGAACTTGTTTCGGATCAGCTTTAAATTCATTAACAGTAAACGTAAAAGGGCTGGAAGTTCCGGCCACATTTACACATATTCCTTTTCGCGTCGCTCCGCAGGACAGAAAACTGGCGACCGTGTCACCGCATCCGGCGGCAACCGGCGTACCTTCCATGCATCCGGTCCTCGCCGCCATTTCTCCACTCAACTTTCCCATAACTTCATGGGGTTGAACGATCCTAGGCAGTTTATGTATATCCAGATCAAAGCGGCGGCATAAATCTTTGTCCCACCTTGCATATTTGTTGTCCGCAAAACCGGAGAAATGAAGGTACGTCGTATCGATAAACGCGTCATCGGCTTTAAGATCGCAGAGTCTCATAACGGCATATCCCGCCGGCTGGATAAAGGAACGAATTTTTTTATAAGTTTCGGGTCTTTCATGTTTCCACCACAGTTTTTTCGGTCCGTGATTGAAACTGGGAGCACACCCCGTCTTCATTAGTATTTCATCTCCTGCTTCACTCTGCATTTTCCGTATATAAGGAGCGCAGCGCGTATCCAGCCATGAATCGTAGGGGGTTATATTTTTTCCGTCCTCTCCAATGCCGATAATCCCGGCCATCTGCCCGTCCAGGGCTATCCCCGCAATGTCCGCTGGAGTTATTGTTGATTTTTCAATTAATGCTTTAATTGTGGAACACACCGCGTCAAGCTGCTCTTCCGGATCTTCTTCGGTAATTCCCGGTTCCGGCTGGAGTAAATCTGATTTCTTAAAAGCCTCGGCGGCACAGTTTCCGTTCTCGTCAAAGAGGGCCGCTTTCGTACCCTGGGTCCCGATATCGATTCCGATTAAAAAATTCATACTGAAAACACCCCTTATAAGAACGTAATAATCGTCTTCATGCCCTTTCCCTCCATAACGTTGGAAAAGGCGGTATGGATTTCATCGATGGGAAAGGAACCGGTAACGATCCCGTTTACGTCCACCAGCCCGTCCGCTATGAGCTGCAGGGTTTTTCGGAACTGGGTAATATTCGAGCGGGTGGTGCCTGTAATCCATATCTGTTTGTAATGGACAATGTTCGTGTCCAGGGGCACCTTCGATTTGTCCTTCGGCAGACCGCCGAAAAACATCACTCTGCCGTTCATGGCGGCCACCTCCATGGCATCGATCTGCGCCTGCGGGGCCGGGGCCGCGGTAACTGCAACATCGACCCCTTTGCCGCCGGTTAGCCGCGGGATCTCATCCTTCAGCGTACCCGGAGCAATAAGAGTGAAATACGGCTCCAGCTTTTTTGCTTCGTCCAAACGCGCCTGATTGAGGTCGTACATGAAAACCTGCGACGCCCCGGCAAGTTTTGCAAGTTTGCCGTGGAGCACACCGATAGGTCCAGCACCGAATATGAGCACCGTTTCCCCGGGCTGGATATTACAGCGCTCGAAGGCGTTGTACACACAGGAAAAGGGTTCCGCGATGGCCGCGATTTCAAGAGGCGCGCCTTCAGGAACTACCGCAAGGTTACCCTGCTTTACCGCCTTTTCCGGAATCCGTACAAACTCGGCAAAGCCGCCGTCGAGGTTGATGCCCAGGGCCTCGTAGTCGGGGCAGAGCTGCGTGTTGCCGCTGACGCACATGTCGCAGACACCGCATCCCATATTCGGGGCAACAACTACGTTTGTACCCGCCGTGTATCCCTCGACCTTGTTTCCTACTTTTTCAATAGTGCCCGCGATTTCATGTCCTAAAATCCGGGGGTTCGCTTCGGTAATGTGGTCCACCCCGTTTTTATACATCCTGATGTCGGTCCCGCAGATTGCCGCGCTCCTGACCCTCAGGAGCACTTCGTTTTCATTTATTTCCGGCACCGGTACTTCTTCGACCCGCAAATCTTCCTTCCCGTATAAGCGTGCCGCTTTCATTGTTGTACTCATAAATCCTCTCCCATACGCACCGGCCGTTTCTCGATAATCGACCTGTTTCCCGCGTTTACCGCTTTTACCGCCATCATCCCGTCAATTCCGGTAACCGGCGCGGGCGTGTCCCCCAGTATCGCTTGAATAAATTGAACGTCTTCGGCTTCGTAGGCATCGATAAACAGGTTCCGCCAGCTTTTCGTTACCGGTTTCACCATCTGGTTCGATGATTTGCAGTACACGGCGTTGCTGTCCTCCAACTGCCCGACAAAAAGGACCCCTTCGGTCCCCAGCACTTCAACCCGGGCGTCGTAACCATACTGCACATACACCGCCCCGTCGACAATTCCCTGACGCTGATTTTCAAAGCGAACGTTCATAATAACATTATCGTAAAAGTCGGGGAACTCTTCTTTTACCTCCGGGTTGCGGTAATTTCCCGCGATAGCATAGACATGCTCGAACTCGCTGCCCATAAACCAGCGGAGGGTGTCGATATCGTGGCTGCTTACCTCTGCCAGCGGGCCGTTGCTTTTCTTTATATCGAACATCCAGGGCTGCGGCTTACTCGGACCGTGGGTAAGGGATTTTACCAGAACAACCTCGCCGATGGCGCCGGAATCGATGTATTCTTTGGCCTGAATAAAATTGCGGTCAAAACGGCGCATAAAGCCGATCTGCAATTTTACCCCCGCCTTTGCCGCGGCGGCATTCATTTCCTCACACTCCCGGACATTCATTGCCATCGGTTTTTCACAGAGAATATGCTTGCCCGCTTCCGCGGCCTCCACAACGATGTCCCGATGATACACCGTCGGTGTAACCACCACCACGGCGTCGATGGAATCGTTTTTCAGCGCGTCTTTATAAGAAAGATAATACGTATCGAGTTCCAGCTCCTTTACAGCGGCTTTTGCCGCATCCTCTACGGGATCAACCATGGCAGCAAGCTTCGCTCCCCGCACACCCCGTGCAAAATTCCGGGCATGGATCATCCCGGCCCGGCCGGAGCCTATAACTGCAACCCCCACTTTCCCGTCAATCATCTATCAATACCTCTTGAATTGTTATTTCTTAGCATTTAATATTGTTTCCAAGTAATTGTATGTTGTTATCTCTCATTTGTCAAGAAATAGTTGTAATTTTCCTTAATTTATAATGCATTTGTAATGACATCTTGACAAATATAATTTACAAAGATATTCTACAAGGGCTTGTTGCAAATTACCGAGGAGAAAAAAGTGGGAAAAATACTGATAACCCCCCGTTCGCTAACACGCGAGCGGCACCCTGCTTTTTCGCGGATCGAAGAAGCGGGACACGAAATAGTAACTTCTACTCCGGGGGTGCAGCCCTCGGAAGAAGAATTGCTTGAACTGGTCCCCGATATCGACGGATATTTAGCAGGGGTTGAAAAAATCAATGCGAAGGTACTGGAGGCGGCAAAAAAGCTGAAAGTAATCGGGAGAAACGGCGTTGGTATCGACAATATCGACCTGGAAGCGGCAAAGCGGCTTGCTATTAAAGTCTGTCCGACCCCCGGCGCAAACGCCCGGGGCGTTGCCGAGCTAACGATAGCCTTGATGTTTTCCCTCGCCCGGTGGATTCCTTCCAGCAGCGGCGAACTGAAAGCCGGGAACTGGAGCAGACGGAAGGGGACCGAACTGACGGGCAAGGTCCTTGGTGTTATCGGCTGCGGAAACATCGGCAGGCTGGTGGCCGCTATGGGGACGGTTTTGGGCATGCAGGTGCTTGGGTACGACATGTATCCCGATGAATCGTTTTCCCCGGCAGGGTTCAGCTGGAGCAGCCTCGAAGAAGTCTTAAGCGGCTCCGATTTTATCTCCCTGCACTGCCCGGGGGGAGACAAACCTCTTGTCGACTCCGCGGCGGTATCTTCCATGAAAAAGGGAACATTTCTCCTAAACACGGCGCGGGCGGTCCTGGTGAGCGAGAAGGCGGTGCTGGCCGGACTCGATTCGGGACAGCTCGCCGGATACGGCGTCGATGTATTCGACCCGGAACCGCCGGAAGATTTTACCCTTGTACAGCATGAAAAAGTAATTGCAACTCCCCACATCGGAGGATTCACACAAGAAAGCGTCGACAGGGCCACCCGAGGCGCAATAGAACAAATACTGGAGAACATAGATGGATAAAGAACTGTTTGAAAAAATTAAGAGTTACGGTGTCGTGCCGGTTATCGCGATCGAGTCGGCGGAGGATGCTCTTCCAATGGCGGACGCCATGATCGAGGGCGGCCTTCCCTGCGCGGAGATTACCTTCAGGACCGAAGCGGCAGCCGAGGTTATCGGGAAAATTGCAAAGGAACGCCCCGGGATGATCGTGGGCGCGGGAACGGTACTCACGCCGGAAAACCTGAAAAAGGCCCGGGATGCAGGAGCGACATTCGGCGTCGCACCCGGATTGAATCCGGCAATGCTCGAAGAAGCCTCGAAATTAGGGTTTCCCTTTATTCCCGGAGTCGTAACGCCGAGTGAAGTGGAGCAGGCGCTTTCATTCGACATCACGGTGCTGAAGTTCTTCCCGGCGGAAGCAAGCGGCGGCATGGAAATGATCAAGGCCCTCTACGCCCCCTACGGACACCGGGGCGTCCAGTTTATGCCTACCGGCGGCGTTAAGCCGGAAAACCTGGCGGATTACCTTTCGAGTCCCGCGGTGCCCTTTGCCGGAGGAACATGGATCGCAAAGAAGGACATTATCGCGGCAAAACAATGGGACACGATAAAAGAAAACTGCCGAAAGGCCGTTGAGCTGGTAAAGAAGATACGAAGCTGAGCAAACGGCACATGAGCGGCGCTGCCGCGGGCCCGTCACTGACGGACAAGCAGATAAACAAACATATTCCCGTTCCGCTCTACTATCAGCTAAAGGAGATCCTGTTAGAGTATATTCAGAATGCCGCACTGGGGGCGCCGATACCGCCGGAACTGGAGCTGTGCGAAAGGTTCGGTATCAGCCGTCCGACGGTCCGCCAGGCGGTTAACGAACTTGTCGTCGAAGGCTATCTGGAACGTCAAAAAGGGCGGGGCACGTTTGTTACGCGGCCGAAAATTACCCGGGACTACCATTTTGCACTGCGGAGCTTCAACGACGAGATGAAACAGAAAGGACTGTCACCGTCCACGCAGGTCCTGGAATTTGCTGCAGTTCACGCCGACGACAGGGTTGCCGAGAAGCTCCGCCTGAATCGCGGCAGCGGGGTCGTTAAACTCCGAAGGCTCCGTTCGACGAACGGCGAGCCGGTGCTCATCGTTTTGACCTATCTCCCCTCGAAACGTTTTCCGGGCCTTCTGTCGAAGGACCTGGAACAAAACTCCCTCTATACAACACTGGCGGAAGACTACAGTTCACCGGTGGAACGGACGGTGCGTACGCTAGAGGCCCGGCCCGCCGGGGAATACGAAGCGGAACTGCTCCGGATTACTAAAGGCGCCCCGGTACAGTATATCGAAACGGTTGCCTATCTCGCCGACGGCACGCCGGCGGAGTTCTCCATCGGAAGCTACCGCGGCGACCGGAACAAGTTTACCTTCGAGCTGACGCGGCGGGAACCTTAGCCGGGGATGCCTTAGCTGTCCGCGATTTTCGTAAACCTGTTAATGCGCGGATCGGTAAAAATGTCCGCGGCATCGGTACTGGCGGTGGAAAACTCCGACACCACCGCTCCTTCACTGCCCGCGCGAAACCAGTGCAGCGTGTCGGGCATAAGGGTATATTGTTCACCCGGGTGTAACGTAATTTCATGGAAAGCCGTCAGGTATTCCGCATACTTTTCAAGGCCTTCGATTTTCGGCGCTTTCGCGGGCTTTCCCGGTACGTACAAATGCACCGTTCCGTACCTGCACCGAAACGTTTCTTCTTTCCCCGGACCTTTTTCATTTGTCGGATGCCGATGCTCGGGACAGGTTTGATATGGAAACATGACAATTTCCTTCGCGCAAACCCTCTCCGTATTTACATACACCAACACTTCGAGGCCCATGACCCGCAAATCGGATAAATTGAAATCGGCAATTTCTATCCGCTTTTTTTCATCCGGTGTAATAAGAATTCCCGCTTTTTCAAAATATGTTTCCGCCTCCGCTTGAGCGGAGTGATACTCCCGTTCCGACAGCATCAGTGTATGTCCCCCGCCCGGCCGGAACTGCCGAAAACATCCATGAAT
>CAZSGZ010000057.1:0-16733 GCA_964606455.1 uncultured Spirochaetales bacterium
GTATTCCACGTCGGAAAACGAATCGGCCGGGAATACGTAGAAAAGGGACAAGGTTTCCGTGCCGGTGTTCTTCATCCCGTGAACGGCATTTCCCGGAACAAACACCGCGGTTCCCTCTCGGACAGGATACTCGGTCCCATCGATGAGGACCAGCCCCTCCCCGGCAAGGATGTAGTAGACTTCCGGTTCGGCGTGGCGGTGGCGGACATAGTGTCTGCCGAACTCGTCTGCCGGGATGTCGGTCAATCCGCAGCTGATTTTTTCGGTGGGCGTCCGGTCGGCGCTTATGAGGGTGCGCCAGGTGACGGGGCTGCCGCCGCCGAAGCGCTCGATAGGGCAGTCGTCCCGGTGGATGACTGCCGGTGCTAGTTTTTTAGGCATGGCGGTTTTACGAAAACTCTTTGAAGACCTTTTCCACTTCTTCTTCCTGCCCCTTGATGATGTGGTAGCAGTGGTCGTCTTCAGGGAAGCTGCCGGATTTTACGTCTTTATGATATTCCGCCATGGCGTTAGTTACGACTTCCGCCACGTTGGCGTATTTTTTCACGAACTTCGGGGTGAATGCCTGGAACTGGCCGATCATGTCGGAGACGATTAAAAGCTGGCCGTCGCAATTCATACCCGCGCCGATGGAAAGGACCGGGATCGGGAGCTTCCTCGTAATGAATCCCGCGACTTCGGGGGGGACAGCCTCTAACAGGAGCATATGGGCACCGGCTTCATGGACGGCCAATGCGTCTTCGATGACCATCCGCGCGGATTCGGCGGTCCGGCCCTGGGCTTTGTGTCCGCCTAACTGGCCGGAGCTCTGCGGTGTCAGGCCGATGTGGCCGATAACGACGATGCCGGCGTCGACAATTGCCCGTATTTTCGGGGTAATCCGGACGCCCCCCTCGAGCTTGATTGCATCGACGTCGGCTTCTTTTAAGAAACGGCCGGCGTTTTCAACCGCCTTGTCGTCGGAGCTCTGATAGCTCATGAACGGCATATCGCCGACGATAAAGGTGTTCGGCGCGCCCCGCCGGACGGCATCGCAGTGTACGATGCACTGGTCCATGGTTACCGGAACGGTCCCCTTGTAGCCGTAGACACACATTCCGAGACTATCGCCCACTAAGAGCATCTCGATTCCCGCGGCTTCGGCAAATTGGGCCGTAGGGAAATCGTAGGCGGTAAGCCAGGAAATCTTCTCTCCTTCTTTCTTCATTGTATAGAAATCGTTTAGCATCAGTTTCTTTTTCATGATACTCCTCCCCTCGGACATTTGGTCATTGAATGATTATTATCAGAATCCCATACTTCTGCAGTATTGTCAATGAATTGTTGACAAGCAGCTATGGGGAGTATAGGATATAAGTCGAAACTCATAGGACGATCGGATGACTAATTTCAGAGACGGCCGGCAATGCTGGTTTATCGAGGAGAAGAATAATGGCTTTTCCATATACTGATTTCAAAAAAGAGACTGTTATGTTGGTTAATTGCTTTTCCGATAAGGAATTGACCGAAGAAATTCACGGGAAAGGCGATGCCGACGCGTATTTGCCGAAGGCTGCGGACACCTACGGTAAAATTATTTTCCCTAAGGGAAAAACGTACCCTTATATCTTTTCTTCCATTGCCCTCTCCATGGACGGTAAGATGGCCTATCCCGATAACCAGGACGGGGACATGCTCGTCCGTTCGAACACCTTGAACCCCGACGGGGCGCAGGCGGATTTTTACGTGTTGAATCTGCTCCGGGCGTACAGCGATGCCGTACTGATCGGGACGAAATCGATGAAGACCGAGGCTAATGAATGGGTCACTTGTCACGATTTCGACCTGGTGCAGGAACGGGTTACACACTTAAAAAAGCGGGAACAGCCATTCGTAATTGTCGCGACGAAGGACGGCCTCGACCTGCCCTTCGACCACATGCTCTTTCATCAGGACAAGCTTCCGGTAGTTATTTTTACCTCACCCCGTGGACTTGAAAATATCAAACGGCAGGCCCCCGGCCAATTTTTCGAAATGCGGGACGTAACCGAGGAGTCGATCTGGGCTTCCACGGGGAAAAATCCGGTTATTATAACCGGGGAGGGAGAAAATACGGACATCCGATGGTTTATGGAAATTATCAAACAGGCGGGGGTGGGCCATCTTCTGATCGAGTCGCCCACCTTTATGTGGTTCCTGATGCGGGAGGGACTGATGAACGAGTTTTTTATAACCCATTCTTCCATTTTTGTCGGCGGCGGGTTCACGCCGGGTGCGGGGCTTCCCTTTACATTTGACGACCATCCTCAAAGCAGGCTTGTGCGGCTGAACCGTCACGGAAATACGTTTCTGTATTCCCGGCAGCTGGTCCGGCATGAGCAGTAGAGGGACGTGAATGGCGGATTACATCATTTCCGGCGGGGCCGTCGTTACGATGAACGCCGATCGGGAAATTATCGACCCGGGTGCGGTGGTTATCGACGGAGACAAAATTAAAGCTGTCGGCCCGGACCATGAAATACGTTCCGGCTGCTGTGAAGCGGGCCGGACGGCGGAGATCATCGATGCCGCGGGGAAGGTCGTGTTTCCCGGCCTTATCAATACACATACACACTCCTTTCAGACCCTTTTAAAAGGACTGGAAACAGATACGGGTCTGGACCGGTGGCTGAAGAATGTTATTACCCCCTCGGTGGCCGAAGTAAATGAACTTGAAGCATATTACGGCGCTGTTTTGTCCGGCCTGGATGCGGTACGGAGCGGGACAACTACCATTGCCGACTATCAGTACGCTCAGTATTTATATGACCTGAACCCGGCCGCGATAAAAGGGTACCGGGATGTGGGTCTTCGCCTGGTGTATGCCAGGGGCTTTGCGGACACCGGCGTGCAGTTCGGGGCAAACCCGGCGGAGCTGGAGAGTACCGATGTAATCGATGATGGAATGCGCCGGCTGGTCCGCGCCTATCCTGCCGATGAAAGCCGGCTGATAACGCTTGCCTTAGCACCGTCGGCTGTCTGGATGTGCTCTCCTAAGCTGTTGGAATGGGCGGCTGCCTTTTCCAGCGAGTACGGGCTGCTGGTAACATCCCATATTGCGGAAACGCAGTACGACAACGCGTGCAGTACCGAGGTCCACGGCCGCGGCGATTTCGAGGCTTGCGAACAATACGGGTTGATAAATGAGCGGATGCTAATGGTACACTGTGTTAGGCTAACAGAAGGAGAGGTCCGCCGTGCCGCTGAGAAAAGCGCGGCGTTCTCCTATAATCCGGTCAGCAACATGTACCTGGCCTCCGGCGCGGCGCCGATCCGGGAGATACGGCAGCACGGCCTTACCGGCAGTTTCGGTACCGACGGCGCGGCGAGCAACAACAGCAACGATATGCTCGAAACGATAAAAGCTGGCATCCTGCAGGCGAAATCTTTTTACCGTGACCCTTTGATGTTCACGGCAGTGGATGCCGTGGAATATGCCACCATATCCGGCGCCCGCGCCCTGGGGCTGGAGGACCAAATCGGTTCAATCGAGACGGGGAAAAAGGCGGACCTATTTATTTTTAATCCCGCCGCATCCGCAAAATCAACTCCCTGTCACGAACCTGTTGCCGGGCTGGCCTACGCTTCCGATTCGAGGAATATCGAAACGGTATTCGTTAACGGCCGGCCGGTACTGCTGAACAATACGGTAACTGCTCTCCACGAGCGGACGGCCATAAAAGCAGCCGGTGAAGCAGCATGGAGGCTGGCCGAACGGATGCGGGAGTCCTTACAGCTTTAGGTCCGGCAGGGTGATACAGGGGACCTCGTAGTTAATGTCCTCCTGATAGAAGCCGTTTCGGAGGATGGTGGGCTGAAACACACGGGGATTGAAATAAATTCGGTTAAAGGAAATGACCTTGTCATTCATGTTCCGGAACAGCTCTTTCCAGCTTAACACCGGGGCCGACGGATCGATGCCGAACCGGTCCGCGATGTTGCCGCTTACGGTGGTTGCTTCGAAATGGACAACCGAATGGGCTATACTCTCTTCGGTATAGTTGTAGATAAACTCGAAAAAGCTTTTTTTCGGCAGTTCCGGCGGAACGTCCGCGGTGAGAATACGTGCCGGAATAGACATTTTCATTACCGCGGCGACATCATTGTCGGTATACAATATTTCATCATACACCAGCGAGTTTTCACTGTACTTGTTGTTTTTAATATGTTCGAAGCGGCTGTAGGACTGTTCATAGCGGACGGTGTAGCCTAATTCCTGCAGCATCAGGGTAAAATCGATCTTTAAATCGATCCGGAACCGTGTTTCCAGCGCGCTGGGCATCAGCACGTTGCCAATTCCCTGCCGTTTCGTGACGATTCCCTGGTTCGTCAGCTCCGCCAATGCTTCCCGTAAAGTGTTCCGGCTGATGCGGAGTGTTTTCGACAGCTGCTCTTCCGAGGGGAGGACATTGTTTTCATAGGCGCCGCTTTTTATCATTTCGACAATTCGTTTCGCTACTTTCAAGTATAGTGGTGTCCTCTGTACAAATTCCATGGGTCAATCATAGGACGTTTGGACGTGTTTGTCAAAACAAAAATGGCCGTTGTCCTCGGTTGTCTTTCAAGCGGCCTGAACTGCGAAAAGGCAAAATAATTTCGATATTTGTTGCAATAATCGTAAATATCGTACTATAATTAAGCGAATAATTGATATTTAACACAAATATTATACGTAATTCGAGGTTGTGTCCTGATTCAGACAGCAGGGTGCTGCCTTCGCGGTAAAGCCCTAGAGCGGAAAACTGTATGCCTGAAACAAAGAAGCGTTATTTCTACGAGGTAGTAAAACTCGGCTACCCCCTGCTGGCGGGGATGTTTAGCGAGTATATCATGATGATTGCCGATTCCGTCATGGTGGGGAGGCTCGGGACCGAGTACCTTGCTGCCATTGCCATCGGGGGATTGGTTGTAGAAATTCTCTGGGTGTTCGCTTGGACGATGGCGCCGGGAGTGCAGGCAATCTGTTCCCGAAGGTTCGGAATGCAGGATGAACAGCCCCCGGCCTTTACCGGCGAAGTGTTCAATGCCGGACTTGTTTTCGGTATAGGCGCCGGCCTCTTAATTCTTGCTACGTCATTTGCGTCAAAAGCCGTTATATCCGGACTTGTCCGGAGCCCGCTGACCGTAGATCTCTCCATGGAGTACATCGTCATTATCCGCTGGTCCATTCCGATTTCCGCATTTTTTTACACCATTTATGGATTTCTCGCGGGAATAAATAAAACCAAACAGGTAATGGCCGCCACCATCGGGACCAATTTGTTCAATATCATCCTGAATTATTTTTTTATTTTCGGAAAAGCGGGGTTCCCCGCCCTTGGAATTCGAGGAGCTGCCTGGGGTACAGTCATTGCACAGGGAGCGGGCCTGCTGTACTTTATCCTGCTGATAGCTGTCCCAAAAAAATACCGGCCGTACAGGCTGTTTAGATTCAGAGGCTTGCGGAAAGGCCTCTTTATCGATATCGGCCGCACCTGGCTCCCTATTTGCCTGCAGTATATCATTACCCACGGGGCTTTTCTCGTCTACGAAGGTTTGATAAGCCGGTTCGGGTCCGCATACTTGGCGGCAATGCATGTGGTTTTTTCAGTTGTCTGGTTTGGAAAGATGGTTACCGGCGGTTTCGCAAACGGCGCCGCGATCCTTGTCGGGAATTCCCTCGGCCGGGGTGACACAAAAGGGGCGGTCCGGTACACATACTGCGGCATGATCATCGGCGGGATGATCGGCCTGCTGATTTTCGGACTGTGCCTTTTTTTTCCGGATCTCCTGGTCAGAATTTTCAACAGTGAAACCGATACCATCGCCGCCGGTTCGGAGGCGCTGCAATTTTTTGCACCCTTCTTGCTGATTGCGGTTTTCGGCCATTCCATTGAAATGGTCTTTACCCATAACGGGTGGAGCAGTTTCGCCTTTATTTCCGACGCGTCGGCCAACGGTTTATTTACACTGGGGTTTACACTAATTGTACTGAACGTGTTCGGCACAGGTATTCGGGCCGCGTGGCTGGGGTATGCGCTGTATTCAGTCGGTTTTGCCGCCCTTCTTGTTGCGGGGTTCTTTTCCATGCGCTGGACGAGGCTGAAGGTGGACAGTGCCGTGATATAACAGGTTTGTATTAACCGCAGCAGGTGACCCAGTGTCCCGGCTCGACCTCCTCGAGTTCCGGCTCCGCCTCCATGCATTCATTCTTGCTATACAAACAGCGAGGATGGAATCTGCAGCAGTTTTCGTCTCCGTCCGGTTTTGTGGGAACGTATCCACGGATCGGTATGTTATCGACCTTTACCGTTGGGTCGGTCACCGGTACCGCTGCAATTAACGCCTTTGTATAGGGATGCAGAGGATGGTGTAAAATTTCTTCGGTAGGGGCAATTTCGACGATCTTCCCCAGATACATGATGGCAATCCGGTCGCAGATATAACGGGCGGTTGCCAGATCGTGGGTTATATAAATAAACGCAATATTGTTCTTTTCCCGCATTTTCAAGAGCAGATCGAGTACGCCGATTCTTACGGAGACATCCAGCATGGAGATTGGTTCGTCCGCGATAATAAGATTGGGGTGGAGAATGAGGACCCGGGCGATGCCTACACGCTGCCGCTGGCCCCCGCTTAAGAGGATTGGGTACCGGTCCCAGAAGCGGTCCGGATCAAGTTCGACTTCCGTAAGGGCTGTCCTGATAAGCTCGTTTTCTTCGGCAACGGTTTCCGCCAGCCTGTGGATCCGCAGAGACTGCCGAAGAATATCGGAAACGGTGCGCCGGGGGTTGAGGGAGCCGTGAGGGTCCTGAAAAATCATCTGCATGTTCTGGCGCATTTTTTTCATGGCTTTTGCGCCGAGCTCAGTCAGATCTGTACTCTTGTAGTACACTGACCCTTTTGTCGGCCAGTTGAGCATCAGAACGCAGCGGCTCATAGTCGATTTTCCGCAGCCGCTTTCTCCCACAAAGCCGAGAATTTCCTTTTCCCGGACTTCAAAGCTGATATTATCCACCGCTTTAATAACGTTCTTGCCTTTTTCGCCCAGGGATGCAAAGAACCCCGTATGAATAGGGTAATACTTTGATAGATGTTCAACCCGAAGGATTGTCTTCCCGTTCATTCCTTAGTCGTCTCCCCGGGCCAGAGGTGGCAGGCAACACTGTGCCCGCCCACTTGGACCATCGATGGTACTATTTTACTGCAAATATCCATGGCTTTTGAACAGCGGGGATGAAAACTGCAGCCGGGAGGCGGCGAAATTAGGTTAGGCGGGGACCCGGGAATGCTTTGCAGGGACTGCCGTTTCCCCTGAATGCTGGGGTACGACTTTACAAGCCCGATACTGTAAGGGTGGAGGGGGGTTTGATAGAGGGAAACGGTGGATGCCTCCTCGACAATCCGTCCCGCATACATGACCGCCACCCGGTCGCAGGTTTCCGTTATTACCGCAAGGTCGTGGGTAATAAAGATGATCGGCAGCATCTCCTTTACCCGAAGTTCGGCGATCAGTTTCAAAAGCTGCCTCTGGACGATAACGTCTAAGCCGGTCACCGGTTCGTCCATAATGAGCAGTCGTGGACTGCAGGCGGTGGCAATCGCAATCATGACCCGCTGTTTCATCCCTCCGCTCAGCTCGTGGGGAAAGCTTTTTACCCGGTCCCTTCCGATCCCCACGTTTGCTAAGCCGTCTTCCGCCCGTTTCCTGGCAACCGATTTTGGTACATGCTCATGCTCGATGATCTCTTCCGCAATCTGTTTACCGATTGAAAGGACCGGATTCAGGGAATTCTGTGCCGCCTGAAATACAATGCCGATGCTCTTTCCTCGGAGTTGACGCATCTTCTCCGCCGAAAGGGTCAAAACATCGGTACCGTCGAACAGGATGCTGCCCTCCTTAATTTTTCCGGGGGGCGTTACAAAGCGCATAATTGCGGAAACCAGGGTCGATTTTCCACTGCCCGATTCACCGATTAGACCAAGCGTCTGGTTTTCTCCAATGGAAAAACTGACGTCGTTTACCGCTTTTACCTCCCCCTTCCTGGTAAAGTAACTAATTTTCAGGTTGCGTACATCGAGGAGCGGGGCGGCCGTCATCTCTCTCTCCCCTTGGTTTCCCGGTACCCCGGCTTCATAATATCGCTGACCGCCGTTCCGAAAAAGGTAAACCCCAGAATCAGGGTAACGATGCAGACAATAGGGGGGATAATCCAGTACACAGCACCGGACATCGCCCCCGATTCAAATGCGAAATGAAGCATCATTCCCCAGGTAATAATATTCGGGTCTCCGAGTCCGAGAAAGCTCAAGACCGATTCGGCATAGATCGCGTAGGTTACCATCAGTACGGTTTGCGCCAGAATCAGTGGAATGACATTAGGCATTATCTCGCGAAAAATAAGATATCCGTTTCCGGCGCCGATACACCGGGAGGATTCTACAAAGGCACGCTCCTTTATAGAAAGGACCTGTGACCGGACGACCCTGGCGGTTGTCGGCCAGTTGACGATACTCACAACCATCACGATATTCCAGAGGCTTGGACCCAGAACGGCGGCAAGTACGATCATCAGCGGCAATTCGGGAAGCATCATGAAAAAATCCACTACCCGCATCAGCAGTTCTTCCACTCTCCCGCCGAAGAACCCCGCAATCAAGCCCACGAACGAACCGATGAGGATTGAAAAAAAACCGGCCAGGAAGCCGATGGTAAGGGACATTCGGGACCCATAGAGGATCTGGCTCCAGATATCTCGTGCCAGATCGTCGGTACCGAGGATGAATTCCCTGGAGGGGGGTTTTAAAATGTTTTCAACGTCCCCTGATTTTTGCGGGTCCCGGGTGCGCAGGACCGGTGCAAATACAGCGAGAATCAGGAAAATGGCAAAAATGATGATTCCCGCACGGCCCATCTTGTGGTCGAAGAGAAGCCATAAAAAATCTTTTACCGACTGCATAGCCGCCTTGAACTTGTTCAACCTATTTTTCCGCTCCTCCTTTCTTTATCCTCGGATCGATATACCCGTAAATGAGATCAACAAGAAGATTAACCAGAACGACTGAAATAGCGAAAATGAGAAAGAGGCCCTGCAGCAGCGGGTAATCCCTCTTCATGACCGCGTCATAGGTAAGGCGGCCGATCCCGGGCCAGGAAAAGACCGTTTCCGCTTCGATGACCCCGCCGACTGCAAATGCAAAATTGATTCCCGTCATGGTTACCACGGGTAAAAGGGCGTTTCGGAAAGCGTGACGTTTTAAGACAACCGATTCCCTCAAACCCTTCGCCCGGGCCAGGGTAATGTAGTCCTGGTTAAGAACATCTACCATGGAACTCCGGGTCAGCAGTACATACTCGCCGATATACCAGAAAATGATGGAAAGTGCCGGGAGTACCATGTGCCATCCCACGTCCGTAATATGCCGCAACCCGGTGTATCCCGACGCTGCGGTGGACATACCGCCTAGGGGAAAGGCTGTTATGAGGAAGGAAAATATCAACAGGAGCAGCAGCCCCAGGGCGAACGAAGGGATTGAATATACCGCGAGGGACACGCTGACGATCGCCCGGTCGAAACGGGTACCGCTTCTCCAGCCGGCCATTGCGCCGAGGACGACGCCTAAGACAATGGCAATGATCAGGGCTGTTATTACGAGGAGGAGCGTATTGGGCAGACGCTGAAATATGACCTGTGTAACCGGGGCCTTATGCGAAAAAGAGATGCCCAGATTCCCTTTCGGGAGCTCTTTTAAATAGGATAAAAACTGGACTGACATCGGTTTGTCCAGGCCGAACTGCTCCCGGACCTTCTGCATCTGTTCCGCCTTGACCCGGGGATCTCCGAACATCATCCTGACCGGGTCTCCCGGGGCGATCCGGAAAATTATGAAGTTAACGCAGGTTATTAAAAATACGGTTATAACCGCAGATATCAGCTTTTTTCCGGCAAAGCGGAGATATCCCTTAATCGCCATCCGTTGTTTTGTACTCCCTTTCAGTTTGTTTAAGGATAAACCATGAAGGGGATATTGTAAAAGGTTTTTTTCAAATTCGTAAGATTTTTATACGAAAATCGTGGTGAATTAGTGTTTCTTCCTCGATATAAGTTGAAATACTAAAAATATTTTATGCAAAACAACAATAAAACTGTTGTTTTTATTGACAGATCGTTTCTCCCGAGTTTAGAATGAATACTATACAAGAGAGGGTAGAGACATGGGTTATTCAGTTGTAACACGTATGGGTGACGGTGAAAGGATTTCGATGGATGTTGCCGAGCTTCGAGAAGAGCTGAAAAAAGGTACCCGTGATGCATCGGATAAAGGCGGGGTCCCCGAGTTGTCGGTGGAAGAGCAGGACGAGCTCTGCGGTATTTTTTGTGAACCGGGGAGAGTCGTCAGCGTTCCGCATGGGGACGAGCTCATCGTTACCGACGATGGAATCGCGGAAAACCTTCAGGGAAGCGAGGCGGACGGCGGCTCCGGTGTTCCGTTAAGCGCCTTGTCCAGCCTTCTCTGCTACGAACGGAGCACCGGAGCGGACACTGCCTCATCCGGAAGTGAGGATTACAGCTTCAAACCGGTAAAATCGATTATTGACTGGGTAACGATGAACTACTATACAAGCTCCCAATCGGTAACCATACCATACTTCTACGGTGCACAGCCCAATCTGGGACTTTATTATCAGCCGGACGGCCCATTCCCCAATCCTTCGGACCTCATGCCCCAGGGGAAGATTGCCGAAGCGAGAAAGGCCCAGGAGGATGCCGCGGAGGCCCTTTTGTCCGACATGGTATTTGTCGGTCAGAACCTGTATAAGGTCGGCTGCGAAGGGATCAATTTCGACACCGCGGGTTCCACCGGGGATGCCGAGTTTATGGCGACGCTTCAGGCGGTGCGGCAGCTGAAAGAATCGTGTCCCCTGATGTCGTTGATCGTCGGTATGGCCTCCGAGTTCGTTTTGGGGATGCACGGGGAGGTTTATTTCGACGGTGAGCGGCTTGCGGGAATGTTTCCGCATAAGCAGGTGAAAATTGTCGAAAAGGCGGGAGCCGATATTTTCGGTGTAGCGGTAAACGTTAATTCGTCTCAGTCGGTCCCGTGGAACCTTTCCCGGGCGGTCACCTTTGTCAAAGAGACTGTAAATGAGGCTGACATCCCTGTCCACCCGAATGTGGGTATGGGGGTCTGCGGAGTCCCGATGATGATTGAAACGCCGATAGACTGTGTTACCCGGGTATCGAAAGCACTTGCACTCATCGGCAAGGCGGACGGGTTGTAGCTGGGGGTAGGTGATGTCTTTGGTATGCCGGTAGCGCATATCATGGCAGCAGGCATGGGTGGACTGAGGACTGCCGGAGATCTGGCGGCCTGGATGCAGATGACCCGGAAAATGAAACTGCCTGAAGCCAAAGCATATGTGGCGGAAAAACTCGGTGTATCACTTTTGGACCTTGTGGATGAAGAGGTGATGTATCCTCTTCGGGAAAAACTGGGAATAGGATTGGTAACGGCGAAATCCGGAGCAGCAATGGGAATTATAGCGAAACGGCGGATAGCGAAACTGTTGGATATTGAAATTAATTCGGTCAGGTTGTTTGAAAAAATGCTGGAGGAATAGATATACGGGGAGTGGATCGAAAAAGTGATCGTATGGACTCTAAATCCATACAGCCGGGTGCGACACCCGGACTTCCCGCCTTTTATTCAAGGAGAAGCAAATGCTGGACCCAAAACTGGTTGAAGAGGCGAGAAAAACACTGTTGGACATTAAAAAAGACGTCGCAGTTGATCTCACACGCGATTTTATCGACGGAGGCGGAAACGGCCTCGAGCTTTTAAACGAGGCCTTCATACCCGCAATTACGGAAATCGGCGAACTTTTCAGCCGGGGTGTAAAATTTCTTCCCGAGCTGATACTGGCCGCCGAGGTCATGACTGAAGTAACCGCGGTGGTGCGGGCTTCTCTCTCCGGAACCGGAAGTATGCAAAAGCAGGGGAAGATCGTTATCGGTACGGTAGAGGGTGATGTCCATGATATAGGAAAAACGCTCGTCGTCACACTTCTGCAGGTCCACGGCTACGATGTCATCGACTTAGGAAGGGACGTGAAGTGCGAAACCTTTCTCGAGAAGGCCATGGAGGTCGAAGCCGATATCATCGGCAGCAGCTCCCTCCTGACAACGACCATGAACAAACAGCAGGAGCTTGAAAAGGTCCTGCAGGAGGCCGGTGTACGTGACCGTTTCAAGACTATCGTCGGCGGCGCACCGGTAACAAAGCGGTGGGCGGAAAAGATCGGAGCGGATGCATATGCCGAGGATGCCCATGATGCCGTACGGGCCGTAAAAGAGCTGTATTCCTGAAATAAATTGAATTGATGATTACATGGACTGAATCGCAGCGCCGCCGGCTTACGGAATTGGAATCAAATAAAACGGTCTTGTCTCGGCGTTTTACCAATGCTGATGAAAGGAATGAAGCATTCCTCGGGGAAGAGAACCGGCTTGTTCGGTTCCATCGTGGAAGTCTCGAGGCGCAGCGCGGCGGGAGGCGGCATGAGCTTGCCCTGCTGCGGGAGCGCCTTGCTTCCGTCCTGACCGAAAACGGTTTTACCGAAGTTCTCACTCCTACGATTATGACGAGGGGCCTTCTTGCAAAGATGACAATTACCGAAGAGCATCCCCTGTACCGGCAGGTTTTCTGGCTGGACAAGGACAGATGCTTGCGCCCGATGCTGGCTCCCCACCTCTATTATGTGCTTGTAGACCTTCTCCGACTGTGGGAAAAGCCGGTACGGATATTCGAAGCCGGAACCTGCTACAGGAAAGAGACCTCCGGATCGCAGCATGCCGGGGAATTCACAATGCTCAATTTAGTGGAAATGGGACTGCCGCCGGAAAAACGGGAAGGAAGACTCCGGCAATTTGCGGATATGGTCGCCTCGACGGCAGGCATCGGGAAGTACCGGCTGGAAGGAGAAACTTCCGCCGTGTACGGCGAAACGGTCGATCTCCTAGCGGGAGAGGAAGATGTGGAAATCGGTTCCGCCGCATTCGGTCCCCATCAGTTGGACGGCAACTGGCGGATCGACGCCGCTTGGGTGGGCCTCGGAATCGGGCTGGAACGGATTGTAATGGTGAAAAACGGAAGCTCTTCTATAAACCCCTGGAAGCGGAGCCTTTCATACTTAAACGGTTCGAGGCTTCGGGTATGATCCGGAAAATTATCGAAAAAGTACTTGCGGGTGAAATTCCGGATTCGAAGGAGAACCGGATGCTGCTCAAAATCCGGGACCCCGCGGAGAGAGGACTCCTCTTCGCCGCCGCACGAAGCCTGCGGGAAAGATATTTTGGAAAAGAAATCTTCCTCTACGGTTTCCTGTATATAAGCACCTTTTGCAGTAATAGTTGTACATTCTGTTCCTACCGTATGCCCAATACCGGAATGGCAAGGTACAGGAAGGGGCCGGATGAAATTGTCGAAGCGGCAGTCGTTCTTGCACGGACGGGTGTACACCTGATCGATCTTACCATGGGGGAGGACCCATATTACCGGTCCGATTCAGGGTTCGGAGAAATGTTAAACATTATCCGGGAAATAAAGCGTACAACGTCACTGCCCGTTATGGTCTCTCCCGGCGTGGTTACCGCACGGCAGCTCTCGATGCTTCGCGCTTCCGGTGCCGACTGGTATGCCTGCTACCAGGAAAGCTTTGACCGTGAGGAGTTTGCCCGCCTGAGGCCTCGGCAGGATTATGACGGGCGGCTTAAGGTAAAGGGGGAAGCTCGCATCCGCGGCCTGCTTATCGAGGAGGGGGTCCTGACGGGGACAGGCGAAAGTATCGAATCGATTGTTTGGAGTATCGATGCAATGAAAAAGATGGGGGCAAGCCAGGTGCGGGCGATGGCATTCGTCCCCGGATCGGGAATTCCCTTGCCCGGGGACGGGAGCGGACCGGACCGGGAAGCTTGTATTATTGCCGTTTTACGGCTCAATTTCCCCGGTCTCTTAATCCCCGCATCCCTGGATGTAGAGGGTCTGGCAGGGCTTGAAAAGCGTCTGGCCGCGGGAGCAAATGTGGTCACGTCGGTGGTCCCGCCGGGACGAGGATTTGCCGGTGTGGCGAATAAAGATCTCGATATTGAGACCGGAGCACGGAGTATGGAACGGGTCGGAGATATAATCACACGCTGCGGCGTGGCGCCGGCGGGAGGGGAAAGGTATATCGGGTGGATGCAGGCCCGGCGGGCTGCGGAGGAGGAACTATGCGTCTCCTCGTAGTCGGGGGAAAACTCCAGGGCACGGAGGCGGTTTATCTGGGGAAGAAAGCGGGGATGGAGGTCACGCTGATAGATAAAACCTTCCGGGTACCCGCCCGGAATCTGGCCAATACATTCATCAATATTGACGCAACCGATTTCAGGCAGTGCTATCCCCAGGTTAAAAGTGCGGACCTCGTCTTGCCTGCGGTTGAGGACATGGAAGTTCTCGATGCTCTGGGCATGATCTGTGCCGCCGCCGGGACCCCTTATATTCATGATTTCTCTTCCTATCACGTTGCATCTTCCAAGAAGCGTTCTAAAGAAATGTTTGCTGCATGGGGGATTGCTACTCCCCGGAACCGGCCGGATTGCGGTTATCCCCTTATTCTGAAACCCTCGGAAGGAAGCGGGAGCAGAGGAGTCCGGATTATCGGAGCAGCGAATTCGGGGGAATTGGATCTGGACCGCCTTACCGCAGACGGGTATATCGCGGAGGAGTTTCTTAACGGCCGCCACTATTCCGTCGAGGTAACAGGCCGGGACGGGGATTATCGGGTACATCAGATAACCCGGCTGGAAATGGACGGCAGTTTTGACTGTAAGCGGGTAACGGCACCCGCGGACCTGGGAGCTGAGGCCGCGGGTATTTTTAAACAAATTGCATGTACCATCGCGGAACGTCTCGGGCTGCGGGGCATTATGGATGTTGAAGCCGTATACAACGGGTCGGAGTTCTCTGTACTTGAAATTGATGCCCGGCTGCCGAGTCAGACCCCTATTGCCGTATACTGGTCTTCGGGACTAAACCTGGTGGAAATTGCAGCAACCCGGCATGCCGGGAATAGGTTCCGGCAAAGGGGGGCAGGCCGGAGCGGCGAGGCGGATGTGGTGCACGGGGACGTGAAAGCCGTAGTGCTTGAACACATTACGGCGGTTCCCTGCGGTTTGTGTACGGCGGGAGAGCACGTAATGGCGGATGTAGATGAGCTGCATGTTGCGGAAGGGTTTTTCGGCGCCGACGAAGGTATAACGAATTACCGAGAGGGGAAAAAGGAATGGGCGGCAACGCTTATCTGTACAGGCAACAGCAGAGAACATGCCTTCGAGAGACGAAATAAAGTAATACGGAACATTATGGAAGGCTGCGGAATCGATTCATACCGGGACGATTCGCCGCGCCTCTCGGCAGGAGTACGCAGTGGCTGATCCGCGGCGGAAAAAAGCTCAGCCGGCCCGGTACTACCGGAAACGTGTGGACCTCTTTCTCTTAATCGATAAAATTAAACTGTGGCCTTCCAGGAGGGGTATTCTTCACGGCATTAAATCGGTGGAGAAACGGGGGAATACCGCCGTCATTGTTACCCACTGCAACAAGCAATTTACCGTGTACAATTCCCGGAACAGCCGGGCAGCCCGGTGGCTGCGGAACAAGTTGTATCAGGGAGTGTGTGAAGCCTGCGGTATTCCCCAATGGAAATTGGAAAAATACGCCGTCACCCGGTTTAAAAGAAAATACGGGTCAGATTTAACCCGCGGAAGCGAGAGCTCCTAACTCTATTTCCGCTCTGGAAATAATGTCCCGCAGTTTTCCGGTAACGTCCTCTGAAAGCGGATGGGGCGGCGCCGATTCAAGGATCTCGCTGACTTGTTCTCTCGCTTTTTTATACATATCCGGCCTGTCCAGTTCCTCCCATATTTCGTAAGGGTCCCGGTTCATGAGTTTGGTCCGAAGGAATTCTCTGCTCCGGCATGCTTTCACGGTGCTTTCGGCCATGAGGAAATGGCCTCCCGGGCCGGTTTCCGCAATATCGGTAAAGTAATCTTTTTCAGGAGACGAATCGATGCCTTCTCTCATTCTTGCGCAGAGCCTGGCAATCTCGTTGTCCACAACAATCTGTTCCAGTATGAGTATCTGACTCGATTCTATAAGCCCCATTCCGTTGACTATGTCGATACCGCCGAGTACCAGCGGCAGCGTTGTTAGGAGTTTCTCGATAACTGCCTGGCTTCCCGTCGATTTTGCGTCACTCAAACAACCGGCCCCCAGCGAAGGGAGACCATAGGACCGTGCCAGGTCGCTCACCGCACCGGCCTGCAGAACCATTTCCGGCGTACCGGCCAGGAAAAGGCTTGTTCTGAAGTCGATGGTGCCCGGAGCGCTGCCGTAGATGCAGGGAGCCCCCGGGTTTGCCGCTTGGAACAGGACCACTGCCGAAAGTCCCTCGGCATTTGCAACCGCAATGTTGGAAAAAAGTCCCGCGGGGCCGGTTGACCCGCAGGCCGGCATGGGAAGAATGTTTACCGGTATGCCGTATTTTCCCAGCTCGAGATATGCTTCGGCCATATCTCCGTCGTGGGCCAGGGGCGCGATGGGGCAATACGTTACCGAAGCAATCTTCCGATTTTGGACCGCCTCTTCGCTGCCGAGGATGCAGATGAGGGCTTCGATGAGATACTGGACCTCTCTCG
>CAZSGZ010000058.1:0-16674 GCA_964606455.1 uncultured Spirochaetales bacterium
TTCCTCCGCGGCCTCCAGGATAAGGCGTATGTTCCGTATAAACCCTTCTGCGAGACCGATACCGCCGGGGTACATCTCATAAATGTAGAGGGCGAACTCATTAAAATGAGGGTCCCGGACCCGTTCCGCTACGGAAATGTCCCGCCTGTCGCAAAGGAGGATAAAGGGAGCAACATTTATCAGAAGTGTCCCCACCTTCGACAGGACAATTTCCCGAAACTCCTCGCTTAAGGACTGCAGGTACGCGCCGGCCCTGCTCTCTGGACCGAAGAGCAGGACAACCGTCCGTGTGTGCATTTCGTCTTCGGGAAGATGGATTTCTCCGTACCCGATGTTTTCATGGGTCTTGTACTTCAATTTTTTAAACTTCGCGACCTGCCGCCGTACAAGAATATCACCAAGAACGCAGGAAAAGTCCCGGAAGGGGTGCGTCTCATCTTCCTCGAGTACCTTGATGTCGGTTTTCACAATCGCGTCGGTGTAAAAATTGACCGTCGACTGGGTAACATAGCAGCGCTTGTCCTGCAGATCCAGTTCCTGCACAAAATACTGGTCGCCCCGGTGGATGTACACGGCATTTTTAAAGAGAAGCTGCTTTGCAGAGGGAAGGTCCATCTCGCCGATAACGATGTTGCGCTCTCCGGTACTATCCACAATTACGATATTTTCCGCCGTCGCCGAACGGAGAGAAACATTTTCCGCCGGATAGCCCCGGTCCGCCCAGTAATAGGTCCCTTCCGAATACCGGACCACCCCGTTTTCCTCCAGGTACCCCAGCAGTTCACGCGCGTCCCCTCCGAAACGTTCATCTTCTTTCACGGGGACTTCGAATACGGCACACTTCAGGTGGTCCAGCAGGATGTAAATATTGTCCGGGTCCACCCAGCCCGATTCGGGGGATTTGGAAAAAAAATATTCCGGATGCTTGATCATATACTGGTCGGTAGGAGATGCCGAGGCAATCAAAATCGAGAGGGACGGAGTAGTTCTTCTTCCCGCACGGCCTGTCTGCTGCCACGCGGACGCTACCGATCCTGGTATCCCCGCGAGAATGGCAACATCCAAACCGCCGATGTCGATCCCCAGTTCCAGCGCGTTCGTGGAAACCACCCCGTGCACGCTGCCCTCCCGCAGCCCCTTTTCGATGGCCCTCCGTTCCTTCGGAAGGTAGCCGCCGCGGTAGGATTCCACCCGGATACGGCTGTTGTCGGTAAAAAAATTCGCGAGCCTGCTTCGTATATACGATGCGATCAATTCCACCCGCACCCGGGACCTGGCGAAAATAATCGTTTTCGCGCCCCTTTTCAGTATTTCGGCGCCGATCCGCTGTGCCTCCAAAACGACCCCCCGGCGGATACCCTGGACCCTGTCCACTAAGGGAGGATTGTAGAGAATGATGTTTTTCTCCCCCGACGGGGCGCCGTTGTTATCGATGAGCGTTACCGGGGTCCCGAGGACCTGTTCCGTCAGCTCCTTCGGGTTGCCGATGGTCGCGGAGCAGCAGATGAAGACAGGCTCGGCGCCGTAGAATCGGGTTACCCGAAGAAGCCGCCGGAGAAGATTTGCCATATGGGACCCGAAAACACCCCGGTAAGTGTGTATCTCGTCGATAACGACGAAGCGGAGGGCGGAAATAAACTTGATCCATCGCGGATGGTTGGGAAGGATTCCCGCGTGGAGCATATCGGGGTTGGAGATGACGATACGTCCTGTTTTTCTCGCCGCTATCCGGACGGAAGAGGGAGTATCGCCGTCATAGGTATGGACCGGCAGAGGAAGAGAGGAAGCGTTGATAAGCGCGTTCAGCTCCGACTGCTGGTCCTGAGACAGGGCCTTTGTCGGAAACAGATACAGGGCCCGGGAATCCGCGTTCTCGAGCAGGGTCTGCAGGACCGGCAGGTTGTAGCAGAGTGTTTTTCCCGACGCCGTGGGTGTTACAATTACGGTGTTTTTTCCGGAGGTAACAGCGTCGTAAGCCGCGCGCTGGTGAGTATACAGCTGTGTAATCCCCGTTTTCTTCAAGGCATCGGCCAGGTCCGGCCGGATGCCCGGAGGAAAATCGGCGCAGCTGCCCTCCCGGGGAGGGATTTTTTCAAAATGGGCCACCTGCCGCGTAAAATCATCATTTCGGTTCAGATCATCAATAAGGGTGCTAATATCGACCATACCGGTAATCTATCATACTTTTTTTTTTAGATATAGAAGTTTTTCCTTGACCTGATATCGGTATCACTCGTAGTATTACACATGAAGGAGCCCGAAAATGAATGACAAACCACTTTCAATTGTCTTAGGAGGAGGAAAAGGGACCCGTCTGTACCCCTTAACCAAAGACAGGGCAAAACCGGCCGTCCCCTTTGGCGGAAAATACCGGCTTGTCGATATTCCTATTTCCAACTGCATCAATTCGGGATTCAGGCAAATTTACATTTTAACACAATTTAATTCCACCTCCCTGCATCTTCATTTGGCAAACACCTACATTTTCGACTCCTTCAGCAGCGGGTTTGTGGAAATTCTCGCGGCGGAACAGACCTTTACCGATTCAAGCTGGTATGAAGGGACCGCGGACGCGGTTCGGAAAAATTTTATCCACTTTCACACCCAGGAGCCGACACATTACATTATTCTTTCGGGAGACCAGCTCTACCGAATGGACATTGCCGATATGTTTCGGCATCATTGCGACAGCGGGGCCGAACTGACCGTCGCGGCAACTCTTGTAACCAGAGAAAACGCCTCTCAACTGGGGATCCTCCGGGCCGATAAAAAATCACGGATTGTGGAATTTCTTGAAAAACCGGGGGCGGACAAAGAGATCGAGTGGATGGCGGTACCGGATGAGCTGCATCCAGATAAAAAGACGCAGGCCCTCGGAAAAAAATACCTCGCTTCCATGGGGATTTACATCTTCAATGCAAAAACCATGGAGGAGGTCCTGGATAACTCCTATGCCGACTTTGGAAAGGAAATTATCCCGACGGCCATCGAGAAAAGAAAGGTAAACGCGTATATTTTTACCGGTTTCTGGGAGGACATCGGGACAATCAAGAGTTTTTACGATACCAACATCAATTTGGCGTCCATGAACCCTGATTTCAATTTTTATGATGAAAATGCACCGATCTATACCCATAAACGGCATCTCCCGGCTTCGAAAATCAATTTCTGTACCTTTTCCCAGTCGCTGACAACCGAAGGCAGCATTATTACCAATGCCTCCATCCGAAACTCAATTATCGGTATCCGCTCAATTATCGAATCCGGCGCCGACATGGACGGTGTTGTCTGTATGGGTCACGATTATTATGAAACGCCCGAGCAGAAAGAAAAGAACAGGACCGGCAATAAACCGAACTTAGGGATAGGAAAAGGGTCCATTATCCGCAGGGCAATTATCGATAAAAACACACGCATCGGCGAAGGGTGCAGAATCGGCCTTGAAGATAAATTCAGGGAGGAAGGCGATTACGGTAATTTTTATATTCGGGACGGAATCATTATAATACCGAAGAAATCGATTATTCCCGACGGGACAATTATCTAATATTCTTCCGGACCGCCGAGGGCCTCGACAATAACCCCGTCGGAGGGCACAAAGGGGAGTTTCCGGATTTCCTCTAAGGTCTTCCAGGCAAGTTCGATGTGTTCCCTGCACTCGGGAGTACCGAGAAGGGTTATACTGTAGGCTTTCAGGGTGTACACATCCGATTGATTGACAAATTCCCCGGTGCAGAGAAGCTTTCCGACACTGATGTCGATGCCGAACTCTTCACTGAATTCCCGTTTGAGGGCTTCTTCTGCATTTTCATCCGGCCGCGCCTTCCCCCCGGGGAATTCCCAGCAGGAACCCAAATTTTCCGAAGGTCTCCGTTTCCCAATGAAATACGCTCCAGCCGCGTTCCGGGCCACACCGGCGGTAGTAATCATTGAACCGGAAGAGGTTTACAGAAAGAGAACGGAGGGCATGAAAAAGTGGAGGGCCCCGATAATAATTCCAATAATGCCGATAACCGACTTTCTTCTGAAAAACACCCTGTCGATGGTATCGAAGGCCTGGGACGAAACCGCCGCTTTTGCCTTATAGTAGTCGACAATCAGCATAACTCCCATGAGAATACCCGCTGCCGCCGGAAGTAAATCGCCGACCACGGGAACATCCCCCCGGAAGGCGCTTAAAAGCTTCAGGACCCCCACAACGGCGGCGGAAATTCCGACAACGAAGCGGAAGACACTGTTTGAAAAGGGGATCTTCAGGGAGGAAACCCATTCCATCCGCTCGGCTAAGAGGTCGATGGAAAGGACGAATCCCGTTAGAATATTTAAAAGGATAGATAAAAAGTAAAATTGTACCATATCTGTTCTCCGTAAGGTTCTACTGTTATAAGGATATAAGAATGAACGGCCATAGTCAAGCTTTAATCTTGTTCGGGAATAATTTCCGTCTTCAAGGAGGCCGTTTCACCGCCGATACGCACTTCGGCAAAAACGTCCTGTTTTCCCTCCCCTCCTGGAAGCCGGGCCCGGTATATCATCCGCTCTCCGGGACTGCCCGGCAATACATCGACAAGTTCCGCTTCCGAATCCGCGCCTTCGAGGGAAAAGCGTATTGTAACGAGATTCTGCTCCTCCGCATTAGCGGCTTCCTCCGCTTCGATTTGTACGCTTACAAAGGTTGAATCTTCAAAGAGAAACGCCCGGAGCCGCAGCTCGTAACCGTTTAAATCGGTGGCAGCGGCGTAGCGATGTAAAATCGGACTGACAATGAAATAGAGGACGAGCACAAACAGGACATCTAAAAACAAAATGACTAAAGGGCGGTTCCTTCGGAAAATACCCCCCTTCCGTGCGTACCGGTCGACAACTTCCGGCGAGAGCGCCGACTGCCGTTCATCCCTGCTGTAATGGAAATGAAGCTGACCGGGATACTCAGTTTCTTTCCGTTCTGAAAATTTTCCCTTGTTCATCTTCCTGTACTATATACCTATCGGTCCGCCACCAGAGGACCTCCGCGCCTTCTTCCTCGCAAATCAGCGCGCATACAATCCCCTCCGGTGTTATGGAAAAATCCCGGTGAATGTTTTCCCTATCATGTAATACAATAGCCACCCTCTTTACCACTTTACCATCGGCGGTGAAAATCATCAACTCGTATTCACTTTTTTCGGAAGGGGCCAGCAAAAACATGTGCCCTCCCCTGCCGACACCTAGGAAGCGGTAAATCATCCGTACGCGTTCAAACGACAAGAGGTCCGCGCTGTCTTGGGAACGAAAATGTTCCGGGATTTCCAGCTTCCCGCTGTACTGCTCGCTGCCGATATCGAAAACATAGATATAGGAGGTGATAAACTGAATGCCCGAAGGGCCCTCTGCAAGTTCATCCGTTTTGTTTTGATAGTAGTCAATTTTTACATAGAGCAGGTCCTCCTCTACATCGCTGAAAACCGTGCCCATGCCGGGTATGCTGTTTTCGAGCTCCTCCGGCACCGGAAGGGACTGCAGGTCGAAATCGATTTTATATTTTAAAAAGCCGCTTTGGGTAAACCAGTAGACAATCCACTCAGCCGGCGTACGGCAAAACACAACGGTTTCTCCTTTCAGAGTGGTGCTGACCCGTTCTACGTAAGGAAACGGCGTTCCCCCGGAACCTTCCTGTCCTAAAAAATCGATCAATTCACCGGTTCGGGAAAACCGGAGGACGATCTGGTCCAGCATGACCTGAAGCTCCGGATCGAATTCCTGCCGCTGTTCGTCTATCTTATCCTGGACGAGAAGGCCGTGGTCCTTCGTTACCGCGATGTCGCCGATATCGGAAAACCGATACTGAAAGGCCTGTTTCGTAGAGACAGCGTCTTCCGGCAGCTCTTTCGACAGCAGTACCGGCGGTGGGTTGGTTTCGGAATTGTAAAAGAGCCCGATAAGATCTCCGTAGGAGTTGAACTTCATCACCTTCCGGCCCTGAGAGGAACCTACATACACAATGCCGCCGGACATCGCTACATTCGCTTGCGGCAGTTTCATTCCGGGTTTGTGAAAAAACGTCAGTTCATCCTCCGCCTTTCCGTAAGATAGGGGGAAAAGGACTTCCTTCTCCAGTGTGTCCAAGCCTCCCTTTTGACATCCGGCGAGAATTATTAGTATGCTGTAGACCAGTACGGAAAGGAGAATGCTTTTCTTCATTCGGGCCATAGTACTAGGGCTTGAAAACTATGTCAATCTTCAGACATAGTATACAAAAAGGGAATCTCTAACTGTAAGGGAGAAAAAAACATGAGTCTGTTAAGCACCGTATTCGGAACACAGCACGAACGGGACCTAAAAGAGCTGCTTCCATTGGTATATAAGATAAACAATCTCGAATCCTGGGCCATGGAACTCGGCCCCGAAGATTTTATAAAAAAAACGGATGATTTCCGGGACCGCATAGCAAAAGGGGAAAGCCTGGACAATTTTATCCCCGAAGCCTTTGCCTTGGCCCGGGAAGCGGCACGGCGCACCTTGGGCGAGCGGCCCTACGACGTACAGCTTCTAGGGGGCATTGTCCTGCATTACGGAAAAATTATGGAAATGAAAACCGGAGAAGGAAAGACGCTCTCCAGTGTTGCCGCGGCCTATCTCAATTCATTGACGGGAAAGGGCGTTCATGTAGTTACCGTTAACGACTATTTAGCGGAACGGGACGCCGACTGGATGCGCCCCGTCTTCTCCTACCTCGGCGTTTCCGTAGGCAATATTCTGTCGAACATGGACAACGAGGCAAGGAAAGAAGCGTACAAAAAAGACATAACCTACGGAACAAACAACGAATTCGGTTTCGACTACCTCAGGGACAATATGCGCCGGGAGATCCGCGGGAAGGTCCAGCGGAAACACCACTTCTGCATTATCGATGAAATCGACAGTATATTGATCGACGAAGCCCGGACGCCGCTTATTATATCCGGTCCCGCGGAGGACGACACAAAACAGTTCCGGGAGGTAAACCGGATTGTTCCCCAGCTGACGGAATGTGAAAAAGATCCCAAAACGGAAGAGTACCCGGAAGAGGCGTCGGGTGACTATAAACTCGATGAAAAAGGGAAACGGGTCACCTTTACCGAAGAGGGTATGAACAAAGTTGAAAACCTCTTACAGCGCCAGAAAATTATTTCCGGTTCCCTCGTCGACGAAGAAAACTTTGAATATCTGCACTACGTTACCCAGGCCGTAAAGGCCCACTATCTGTTTCACCGGGACGTCGACTATGTTGTACAGCAGGGAAAGGTCCAGATCGTCGACGAGTTTACCGGCCGTATCCTTCACGGCCGCCGCTACTCCGAGGGGCTGCACCAGGCCATCGAAGCAAAAGAGCGGATCAATGTTGCCGCCAGGAACAAAACGATGGCCACCATTACCTTCCAGAATTATTTCCGTATGTATGAAAAAATTTCCGGAATGACCGGCACGGCGGACACCGAAGCGAAGGAATTTGCGAAAATATATAATCTCGAAGTCGTTGTTATTCCCACGAACCGTCCGGTCATTAGAAAGGACGAAGACGACGTTATCTACCTCAATGAAGCGGAAAAATTCAACGCCATTTGCGACGAAATCCAGCGGTCCGTAGACAAGAAACAGCCCGTCCTCGTGGGGACCGTATCCATCGAAAAATCGGAACGGCTGTCCGCCGCCTTGCAAAAACGGGGGATTCAGCACGAAGTTTTGAATGCAAAGAACCACGCGCGGGAAGCGCTTATCATTTCCGAAGCAGGCGCACAGAGTTCGGTTACCATAGCAACCAACATGGCGGGGCGGGGTACCGATATCAAACTTGGCGGCAACCCCGAGCACCGGGCCAGGAGAAGCGCGGGTACCGAAGCGGAAGATCAGGTGTACCGGGACGCCCTGGCACGGGAATACAAAAAATGGCAGACAGACTATCAGGAAGTGAAGGACGCAGGGGGCCTTTTTGTCCTCGGGACCGAACGTCATGAATCCCGAAGAATCGACAACCAGCTGCGGGGCCGTTCGGGACGTCAGGGGGACCCGGGGAAGTCTCGGTTCTTTATCTCCCTCGACGACGATTTGATGAGACTCTTCGGAGGCGAAAACTTTAAAGGGACCATGTCCCGCTTCGGCATGAAATCGGGGGAACCGATTTTCCATCCCCTCATCAACAAGGCAATTGAACGTGCTCAGACACGGGTTGAAGAACGGAACTATGAAATACGGAAACATCTTCTTGAATATGACGATGTTCTGAATGAACAGCGGAAGTACATTTACGAACAGCGGGACACCATCCTGCAGGACGATAACCTGAAAGAACGGATTATCGATACGGCGGCGGACATCATAGCCGGAATTGTCGAGCGTTTCGAAGAAAGCCGAGGAGAAGCGGTGCCGAACCTTATCGGTCTTCGAGAAGAACTGATAGAAAATTTTTACTATGAACTCGAGGTCCCCGACGACGACTTGGTTTCCTACACCCCCGAACAGCTGCAGCAGTATCTGACGGAAGCCCTGAGAAAAGACCTTGAAGAAAAAAGCGAACAGGTGGGGCGGGAGGCGTTCAATACTTTTATCCGGTATGAATATCTCTACTCCATCGACAGCAGATGGCAGGACCATTTGGAAAACCTCGAAAGCCTGCGGGAAGCGGTCTATCTTAGGTCCTACGGACAGAAAAATCCGCTCTTAGAATACAAGCTCGAAGGGTTTGATATATTTGACCGCCTCATCGATGAAATTCGAACGGCCATTGCCCGGAAAATTTTGAAAGTACGGATACGGACCGCCAGTCCGAAAACAAAACCCGCCGCCGGCGCGGTCCAGGGAACGACAGCCTCCCACTCCAACATGGGCCAGTTTGCGGGTGCAGCTGTGTCCGGCACCGCCGACAGGGCGCGGCCGACCGGCGGAAAAGGAGCTCCCGAAAAAGTCCAGATAAAACGGACCGTGCCGAAGGTGGGACGGAACGATCCCTGCCCCTGCGGAAGCGGAAAAAAATACAAGTACTGCTGCGGAAAATAGGAGAGACAAGGAGGACTACAGATTGCCCTTCGGTGTACCGCCGCCGTCGGCGTAATTCACTTCTTCCATCGGGATTTTTTCTTTCGTAGCCGCGTAGGCACGGATCATTGTAAATACGGCAAAAAGTCCGACGATAACAAAAACTATCCTGCGCATCTGCCTGCTCCCGTTCGTTAGAATAAATATTTTAGAGGGTCAACCGGATTCTGGTACTTGTAGATACTGAAATGAAGATGGGGACCGGTACTTCTGCCGGTATTCCCTACCGTACCAATCGTTTGCCCTTGCCGTACGTACATTCCATTTGTAACATACACGTCGTGTAAGTGTCCATAGAGTGTTTGAAATCCGCCGGCGTGTTTCATGATGATATAGTTGCCGTAGGTCCGGGAACTGTACCCGACGGTAATAATAGTTCCCTCCATCGATGCTTTCACCGGGGTCCCGGTATAATTTGCCAAGTCGATGCCGTAGTGCATTCTCCGCACCCCTGTAAAAGGGTCGTTTCTCATTCCGAAGGGGGAAGAGAGAGAGCCCCGTACCGGATAGACAAACAACTGTCCCGTTGCCTTTTTCAGCTCGAAGGAGCTTATTTCGGCGCCGGGGATGAACAGCTCCTGTCCGGAGGTAATTACCGATGTCTCTAAATCGTTTGCGTCTAAAATATCATTTAAACTGACATCGTGCCTGTCGGCAATGGAGCTCAAATTGTCCCCTTTCCGAACGGTATACAAAACACCGTTGGAATTGGGAATTTTCAGAGATGTGCCGATTTTTATTTTTCGCACGTCCTGAATTTTATTGAAACTGATAAGGGTCCCTAAAGAAATTCCATATTCTTCGGAAATTTCGGAAAGGGTGTCTCCCTTTGCTATCGTGCGGGTAACCGGATCGATGGAAGCAAGTACCGAAACATGGGGTAATTCCACCTCCCGCTCGGGGCTTTCCGCCGGATCATCTAGATATTCGAAAAGGTAACTTTCAATTTCCGGGTCCGCCGGCAGGGCTATTCCCCCGGCGTTTTCCACGGACCCGAAAATCGGTACACTCGAAGAAATAAATAAACCGGAAAGAATAACGCATAAACCTGCGGCCGCGTAAATCGATACTTTGCGGGAAAGTTTGAAAGTCCGCACTTTCCCCTGCTTTCTATCCGGTTTTTTTGCCTTTTTTACCCGCCGGGGCGCCTTTTTTCTTCGTACTACTTGTTGATTTTTTATCGACGATACCATAGCCTTCTACAATTCATATCGACAACAAAAGAGGCTTGTATTACTATAAGTTACGGAATTTTATGCAGGAAAGAGATACCAAAGCAAGAAACCGCTTTCTATTTTTCATAAGTGTCACCGGCCTGTTCGTCCTCGTCCTGCTGTGGCAGTATGTCTCCATTATGCTCGTGAAGGCGAAACCTTCGGCAACGTCAACGCTGGCTGCTCCGCTTGTGGAACGGGGACCTATTCTCGACAGAAACGGGCGGGTCCTTGCTCTTCAAACAAAACTGTCCTCGGTAACGGCATGGGTCCCCCATGTCGAGAATCCCCGGGAAACCGCGGAAATCCTGGGGAAGATCCTGGACATGGACCCGGAACAGCTGAACTCATATTTTACCGAATCCAGCGGCTTTCTCTACATAAAACGGAAAATATCCACTACCGCCGCGGAAAAAATAGAAGAACAAATCCGGGCGGGAAAATGCAGGGGAATCTCTTTAGAACCTGAATTTGGACGGAGTTATCCCGAACGGAATTTGGCATGCCACCTCATCGGCTATGTGGGTACCGACAATACCGGCTTAGCGGGTCTTGAATACTCTTACGACCACGAACTTTCCCCGGGCATCGAAGAGTCGGAAGACGAAATTGTCTACGGCAACCAGCTCTTCCTGACCATCGACCTCAATGTTCAGTATTTTGCCGACATTATTGCCGAAAAAGCATACAAGGAAAACGACGCCGATTCGGTCATGCTGCTGGTTGCGGACGCGGAAAACGGCGATATTCTGGCATACGTATCCAAACCCGATTTCGACCCCAATTCCTTTGCCGGATATGACAGGAACAGCAGGATGAACAGACCGATTGAATTTTCCTACGAACCGGGGTCCGTTTTCAAGATTTTTTCCCTTTCCAGTTTAATAGATTTGGGAGGAATTACCGGGAAAGACACGTTTTACTGCGGCGGAGCGTACACCATTGAAATCCCCGGGGAACGGGAAGATGAACTTATTCATGACCTGCGTGCCCACGGGCGGGTAAATGCACAGAAAATTATCCAGTATTCCTGTAATGTCGGGATTGCATCGGCATCGGAAACAGTTTCCGCGGAAGAGTTTCACGGAAAATTACGAGATTTCGGTTTTGGCAGCCCCACGGGGATTCCGATGGCCGGCGAGACCTCGGGTGAACTGCGTCCCGTTAGCAGATGGTCCATCCGGTCAAAACCAACAATCGCCTTCGGTCAGGAAATCGGCGTTTCCGCCCTCCAGGTCGTTACGGCCGCGACGGCACTAGCTAACGGAGGAATAATGCTGCGGCCGCGTGTGGTAAAAAAAATCCTCGACCCGAAGGGTAAAGTTGAAACACGGAACACTGCCGAGTCCCTCGGCAGAGTCATTTCGCCGGAAACAGCGGAAAATATGCTTGAATACATGGAAACCGCGACATTTCCCGCGGGAACGGCAAGGGACCTGTATATTGAAGGCCTGCGGATATCCGCGAAAACCGGTACCGGCGAAATAATCGACAAAACAACGGGAAAATATTCGGAAAAGGCGTTTCTCGCTTCCACTATCGCGATTTTTCCGACGGAAGCCCCCCGGTTTATCGTATACGCGGTACTCGAGTACCCGAAGGGAGAAGAATATTACGGAAGCCGCGTAGCCGTTCCGGTTGTACGGGAAGTAATAGAAGAAATGGTCCCCTACTTCGGCATCCCCCGGGCGGGGGACATTATCGTCCGGCACCCGGGGGTTATAGAAACAACTCCGCCGAAGGAATTGATTATCCGGGACACCATGCCCGATTTGACCGGGCTTTCGAAGCGGGAAATTTTACCCCTCTTTGAAATCGACAATGTTTCAATTACCCTCCGGGGGGAAGGATGGGTCATCTCCCAGAAGCCGGCCGCGGGAACTCCCATAACCCCGGGAATGGAAATAACGGTGACCCTGGAATGACAATTTTCGACGCGAACGCCGCGGCCCTGGATGACCTCGATACATCGGTCCGCGTCCTGCTCGAAAAAACAGATACAATACGCGGTTTCGAACCGATAACGGCAGCAGACTCGAACCTAACCGCCCGGGTTTGCGGCAAGTATCTCCACAGCAGGCACGCCCCTGTCCGGGAAGCGCAGCGGCTTACCGCATCCCTTAGCGAGGGAAACCCCGGATTTATCGTTCTCATCGGACTGGGGTTCGGATACACAGCACAGCAGTGCCTTCGTACTATGCCGGACGCGCACGTCTACATTGTCGTCCCGGATACCGCCCTGTTTAAAGAGATTCTCCACCTGCGGGACATGAGCCATATCCTGCGGGACCGGCGGGTCACCCTCCTCTTTCAGCCGGAACCCCGAGAACTCATCCGCTGCATCTCCGGAGAGGGGAGAAAATCCTTCTCCATCCTGTCGAACCGCGGTATTCTACAGCTGTATCCCGATTACTGCCGAGGCCTCCTGTCCGCTTTGGAGGCGTACAGATCGAAAACGGAAATTAACGAAAACACGCTCATCCGCTTCGGCGAAACATGGGTAAAAAATGTCATTCATAACATGCAGGTGCTGGAAACAAGCAGCAACATTCGGGAACTTCGAGGATTGTTTAACGGACTTCCCAAACTCCTCCTTGCCGCGGGACCCTCCCTCGATGCCATACGCCCCCGCCTTTCCGCTTTACGGAAACGGTGCATCGTTATAGCGGTCGACACCGCCGCACGCTTCTGCGCGGCAAACGGTCTGGAACCCGATTTTCTCGTCGTGGTGGACCCGCAGTACTGGAACACGCGGCATCTCGACAGGTTTCCTTTTTCCAATACTCTCGTCATCTCCGAACCGTCCACCCATCCTAGGACGTTCCGGCTCTGCCGGGGACGGGTTTTTATGGGGGGGTCGGTGTTTCCTCTCGGCTCGGTCCTCGAAAAAGGGACGGGGAAACGGGACATGTTAGGCTCGGGAGGCTCCGTCGCAACAACCGCGTGGGATTTTGCCCGCTACCTCGGTCCCGGCCCGGTATACTGCGCCGGTCTCGACCTCGGCTATCCCGAAAAACAGACCCATTTTGCCGGCAGCTACTTCGAAACCAGGGTCCATTACCTTTCCCGCCGTACAAACCCCTCCGAAACAATGAATTTCTCCTACCTGCACAGCGGCGCCCCCTACTACACCGCGGCTGCGGGCGGCGGCACGGTACTGACGGACAAACGCCTCGCCGTGTATGCCAAATGGTTCGAGCAGCAGCTTAACGCTCCATCTCCCGGCAGCGGACAGGCTGCGGTACATCCGAAAACCTATACCCTCTCGCCGAACGGAACGGCCATTGCCGGAATGGAAACCGCCGATACCGCCGACGTTCTGGAGCTGCCGGAGATACGGGACGAGATCGACGGCATTACCTCCAAACTTCGTTCTTCCGCCGAAAACCGCACCTCCCCCCCCGGCAAGGTAACCGAAGCATTTCGGGAACTCCAAGCGGAACTCCGCGGCTTAGCAGTAACCGCCGAAAGGGGCATCGAACTGTCCAAATCCCTTCTATCCGCGGCAAATCCGGAAGAAATTTCCGCCCTTCTCGAAGGCCTGCAACGAGTCGACAGCGCGATTACCGCCTCCCCGATGAAAGAAATTGCCGGTTTCCTGCTGCAGAAAACGGCAAAAGAGGTGTCCGGACCGGGGCCAGGGGTTGAAAACAGCCTGAAACTGTATTCCGCTCTGCGGGAATCGATCCGCTACCACATTGACCTTATTTCCCGGCTGCAAAATTCCTAAAGTTGACGCGCATTCCGCCGATGTAATTAATGGGTTACATATAACCCCAATATTAAAGACGGTATGCCCCCAAGACGTCCAGGCATACCGTTTTTTTGTAAGCATTCGCTGAACCCGTAGTATGAAAACTTAACAGAGAAGCGTTTTGAAATCTTTTTGAAGGGGGAAGAGGAATATATCCTTAACGGGAAGAGAAGCTTGTGAGAACCGATCCTTCCTTCCGCGGCCTTGAGTAGTCCCAACATGCTGCCAGTTCGCAGCCTTATAACAGGTGCCTGCGAACCGATTTTTCTCGACAAATGTTTCCAGCAAAACAGGTTTGTAGTTGTACCGTTCTTGCCAATCACCTGCCAAACGGTTGGACACACTTGCCAATACTTTCGAGGCGAGATTTTTTGAACAGACCCACGGAAGGATGAGGAATCTGGAATTGTTTACGATGAAATGCAGATTGGCTTCACGTTGGGCGGAGGACCAGCCGATAAACCAATCCCGGGGCGCGATTTTCCAGGCTGAAGCGCCGAAACCCACCAGTGCTACCAGACGGTTACGGGCATACACAAAATATTTCATCTGGGCACCGGCTAAGGGGGTATAGCCGAGATAATGATATCGATCGACATATTCATTCCATAAAGCTTGATCATCCTGTCCCCGTGCTATGGTAATCCGGAGATTCCCTAACTTCCCCGCCGATACAAGCAGCTCCTCACCAGGATTGGTTCGTTTGGTATGTTTAATCGGCTTAATATGAACCGAACGCCCATGTCTTGATGGTGGAAGGGTCAAGAGACCGTCAGCTTCCATCTTTCCAAGTACTGCCGACATGCTTTGTGTTTTCGGGGTTTTATCCGGTTTATACCACTGTAGGTGCTCACTGGCAAGGCGTGCTATCATTGTCCGGCTTCGGCTGGTGTCCTGCTCGATAATATCCACGATGCACTGAATATCAGGTTCAGTAAAAATCCGGCCGCTATACTTCCAGGTCTTCCTGCGCCGTTCGTTAATATTCCATGGTAAATGAGCGCTTACGTCTTCAGGAGGAACCCCTCCCGCAAGGGCGCAGGAGCGGAAATAATCGCTTAGCCATTCCACCGGATTGATGTCCCACTGCTGCAAGGTTTCAAACAGGCTGAACATCACCGCGGTAAAACGAGCACTCCAAATTGCACCGGAACCATAATAATTCTTGCGCCCCACCACAGGAGTTCTGAGGGCCCTCTCCGACCCGTTGTTGTCCATGGGGATTTCCGGATGGTCAAGAAAAACCGTCAGTCCTCCCCAATGGACAGCCATGCTTTTCAAGACATGCTTTTGTCGGTGATGTAACCGGATTTTTTTCCGTTCATTCTGCAGATCAGTTTCCATTGCGTCAATGGCGTGTCGAAGGGTAGTATCCGCCCGGCGATACTGCGTGGACCCGGCCGCGTACTGAAGGCGAAGCGTATTCAGATGGAACACATCGTTGATTTTTGCTTCCCATTGTTTGGCCCATTCCCGGATCTCTTTATACTGCAGGCCGGCTTCTCTGAAATCCCGGCGTACGTGGGCCCAGCAAAAAGCCAGGGTCACCCCTTCCCGTTTGCTCGCATACGATTTGTATGCAGCGTAGCGATCAACCAGTAAAATGCCATTGTATATCTCTCCCAGATGCTCCCGGATTACCTGTGCCGATCGTGTCGGGTCAATTACATGCACAATACTTTCCTCACTGATGAATACCCACAAATACCAGCGAAAACCTGTTTTGGTCTTCGTTGGCTCGAATACGCTCCAGCGAGTTTCGTCAGCCTGCCACCACGCGGCATTTCTGCTCCGTTCCTCCAAGGCCGCGTACACCGGTTCAAACAACGGCGCTAACCGTTTCAGCCCATCCCCGACGCTGCCGGGAGGGATCGAAAGTCCATGCAATGACAAATTCTTCAATATCCGGGCCACCGGTATTTGAAGGTGATATTTGCGTAGCAGAATATGGATCCAGATTGAGGTCCCGTAGCGGCTTTTTGGAATGAGTTTTGCCGGTCCCGCGGCCGTTACCACTCCTTTCTCATGCGGACATGAGCAGCTATGGATATATTTCTTTCGTCGAATGGTCCGTCGATACCCGCTTACCTCCTGTGTTTCCAGTATCTCCGAATCTTCAGTACTCGGCAGCGCCGTCAGCGGAAGTCCGCACTGAGAGCAGTACTTTTCATGCTCCCCGAGATCGTACACTTCTTTGTGTTCCGGAAGATGGCTTTGGTCCCGTCGGTCATGTTGCGGCCGCCCCGGCTGCTGTCCCTTTTTGCGTTTGTGCTCCACAGCCGTCTCTCCTGTGGTCTCCGGTTTCTTTTTCGCTTGCTCTGTTTTCTTTTCATACAATTGCCGCGTGAGATATTTTATCCGCGCGTTTTTATCTTGCAGTTCTTTTTTATATGATTCTTCCCGCTTCAGGGATTGCTGATGCCGCGCCTTCCAATACCCGATGTCGGTTTTTAGAATATTGTTTTCTATCTGTAAGCTCTTATTCTCTTCTGCGATTGTGGATAATTGTGCCTCTTTCCGGTCAGTGGTACCTGCCATACGGAGAGCCTATCAGAGTTGTTTATTAATTACCAGCCCCTACGGGTTCAGCGAATGCTTACAAAAAAAACCGTTAAGAGAAGCGTTTTTACTTCCCTTAACGGAAAAACATGCTTT
>CAZSGZ010000059.1:0-16629 GCA_964606455.1 uncultured Spirochaetales bacterium
AGAAATCAGCCAGGGGCCCGCCACTATCATGATTCCGGAAAAGGCCGCCTTTAAGAAGGACAAAATACCGCCTTTTTCGATAACCCGCTTCAGCTCAAAACCTATTCCTGCCATGCCGCCGCTCCCGCCGTTTGCCGGTACAAGTCCAGATACTGCCGGATAAGGTCCTGCTTGTTGTAAAACTTCGTTACCCGCTCTTTGTTTTTCTTTGTAAGGTCCGCGATTTCCTCCGGATTTTTGTAGATGTAGATTATGCCTTCGGCCAGCTTTTCGGCATCCTTCAGCGGCGCGATAAACCGGCTGTCATAGTCGAGAAGCTCCGCCACGTTTCCGACTCGGGTCCCGACAAAAGGTATTCCCGCTTGGTACGCCTCCAGAATAACCAGAGGCTGTGCCTCCCGAATGCTCGTTAACAGCATGACATCCAGAAACGCGTAATAATCGAGAACATTCTGTCTGCCGGTAAAGGTAAACACTTCGGAAAGTTTTAAACTCGAAACCATCAAATTACAGTCTTCGTAATAGGCAGGGTCCTCATCGACGGGGCCGATACAGTAAAACTTGGCTTCGGGAATCGCGGCGGAAACTATTTTTGCCGTGGCAATATAGGTCTTGATGTCTTTTATCGGCACCACCCGCCCGACTAAACCGATGTGAAACCCTTCCCGTTCCTCCCGCCGCACCGTATAGCGCTCCACGTCGATGCCGTTCGGGATAACGACGGTGTTGCGTTCGTACGCCCCGAGTTCAAGCTGCTTCTGCCGGTTCTCTTCGAACAGGGATGTTACTGTATCGGCGTTACCGTAACACAGCCGGCTGAGGTTCGCGTATAAATTGATCCACATGTCCCGCTGATAGCCGCGGACAAACTTCGCTTTCCGGATTTCCATCTCCCGCTCTTTATGATACAGCCCGTGTTCCGTTAGTAAAAACGGTTTTCCTCTCCGGGCCTTCGCTCCGAGGGCGGCGATACCGGCAAAACCGGTGGATACCGAATGGTACAGGTCCGCGTCGGGCGGAGAGGCCCCTAAAACGGTAAACATCATGGAATGGGCGGAATTCCACGCCCAAAAATAATCGGTAAACGGGTAGAGAGGGTTCTGTTTATCGTTCGCTTCCGTAATCAGGTCCCAGCCTTTATCGTGGGTTACCGCGTCTTCGTAGAGGAAATACCCTTCCGGCAGCTGCCGGAGAATGTCCAGGACGTTTGCCGGGGAACCGCCCCGGGTAACTTCCCGGTGAAAGGCATGCAGGGCCGACATTACACCGTGAATGTCTTTCGGTTTCCCCGTCGATGCATAGCGCTTCCAAACCACGATATCTTTATGTTCCACCACGTTCTTCGGAAGGTCGTACCGCAGCTCCTGCTCTTCTTCCGGAGAAATGGTAAAAAGGGCAAAGTCGATTTCCGGCAGACCGCTGATAAGGTCCTGCACCCAGGCGGACACGCCGCCGGTAATAAAGGGATACGATCCTTCCAGCAATATGCAGACACGAAGCCGTTTCATTCCCCGCTTACTGCCCCCGCCAGAATTCCGCTATTCGGGCGTATTCCGGCTTAAGTTTCTCCGTGTCACAGGTCTTGCAAATCCGCATTACCTTGAATACGTTTTTCCGGTAAAACTCGTTTTCCGCCTCATGCATGGATGTTTCCGGGCTGTCCCCGAACACTTCTTTTTGCTCCTCCAGGAGTTTTTCCGCCTGACCGTTCAGGTTCAACCGCATGCTGATATTTATGGTAAAAACATAATCGGAAGGTTTCCTCTGGTTTGTCCGGCTCAGTTCGCGAAAACAGGTAAAGGCCTCCCGGAGATAAAAATTACGGATCCCCTTTCGTGCATTGTTGACAAGGGCGAGATGATAGTAAGTTTCACCGAGTTCACGCAGCAGCGGCGCGCTTCTTTTTCGGCCCATGCGCTTTCGAATGGTATTGACCATATCGGTATACCGTTTTTCAATTTGGTTGATGCTTTCCGCCGCGAACAGCGCGGTCTCGCCGTCCTTCGAGACAATCAGCTTCTGCAAAATATGCACCACCAGCAGAAGTGTCTCCATATCGATGTCCCGGCGGGAGAGGATCCAGTCGATGTCATCTTTGTTAAACGGTTCCTCGTACAGGGGTTTTACCGATGTGGCGCGGTTAATAAACGCGGCCGGAGGAAGCAGCCCCTGTTCCACGGCCCTAAGCGCCGCCCGGGGGGTTTTCGGCAGAAAGTGTTCCTTAGCGGATGTAATGTAGTCGAAGCCCCGCTCCATCATACCTTCTGCATCTCCAGCAAATTTTCCGCACGGTCGATCATGTCATCGGCGTTTTCGTTTCCGGCAAAGGCGGAAAAGCCGATAATAACTTCGAGTTGCAGCTTACGGTCTTCCAGACTCACATCAAAACTGTTCATCCTCTCGAGGATCTCGAGACAGTAGAGAGACGCCCCGTCGTAATCCAGGTTCGGGAAGATAAATCCAAACTGGTTATCCATCTTGAATTGAAACCCCTGTCCCTGATTTTCCGTGGCCTGATAAATTGCCTGAATAATTTGGGGAATTAACTCGCCTTTCACCTTCGCTTCATCATGCTCGGCAATGATATCGGGATAATTGACAATATCCAGCACAATAATGCTGATTTTCCCCTGCTCGATCTGTTTCCGTTCCAGTTCCTTTTGAAGAACATTGTAAAATGACGTAAACAGCGGCAGGCCGGTCAGGCCGTCCACTTCCTCCCGCTGCATAATTGCATTGTATTCAACGGCCTTGTGCAGCGAGGGTTCGATCAGACTGATAATAATAAACAAAAGCCGCTCGGTGTACAGGTTATATTTTACAAAGGGAAGTTCCTCGATATTCAGCACGCCCCAAATGTGATTTTCGACCTGAATCGGAAAGGTGATTATATTCCGGTCATTGTATAAACGGCGCAGATTGTCGTACTGCAGCAGCATCCTTACGGAAAAATACTGATTGTTCCGGACCACCCAGCCCTCGATGGTACTGTCCACGGGAATTACGGTTTCCGTCCCTTTCTCCGCTTCCCAGCCCCGGGCGGACGCCAGTTCCATCGTCCCGTGGACGGGAATGTATTTCCATATCGAAGCGCTGCCGGCGCGGGTAAAGATGTTGACCGTTTCCAGCAGAACATCCAGGACCGTTTCCACGCTGACGGTGTCGATCTTTTTAACTTGATTGAACAGGGCCATGATCGATTCCTGCTGCCGTGAAAGACGTTCCTCCAGTTCCTCGTTTGTCTTGATGAGAGACTTTATCATTACCGAAGAGCGGTAACTCCGTTTTACCTGCTTCTTGAAACGCTCCCGGAGCAAATCGTTTTCACGCACGTAGCGGTCATGAATACTGCCGAATAAATAGGTGAGTAAAACACCGGGCGCAAAACCGATAAAAATCCCGGGATACATGGAACGCCACAATTCGCCGGCGGACAATTCTGCATAGAGGAGCGGGACACACAGCGGAAGAACACCAACCGCCAAAGCGGCTGAAGCGGAAAAACTGATAAAACCGCTGAGCACCCCCCCGAATACGGCAAAAAACAGGGCACAGACAATATACGGCATAAAATAAACGGTTATAAAGGCGGGATTGTCCGGAAACAACAGATTAATTCCCGCCGGGACCAGAGAGGCAAGAATCGCTTCAAGGAAAAAATTTTTTCTGTTTATCCGCCGCATTTTGTAGTATGTTAGTATATACCATATGAAAACGGCAATACAGAGAAAACACCTTTTTTCTCCCGTTCTTTTCCTTGTATCCGGCTTGCTCTCGGCGCAACAAGGGGTAGATACGGTCCTTTTTCCGGAAACAAACCAAAATATCATTTTTATCGAAGGCGAATCGGCGGTTTCCACCAATTTTGCCTTAGAGCCCACCCTCAATTACCGGGCCTCCGGGTCGAGGACCCTGCAGCTGAACCGTTCGATAGGGCTGCAGGAAGGAACGCCTTTTTTTGCCGAATTTGCCTTTTATGTTGAACGGCCCGGGACATACCGGCTGTGGTACGGCGGCACCCCCCCGGGGCCGGAGCAGGACCTCCTTCCTTCCTACACCTCGCCGGTAACTGTTGTTGTAGACGACGGTCCGGAACTCCCCCTGTACCGGGAAGGGGTCGCCGTTCGGGAACGCTATCTTCCGACATTTTACTGGGTTGAAGCCGAGACAAGCATTGAGTTGTCCGAAGGGGTCCATACATTCAGGTTTCAGGTGAGGGAGAAACGGCGGCACGACGGGCAATTTTTCTTTTATCTGGACAATTTTTTCTTTGTTAAAGAAGATGCCGCCGGAAATCCGGGGTCTCCCCTGCCCGACGTTTTTCCGAAAACCCTTACAAGTAATACGGATATACCGTTTCAGACTATTGCCGAATATGAACAGGCAGTTACAGCTTCTCCGGACAGCCCGGGACCCTACCTGGAACTTTCCTACGCCTATTCCCTCACGGGCGATTACATCAACGCGCTGAAAATCCTCCGGCAGCTTCGCTTGCTCTACCCGGACAATCCGGACTATCTTATTCTTTCGGCAAAAAACCGGCTCTGGAAAGGAGACATACAGGAGGGGCTGCGCCTGTATCAGCAGGCCCTTTCGACAGCGCCGGAGCGGAAGGACATCTGGAACGAAGCGGGGAAACTGGCGGCATGGACCGGGAAATACCAGGAATCGATTGGGTTTTACACCCGCGGCCTGGAACAGCACCCGGAGGATTTAAGCCTTCGGGTAAACCTCGGTATTACCCATTTGTGGAAATCCGAAGAAGAAGCCGCCGAACAGCAGTTTTCCCTTGCAGCGGAATCCGCGGAGCAGAGCCTGCGCTCCCGGCTGCAGCTGGGGTATATCTACCGGATCAACGGATATCCCTTTAGAGCGGAAAAAATCTACTTGGAAGGGATTCGGGAATTCCCCCTTGCCCTTGAACTGTATACCAGCCTGATAGAACTGTACAACTCCCGGGGGATGACTGATGAAGCGGAGGAAGTGTTTACCCGTATCCGGGAGACAATACCCGAAACTCCGGGGCTTATCAGTTACCTCGATACCTTCAGGACCCGGCAGGAGCTGCGGGACCGGGTAATTAGCGAATACAGGAAGAAAGTTGCCGAAGCGCCGGACAATATCGACCTCCGTCAGCTCTTGGTGCAGACCTACTTCTGGAACGGAAAACGGGACGAGGCGATCCGTGAATACCTGCATATCCTCACCAATTACGCCTACCGGGCGGTAACGGAACTGGACCGCAACTCCTCCGGTCTGCTGGAAACACTGGATACCGCCGTCCTCTACCGTACATTTTATCAGCGTCTCGAAGCGGGACTGCAAAACGGGATACGGGAAACCGGACAGCGCGTTAAGGAACTGTCGGCAGCACAGGCAAAGTATTCGGCCCTGGCGGAAAAAGAAAATAGTTCCGAAGAAGACCTTGCGGCAGCCCGGGAGCTGCTGGCGGAAAAACTGCAGGCGGCAGGCAGCGGAATAGAATACTGGCAAGACATGCTCGACAGGGCAGCGGCCTATACGTATGCCTATGAATCGGCGGCCGCCGTGCTTCCCGATTTCGAAAAGAAGGAAATAGAAGATGCCGAACGGTACGCGAAAGCCTTCGGGCAGAACGGCTGGAGCTGGGACCGGCAGTTTCACATCAGCGAGCTGGAACAGACGGTACGGACGGAACCGAAACTTGCCGGTCATGTCCTGGGGACCATATATAAAATCGAAGGGAAGCTGCAGACGGCGGAACAAGTTTTTAACCGCGCTCTCGGGGAAGAAAACGGCCTGCATGCAACCGCCGCGGGTTTACTGGAAACCGGCCTGTGGGACGGGGACTGGGAAAAAACCGAAGACATTATCGCGGAACAGGGGCCGGCCATTGTTTCCTACGCGGACTTCTACGAAGATATTTTTGCCCTGTTTTCGACGCTGCGGGAAGACAGTACCGGCATGGGGATAGTTCCGTCGACCGAGGAGACGGCACGGCGCTGGGAAGAATTGAATACCGTTGTACGGGAACTCCAACCTCGCATCTCGGAAACCGTTCGGACAATAACCGGCGATATCAACACCATGCGGGATATCCTCTACAACCGAATGGTACGTACCTTCTATACCCTGGAGACAAACACCTATCTGCTGCGCTACGAACTCGGAAAATACTATATAGCTGAAGAACGCTACCTGGACGCGACGGAACAGCTGCGGAAAGTTTTAGCCATCGATCCCTGGAACATCGACGCACAGTTCCGCCTCGGGGTGGTCCGGCAGCAGTACGGTGACTGGATGGGCGCTATGCGGAGATATCGGGCCATTTACAATCAGGACCCCTCCTACCCGAACGCCGCGGCATATTACAACCTTCTCGCGCGGCAGCACCCGGACACGTTTCTTATCGAATCCCGGCTAACGGGAGACACCTCGAGTATTTCATTCGCAGCCGATGTCGATATTTCTACGGCAATTACCACCTCTCTCGCTTGGGAAGGTTCCTACAGTTTCGACGGGACCCGGCTCTACAAAACTTACGGCGGTGAAGAGCCTTCTTCCTACCAGAGCCACTACGCTGAATTTCGGCTGCCTATTGATCTGTACTTTATCAATCTGACCCTTTCCCCCGGAGCCGGACTGTACTTTACCTCGGACTTGTTCCGGGAAAACGCGCTGAGCACGAGTGAAGAAATCCTTACAATGGGATACTTTTTAACACTTTGGGCAATAACGCCGGCCATCTCCGGTACGGTAACATTCGCGCCGGAAAACCTTACCCTTACCGGTTCATATTTTTGGGGACCGGTGGAGGAGACCTTTGTTCCGGGAAGGAGCGTCCTTCGGCAGCATAAACTCTCATTATCGGGCTTTGCGTCCCTGCAGGGCTTGGACGTGCCGCTTTTTCAGTATTCTTCGGCACGGACGGAAGGGTCCCTCCGTTTTATTGAAGATGCCAATATTGTCGGAACCGCCGTCGAGTCCTTCGATTTCGGGATCCACCTTTTTGATGTCCCCTGGACGACATTAATTATCCACGAAACCGTCAGCTTTGAACATTCCCTGGTACCCTCCGGAACCGTCAACAACGGTTACTATGCTCCGGACAGCGTCCTTCTGGTAAAGGGCGGCCTAACCGGCTCGTCCTGGATTTCTCTCATGAACCAAAATGTCTTGGGAATTATTCTCGGCGCTTCCGCGGGGGGGTACTGGGAAAAGCTTGCCGCGGACACTCCGGACCCCGCGGCCCTGCAGATCGAAGTAAACGGCAGACTGGAACTGGTAAAAGGAACTGCTTCATATTATCTAAGCGCGGGCGGCTCCCAGACGTTCCTGCCCGGGACGAAGGAAATCAAGTACTGGTCGGTTACCGTTAATCTGGGCGTTTCGGCACGGCCGACAAAACTCTTGGCACCGTAAAATTACACGGTATAGCTGAATTGGAACAAATGCTGGCACTCTTTGAACAGCGGGTCTTCCGTTAGTTTTTCCCGGAACTCCGTCTTGAAATATTCAATTTCTTTTTCGGCAAGGTCGGTGTATTGCATAAACTTTTCTAAAAGCTCCTGTTTCGCGGGGGCAACGCTTCCGAATACAAGATAATCCGCAAGAATATCCGCAATACTGACGGCTAAAATAAATGACCTGTGCTCCGACGTAATATTGACCATTCCGTGCTCTTTCGCCGTGTCGATGAAGACTTGAGGAAAATTCCACCTGGACAGGACTTTTTCACCTATTTCTTTATGGGTAACATCGAAATACTCTTTTTCCATTTCCCGCATAAGGGATCCCGCCGTTTCCCGATTCTCGAAAATGACTTGATAATTCCGCGGGTCCGCGTGATACATTGCAACCTGGCCGATGTCATGGAGAAGACCGGCAAGAAACCCTTCGTCGGCAGACAAATTGGAAAAGTTTCTGGTTAAAAGCTCCCTTGTTAGAAAAGCGCTCATCACCGAGTGGCGCCAAAAATGTTCGTAAAACGAGCTGCTCGGACCCTTGGTAAAGAGGGTGGAAGCCGACGTCAAAATGACTAAGCTTTTAATATTTTTAAATCCCAGCAGCGTAATGGCCATCTGCAGGGTGCTGATTTCCCGCTGCCGCGCGTACAAGGCGGAGTTTGCAACTTTCAATATTTTTGCCGTCAAACCGGGATCAATTTTAATAATGTCTTCCAATTGTTGAAAAGATATATGTTTTCCCTCTTCGGCAATTCCCATAATCTTTGTTGCCACTTCAGGAATAACCGGGAGTTTCTGCAGGTATAATTCGAATTTACGATTATTTTCCATGGGCTTTTTACTATTTTCGACACAATACAGCGAAACCTTATCAATTCATGGAATTGTTTGCTTTTTCATCGGCAATAGTGCATAATCGGAAACAGAATGATACGAAAACAAACAAAAATAGTGGCAACCGTCTCCGACCGGCGGAGCGACAAAGCATTTTTACAGGAACTGTATGAAAACGGGGTTAATGTTTTCAGGCTCAATACCGCGCATCAGCAGCCCGAAGAAACGAGAAAAGTTGTACAAACCATCAGAAGCATTTCCGACGAACTTGCGGTCCTTATCGACACCAAAGGGCCGGAAGTACGGACCGCGGAATCCGAAGAAAAACTAAACCTTGCAACGGGCGAATACGTGGACATCCTTCCTCTAGGCGGCGAATACAGCGGGACGAACAAAGAACTGCGGGTTACCTACGAGCGCTTCGTAGAAGAAGTTCCGGAAGGGGCCCAAATTCTAATTGACGACGGAGAAATTGCCCTTTCCGTGGAAGGAAAAAGCTCCGGGAGCCTTACCTGCAGGGCCCAGAACGACGGTGAAATCGGCGGTAAAAAAAGCGTTAACACTCCCGGCATCCATCTCGATATGCCGAGCCTCACCGAAAAGGACAGGGAATATATCCGCTTCTGTAAAGAAGAAGCGGTTGACTTTATCGCCCATTCTTTTGTCCGGACCCCGAAAGATGTTACGGACATAAAACTCCTTTTAGGTGAACGGAACGATTACACGAAAATAATAGCGAAAATTGAAAATCAGGAGGGAGTTGACAACCTGGAAGCTATTCTTGCCGAAGCCTACGGAATAATGGTCGCCCGGGGGGACCTGGCCATTGAAATCCCCTCGTATGAGGTGCCGGTTATCCAAAAACGGATGGTTGCCGAGTGCATCAACCGGGCGCAGCCGGTTATTACCGCAACGCAGATGCTGCATTCCATGATACAAAATCCCCGGCCCACCCGGGCGGAAATAAACGATGTCGCGAACGCGGTTTTCGACGGCTCCGACGCGGTTATGCTGAGCGGCGAAACGGCATACGGCGCCTACCCGGTGGAATCGGTAAAAATTATGACACAAATTATCCAGAACGTAGAGGCAAAAAAACCGCCCTACCACAAGGAAAAGCCGACGGAATGGAGAAATCCGGTGCAGCGGTATTTGGCCCGAACCGCCCACGAAGCGGAAGGAATTCTGCCGATAAAGGCAATTATTACCGTAACGCAGTGGGGCTCAACGGCGCGTCTTGTTTCTTCCTACCGGCCGGGTATTCCGATATACGCAAAATGCACCCGGGAGCATACCAAGCGCCTGCTTGCACTGCAGTACGGTATCTATCCGAGCTATGTAGAAAAAAGCGAACAGCCGTCGCAGACTATTTACGAGTCCCTTTCCGAACTCTTAGAGGAGGGGCTGATGAAAGAAGAAGACCTCGTCCTGATACTGGGTACGGACTCGAAAAAAAGCCTTGCCGCGGACCGCATCGAAATAAAATCGATCCGGGGTCTCATTTATGAAAAGCGGAACCAGTTCGATTATACGAAGATATTCACGGACATATAATAAACCCGTAAAGGCTTCGCTTTATCGGCGAAGCCCCCGCCTTTCCCGTGACGTCCCGGCAGGCAGCAAAAACCAGCACATCGTCTGCCACTGTCCCTCCCGATTGTAATACAAGACCCTTCCGGAAAGGTTTGTCTCATCCTCCGGAGGGCTAATGGAAAAAATATACCGGTCGTCCCGGACTGTAAACCGCACCGTATGGGGAACTTCCGTTCCGTCCTCCCGATAAAGTTTGCAGTCGAGCAGCGCTCCTTGTGGATAGCGTATCTGCAGTTCATAACTTTCAAAATCGGCGGTGTATATGTCCGGCAGTGTATCGGACACATGCGCAAATCCGTTTCGAAAAAACTGTTCGTAAAAAATAATTTCCCCCGGCGGCGGAATGTCCCTGCCGTATTCGCTGTCGGGATACAGCATGAAATCGAGAAGAGGGATATCGTAGTCTGCCGTACCGCCGGGCAGAGCGGCAAAAATGGTAACGGCAGCGGTTTCTTCCTCGGGCAGCCGGAAAAAGTAGGTTTTCCGCCGTTTATCGGGGGTGCTGACAAGAACATTGCCCTTCCTTCGGTCCTCCCCCCGCGGAGTTTCGTAAGCCGCCGCAAGACGGACATCCGCCGGTTTTTCCAGCTCCACAACTGCGTAGCCCGGCTGTCCGGCGAGGTGGATGTTTTCATAGCTGATACGGACATTCAGATCTTCGAGTCCGTTTTTACGGTAGAGCCACCCCTCGGCGTAAACATAACCGCGGTCCGTCCCGAGGGGTTCGAGAAACACCGAACAGACGGGCTGTTTCGCGCCGGCAGCAGTTACCGAATAAATTTCCGCCGTCCCGCCGCTATTTTCAGGCGGAAGGAAATAAAAATAATACAAATCGCCGTAGCGCTCGTACACGGAAGTCCCCGGCACGCTCTCTCCGGCAGAAACGGCAAAGGAGCAGTCCATCCGGTATTCCGGGGGCGCCTGAAAAACCATACGGTAGCATCCCTCTTCCCGCGTGCGGTGGAAGTTGTCCCCGAGCACCTGAAAACCTTTCGAAAAAAATTCTTCCCGAAACATATACTGCATAGCGGGAAGAGAGCCCCCCGGACGGGGAGTGTCTTCAATAAACGAGGTTTCCGCAATCCGTTTAAAAAAACGATCTCCCTCTTTTTTCCTCCCCTCTATTCTCAAAAAATATCTTCCCGCGGCGGGCGCGGCCGCTGTAAACCGGATGCGGTTTACCCCGGCGGACGACGCGTGTACCGCCCCGGGGACCGCTTCCCCGGCGGCATCTTCCAATACGCCCCGAAGTTCGACATCCTCCGGACAGCTGACGGTCAAAGACCGGTACATGTCGGAAGATGTTTTATCCCCGCCGATCTGCCCCGCCTCGAGACCGCACCCGTACCGGTACAGCCAGTGGGAGGAATATACGCTATGTATCTCCGGCAGGAGCGTCTCCGGCGGCGGGTCCCGGCTCCCCGGCAGATGAAACGTGTACAGCAGCTCCCGTTTACCCTCCCGGTCATCCGCTACAAATACCGCGGCTTCGTAAAACGGATCGTCCCCGGGAAGGGAAAATTGAACAACCGCCGTCCCGCCGGAATCTTCCTCATAGCCGGCGGCATGCCGCGGATATAGTTTCCCGCCGGCGTCCCGAAGAACAGGTAAAAAATAGACCTCTTTCGGTTTGGAGAACCGGAGGGTAACGATAGACTGCTCCGACGGAAAAACGTCTACTTTTTTCGAGATCACCTGCCATTCGCCGGAAACAAACCGCTCTTCTTTACGGTCAAACCCCTCTAGGGGTGAAATACCGTATTGTATCAGGCCCGTATTCAGCAGGGGCCGGCCGAGAAATTCCTCGACGGACACCGGCGCTGCAAGGAACTGATACCGATCGTCCTCGGGCAAATGGGTAAGGACCTTCGCCTCCGGGTGCGGAAAGAGGTCCCTGTCCGAATATCCTCCTTTCGCGTCCTCCGCGGTATCGACAATATACCACCGTCCGTTAACGCGTACCCCGTTCCAGTAATGTTCAGCCGGCCGGCCCTCATTTGTGTAATACCGGTTTGAAAATCCCCGGATAACCACCGCCTCTATTTCGGCAATTCCGCACATCTCTTCAAACAGCAGGGCAAAATCCTTACTCAGTCCTGTTTTTGTCCGCACCGCCTCAACAGAGTTTCCGCCTAAGGCACCGGTTTCCAAAAACCGCTTTTCATTAAATTCAACGGTATTCACAATCCAGTCGTGTATCCGTTTTACAATACGGTAGGGATCATCGGTGTCTGCCGTTACATAGCGGACCGTTCGTTCTACCACCGCGGCCGGATCGTGTTCCGGGAGATACGGAATTGGTATGGGAAGTTCAAGAATCTTCGGATCTATTCTCCCTGTCTTGTACCCCGCGGCGGTACTGTCCGCGGCCGGCCCTTCCGCCTGCAGCCGAAGGGGAAACACAGCTAAAAAGAGCAATAGGACCGGAATGGCCGGCGGGAATCTGCGCATATTGTTTATCATATCGGCACTGAAAGTGTGAATTCTTAATATTGCAATTTTTCCCTTCATTCATTACATTTTGATCACCCTAACTACATTCGAGGTATACACAATGACGGGCAGACGGGTTGTAGTAACCGGTATGGGGGTTGTGTCTCCCATCGGTTCATCACTGGAAACATTTTGGAGCAGCTGTACCGCCGGGAAGTCGGGTGTCCGGAAAATACAGCAAATACCAGAAATTGACCTATATTCTTCCCAAATCGGAGGAGAGGTGAAGGATTTCGATCCCGACCGCTTCATGTCGGGAAGTGAAAAACGGAAAACGGACCCTTTTACCCGTTTCGGGATCGGCGCCGCGGTTATGGCAATGGAGGACTCCGGTATCGATATGGACCGCGAGGACCCCGAGCGGGTCGGAGTTACTATCGGCTCCGGTATCGGCGGGCTGCAGATCCACGAAGAAATGGTAAAGGTCTTTCACGAGAAAGGTCCCTCCCGCTTCAAACCCATGATGATTCCCCAGATGATTACCGACATGCTCTCCGGCCGGGTCGCTATTCGATACAACTGCCGAGGTCCCAATTTCGCGATATCCTCTGCCTGCGCTTCCGGCGCCCACGCCATCGGGGAATGTTTCCGCATGGTGCGGTACGGAGACGCCGACATTATGATTACCGGCGGCGCCGAAGCCGCGATTACCCGGACGGGCCTGGGAGGGTTCTGCGTACTGCGTGCGGTAAGTACGAACAACAGCGAGCCGGAGCGGGCCTCCCGCCCCTTCGACGCGGACCGGGACGGCTTTGTTATCGGCGAAGGCGCCGGGGTCCTGGTACTCGAGGAACTGGAGCACGCCCGGCGGCGCGGGGCGGAAATATACGCCGAACTGGCGGGATACGGCCGCAACTCCGATGCCTTTCACATTACCGCCCCGGACGATTCGGGAAAAGGCGGGGCGGCCTGTATGAAACTGGCAATGGAGGACGCGGGGGCCGCGCCGGAGGACGTGGATTACATTAACGCCCACGGAACGAGCACTCCGTTAAACGATGTGCAGGAAACGAAAGCCATAAAACTGGCCCTCGGCGAGGGGCCGGCGCGGAAGGTGCCGGTAAGTTCCCTCAAATCGATGACCGGCCATCCCTTGGGAGCGGCGGGGGCAATCGAAGCCATTGCCTCCGTTTTAACAGCCGTCAAGGGAATTATTCCCCCGACAATTAACTACGAAACCCCCGACCCCCTGTGCGACCTCGATTATGTTCCGAATGAGGCGCGGGAGAAGAGGGCAACTACAATTTTAAGCAATTCCTTCGGGTTCGGCGGGCACAATGCAACCCTTTGTTTCCGGCGTTTCTAGGAGGCGGCTATAGAGTTTATCCCTGGCAGCGCCGGTCGTGACGGTCGACAAAGTCCTTCGGGAGAACAATCTCCTCCTTCGTGGCGGCGCTGGTGGGAGCGTAATCAATTTCTTTTACCGATAACATTCGATACAGGCAGTTTGCTATTTCTTTTTTAGTTACTCCCATGTGGGAATTCACCCACTCCGACATCTCCGCCGTGTTCACCTTCAGCCCGCCGTTGAATATCTCTTCGCCGTGTTTCAGCGCGTAATCGACCATACCCCGGACACACCGTTCCTTCGGAACTTCCGCGGCCAATTCGGAGATGTGGATATTGGAAATCCGGATCCGCTCGGACAGTATTTTAATGACCTTCAGCGCGAATTTCCCGTTGGAAAGAATCATTTTTTCAAAAGACGGCTGATCGACAACAACCAGTTTTGTCGGCTGGACGGCAACGGCGGCGGCGGAACGCGGGTTCCCGTCAATAAGCGCCATCTCGCCGAAAAAATCGTTCGGCTTGTCCACCACCTTCAGCAGCTGCTCACTGGTGCCGACTTTTTTACGGAGCTCCACCGCCCCTTCGAGAAGGATATACATCTCTTCTCCCTTCTGCTGTTCTTTGAAAACGACATCTCCCTCTTTGTATTCTAAAACACTGCCTTCCATAGTATCCTGCCCGATTTGTTCTTATATTGTTATTTCATCACCCTCGCGGGCTATACGGATTTTCATGTCCGTTTTTCCTTCTATTTTCTCCGAATATGTTGTAAACAGTTCCGTTAGTTCGTCATCACTGCGCATCGGATCATGATGGAACAACAGGAGTTCCTTTATCCCGGCCTTGTGCGCCGAATTGATGACCCATTCATAGTAGGAGTGCCCCCAGCCGATTTTCCCTTCAAAATACTCTTTTTTTGTGTATTGTGAATCGTGAATCAGCACATCAGCCCCCTGAAGAAACCGCCATACCTTTTCATTTTCCTCCAGCGCGGCGCGTTCCCCCTCCTCCGCGGCGTCCTTGTCGTAATCGGGATCCTCCGGATCGGTGGGAAATACGTTCCGAAAGGGCTCATGATCGTAAGCGGTGCAAAACACCTTTCCCCTGTACTCGAACCTGTAGCCGAGGCAGAGAATCGGGTGGTTCAGATACTTCGTGGTTACCCAAATACCGTCTCCCAAATCGATAGACCGCTCTTTCAAAGGCTCATAACTGATAGACGCGGACAGCTCAACCTGCCGTACGGGAAAATATCGGTAAGATAATTGACCGCCGATGACCGCGTCGAGGCCGTCCTCTTCGTAGGTAACCGGTCCGTAGATGGTGAGCTCGGTGGAGGGAATGAAAATAGGAACGAAAAACGGGAACCCCATTATATGGTCCCAGTGGGTATGGGAAATAAAAATTTGCGTTGTAATCGGACCCTTCGGGAGCTGGTGTTTCATCAGCCAATTTCCAAGGGGCCGGATTCCGGATCCCGCGTCGATAATGATAAACCGGTCCGAATCTTCGAAGCGCAGCTCCAGACACGCCGTATTCCCCCCATACGTAACCGTGTCCGGACCGGGACATGGAATCGATCCCCGAACTCCCCAAATACGAACTTTCATAGGTTATCCTTTCACGCTGCCAGCTGAAGAAAAATCCTCGCTTTTTCTATCTGTTCCAGAACGGCATCCTCCACCTCGTCGAGATAATCGATGCTGATTTGTAGAAATTCCGTTACCGAAGAGTCTACCTTTTCCGGATAACGGTCCCCGGAAAAGCCGAGTTCGGCAATGTTCGCGAAATAGTTTGCAAACACAACGGTAAAAAGGAGGTCTTTATTTTTTCCTTCATATTCCAAACAACTGTGATGATACTGAATACATTCTTTTATGTCTTCTCCCAATTTCCAGGCATCTCCGATCATAAGCCCCACCTCGGCATGGTCAATCTGCATCGATTCGGTTTCCGCGGAGTGTAGCGGCATCTTTTGCCTGTCCGAAAGCGCCATTGTCGCAATGTAGTCATCCGCGAACCTGTTATTCAGAGGGATTTTTCCAATATCGTGGAGCAGACCGGCAATGAAATATTCTTCCAATTTTTTCGGGTCAATTTTACGCTGTTTCGCAATCATCTTCGCGGCGACCCCTACTCCTAAGGAATGGCGCCAGAAACCGTCCATGTTCAGCGCCTGAAAATTGTTCTTGTTGCCGAGATTTCCCAGGACCGCGGTACTCAAGGCCAGGTTTTTTACCGTATTAATTCCCAGCATAATAATGGCCCGGACAAGGGAGGTAATTTCCTGCGAAAGCCCGTAATAGGCGGAATTTATCAGTTTCATGACCTTTGCCATCAGCACCGGATCCAGCCCAATTACCTTATTCAAGTCGGCGGGGGATGTCGTCGGATTATTACAAATCTCCATTATTTTGGTTACCGTCGTCGGCAGGCTCGGCATTTTGTTGATATACGCTTGAAGCGCCTTCTCTTTTGCTTCAATCGGCATCGTCGTTTCCCCTTAAATGCTTCATAAGGTCTCCTAACTTATAGCTCATGGCAAATCCGGCCTCTTTATCGGGATGAAAAGAGGACAGCTGGCGTATAAAACCAAGAGTACCCTGTAATTTCTCTCCCGTCAATTCAAAGTCTTTTTCTTCTTTTCCTTCGTACATGCCTTCGAGCATCTTCATCAGCCCCGGCATCCCTTTAATCCTCGAGGTAAGGGCACCTAGACGAAGCTTCATTCCGCTTTGGAGGTAATCTCTCCGCACCTCCTGCGGCAGATGACGGCAGAGCTGTCCGAGGTATTCAAACAGCCCTTCCGCGCTTACCGGAAACTGGTCGGGGTCAACCTCTTCAACTTCTTCCGGAAGCGGGTCGGGCTCCTCTTCGAGTTCCGGCTCTTCTTGCGGTTCTTCTTCAGCTTCAGGTACTTCTTCGAGATCAGGTTCCTCTGGTTCAGGCTCGGGTTCGGGTTCGGCGGGCGGCG
>CAZSGZ010000060.1:0-16488 GCA_964606455.1 uncultured Spirochaetales bacterium
GCTCTTCCTCCGGCTCTTCCTCCGGCTCTTCCTCCGGCTCTTCCTCCGGCTCTTCTTCCCCGGTTTCAAGGTCCCCTAAATCAGCATCGATGTCGAGATCGAAGTCCTCCCCGATGTCGCCGACTTCCAGTTCGCCTTCATCGAAATCTCCGGATGGGGCCTCCTCCCCGGTTTCCACGGCAGGGGCTTCCTCCTCCCTGCCCGGCGAAGTTTCCGCTATCAATGCGTCAAGATCAAATTCGTCAGTTTCCGGCTCTTCTATTTCATCGGGTTCTTCTATTTCTGCGGGCACTTCTTCAGCTTCTTCCGTCTCCGCACCAAGATCGCCTAAGGAATCCAGGTCGTCGTTGAAATCAAACTCATCGAAGGGCCCTTCGGAATCGGTCATTTCCTCGGTTTCTTCATCGCCCCCGGCAAAACCCTCGAGAAGGGCATTTAGATCGTCACCCGCCTCCGGCCCTTCCTCTTCCAGACCTTCGGTTTCCCCCAGTAAGTCGTTTAGGTCCTCCGGGAGTCCCTGCTCCGGCCGGGGAACGTCTTCGAGCTTCTCTCCCCGTTCCTCCAGAATTTGAGGTTCATTACCCAGTGAGTTGACGATATTTTTAAACTGATCCAGCGATTCGAGGTCAGGCATATATTATCCTATTATCATTTTCGGCTTCCGTATAAAATATGTTATACAAAGCTTAAGGTTTATCCCGAATATCCGATCTTTAAATTGTATCAGAATAATGAAAAGTGCAAAATACGTTATTTTAACGATTTTTCTCCTCATTCCGCCGGCGGCAGCGGCTATTGAACCGCCGGACCTTACCATTCATCTTGAAATTCGGCAGATGGATGAAGCAAAAGAACCCTATTTTGTCGGTAACAACTGTATAATTACCTACAAAGCCGATCATCCCATCCGGTATGTCGGAGCGGCTTTCGAACACGAGCAATTTTCAACGATCCACCCCTTTATCAAGAATGATTCGGACACATTTATTCTCATCTTTCCTATCGAAACAAACAGCACCATCGAAGAATTGCAATACAGGCTGGTTGTGGACGGCTTGTGGATGGCTGATCCCAACAATCCCAACGCACGCTACGACAACAACGGCATTAAAATATCCATCATCGATGTTCCGGACCGGCTCAGTATCATCACTTCCGCTCCCATTCACGATCCCGACGGGAAAGTCAGGTTTATCTACCGAGGTCCCCGGGGACGCAACGTCTATCTTGTGGGGGATTTTAACAATTGGGACCCTTTTATGCATAAAATGCATGAGATTCGGCCCGGTTTTTATCAGTGCCGCCTGCAGCTGCTGCCGGGAAGCCACTACTACTACTTTGTGAGCAACGGTTTAAAAATGCTCGATCCCCTGAACGCGGACCAGGGCCTCGATTATGAGGGTGAAGAAGTCTCATATTTTACCGTCAGCCCCCGGGAGTCGGGAAGGTGACGTGCAGAAATTCTCTTCCGTCGTGCCTCTTCGTATAAGCCGTCCGAAATACTTTGTCGTTGATCACTTTATACGCCGAAGTCCGGCCTTCCCAAAAAAGATCTAAAAACCGGCCTGTCAACGAGACTGTTAATCCGTAGGGAACATCCCCCTCCGCTAACCGCGCCGGCAGGGCACGCCGGAAGAGTTCTTTCGCTTCCTCGTCGAATACGTCGCCGTTGGCTTTAATATCTATCCAAATATAGCCGTCTTCGTTTATCTCCGTCCATTCGTCAAAAAAAGCGTCCCGGCAGATAGTAAAAACAACGGGGGCCCCTCCTATTTCTATGCCGGGGTCCACCGGAAATTCCCCGGGGCAAAGTTGGAGGAGATCTTTTTCAAAGGGAGTAAGGAATACCTTGTCTTGCTCGTAACAGCGTTCCCCCCGGGGGTCATAGATGACTAAACGGTTATATAGGCTGATCGTTCCGCTGCTGTCTTCAGACGCATGGAAATAGGTTCCTCCGAGGATGTACACGTCAAATTCCTCGGCAAGGCCGCCGAAAATTCTGTCCATCCACAGGGAAGCCTGTCCGGCATTTTCCTGAAAAAGGGCGGCCAAACTGTCGATTTCCGGTTCAATCCGCCGAATTTTCCGGAACGCCCCGCCGACGGTGGAAACGGAGGTAAAAATATCACTGTATTCCGTTATTCCCAAAAAGACCCCGGTATATTCGGGGAACACAATCAGGTCCGGCTGATATTCCTCCACCGCTTCCCGGCAAATTTTTCGCAAATGCGCCTCAAACACGGCGGGGCTTGCATAAAACTCTTCCCGAAGGGCAAACTGCACGGCCGTTATTGCTATGCCTTCGGTATCCGCGGGCGGCTCGGCGGCACAGCCCATCAGCAGAACAATTATCAGAAACAATTGGGCGGTCAGTTTTTTCAGCATAATGTTTATATTCCCGCGCGCGGTTTTTCCCGAAGCAGCACATACAGTAAAAACCCGAAAATATAGGCACACATGACGGACAGAACAATCGCCGTTTCAGTAAGAATAAAACGCCGGATTACCTCACCCTCCGGCCGGTGCAGCAGTTCGGAAATTGCCCGAATGTCAGTTGTCCCCTTCAGTTTTGAAAACAAACCTACCGCATATCCCGGTAGAAGAGCAAGGGGAAAATGGACACCGTCCTTACTGTGTCGAATCCGGCGGACATTTACCAGAAACAAAACAATTGTAAGCACATACCACAACAGCAGCTCGCCCTTATACCCGGCATGCAGGACCCGAGTATAGTTCCGTACAGCCCCGCCTTTTTCCAAATACATGATATACGAGCTCGAGCTGGTTTTTTCCAGCCTGACATCCAGCATCTTCGCGATAACGGAATGGCCGGCCTCATGGATAAAAACGAAAGGAGGAATATCGACACTTGAAAAAGCAAGAACGAACCCGAACAGAAAAAAGACAATACAGAAAAGAACATATCGGGAGGGATTTCGTCCACTCCGGCCCAGGAAATACTGCAGTCTGAGCATGCCCGCTACCACCAAACAAAACTTTTAAAAAGAAGGCTCTCACTATTCAGCGTTTCCGGATCTATTCTTACTATCCGGATTTGACGTTTGAATCGTTCCTCGCTGCCGCCGATAAGGTACAAGGTATTATTATACGCGGCAAGTGCCGTATCCTCGCAGCTGTAGGGAATTTCACCCAGCACCGTACAATCCGGGGGTTCCGCCCGGGGCCGGACCCGAAACACCTTTTTCAAAGGCCCTTTGCTCCACCCGCCCGCGATATAAACCGTATCCTCCGACACCGCCGCGGGGCTCCGGACCAGCCCTGCCGGCAGACTGCACCGCCGGACAACCGTTAATGAGGCCAAATCGATAACGTAGAAGGTCCTGTTATACTCCAGCGTTTCCGTTTCTCCGCCGTAGAGATAGAGGTGCCGGCCCGCTTGCAGGGCAGTTTGAAACTGCAGGGGTTCCGTCGGCCCCGAAAGCTCGCTGCTCGTACCCGCAGCAAGATCGATTTCGATGACCGTGTCCGCGATCCGTTTCCCGTTCCACCCCCCGAAGTAATACAGTTTGTCCCCGTATACGGCCAGTCCTCCGTAGCATCTCGGTTCCGGAAGTTCCGCGATCATCGTCAGGCCGTTCGTTTTTGTATCGAAAGCAAGGACTTCCGTATAATACGTTTTGTTGTCATACCCTCCGGCAAGATAAACCGTATCCCCGGACAACACCGCCGCCGCCGCGTAACGCGGTGTCGGTAATTTAGCGGCCTGTTTAATTTTTTTCTCTTCGAGATTAATACGCAGTATTCCTTCCAAGGGAAGGTTATGACGGTCCAACCCCCCGAAAATATAGACGAGATGTCCGTCGGAAACAGCGGACACACGGGTACGAGCGGTCCACGGCCGGAAAAGGACCCCCCGCGAGGCATAGGCGACAAGGCCGATAATGACCGCGATAATAACGAAATAGGTTATTACCTGATTATCTATTGTCCGCCTGTTTGCTTTCTTTTTCATTTACTGCAGTAAATATATTCCTTTTAGCGGGTGATAGTCCATAACATTGCCGGCCCACCCGCCCCATTTCGCTGTATCGATGAGATTCGAACTGCTGTAGTAATAGAGGGGCAGCACCGCCTGATCTTCGGTAATAAGCACATCCTCGGCCTCCGCAAGAACGGAAAGCCGTTCCGCCCCCGTCCTGCCCGAGGCTTCTTCCATCAGCCTGTCGAAACCGGGAGCGGCATACCGGCCGCAGTTGTAGGCGGAACCGCTTACAAACATCGATAAAAACCGCGCGGGGTCGGAAACATTGCTTCTCCAGCCGGCACGTACAAGCTGGAAATTACCCGCCGCCCGGTGTGCCAGGTAGCTCCTCCACTCTTTTTCCACCGGAATGCAGCTGATACCGAGAACCGCTGCCCATTGTTTTTGCAATATCTCCGCGGTTTCTTTGTGCTCCTCCGAAGGGTTGTACAGAATTTCGAACCGGGGGAAACCCGCGCCTCCCGGAAACCCGGCACGGGCAAGATAGTCTTTCGCCGCTTCCGGGTCATAACCGTTTCCGTCACAGCCGGGATACCCGGGAAGAGGCGGTACTATACCGTCAGCCGGGACCATGGGAAACATCGATTTATCCACCGACATCGCCAGGGCTTTTCTTACTCGAACATCGCCGAAGGGGGGGCGTTCCGTCTGAAAGATATAGTAGTAAACCGCCGGACCGGGACAGCGGTGAAGGTCTTCGTGGTTTTCCATATCCGACGGCAGCATTCCAAACCCGCCGATACACCAGTCTGCCTCTCCCGCGTTATATGCAGCCGCGGCTGCTTCGGCATCCCGCGCGGCCAGTACCCGCGCCTCGGATAGCTTCAAGTTTTCTTTGTCCCAGTACCGTTCATTTTTTTGAAGAATAATATCGCTGTTTGTTTCGGGCCCCTCGAGGAGGAAGGCCCCGTTACTCACAATATGTTCCGGCTCCGTCCAGTCCTCGCCGAAACGGACAATGACATGTCCGGGCACCGCAGCCAGCGCGGGATCTGTCAGCATTTCCTCCAAGGCGGGCATCCTGTCCCGGCACACCATGCGGAAGGTATACTCATCCACGGCACTCATTTCCACCGCTTCCGGGCCCGCTTCGTCGGCATTGTACGCCTCCGCTCCCCGAAGAAACCCGACCGGCATCCAAGCGTAGGGAGAACCGCGGGCGGGATCCAGCAGCCGCAGCCAGGAATCGACCAGCGTCTGTGCCGTAACGGGCACCCCGTCGGTCCATACGGTTTCCCTAAGGAAAAACGTGTATGTCCGTCCGTCTTCGCCGACCTCCCATTCCTTTGCAAGCCCCGGCCGCACTCCTTCGCCGTCCGGGGCCGCGGTAAGCAGACCTTCGAACAAGGCGCCGGCAATGTGACGTTCCGCCGACGTCGCCGCGGCGTGCGGGTCGATACTCGATATTGGATTGGCAGTTATAAGCGTGAAAACCGGTCCGGCGTCGTCCGCCGCGGAATTCTCTAATGCCGGGCCGCTTCCCTGCCCGCGCAGGCTTTCGCCCTCCGGTCCGCAGGCCGATAGCAGCAGGAACACCGTTACGAAAATTGAGAAAACCGGCAGCCGTTTCATGGCGCCGCTAGAGTTCTTTCCACCGATGACAGGACACGAAATGGCTGTCTCCTGATTTCTCCAGCCGCGGCTCGACCTCTCTGCAGATCTCCTTCGCGTAGGTACAGCGCGGATGGAACCTGCAGCCCGAGGGCGGGTTAAGGGGGTTCGGCACATCGCCGCTTAAAATAATCCGTTCCTTTTTTGTAAACGGATCGGGCACCGGGATGGCCGAAAGAAGGGCCTTTGAATAGGGATGAAGGGTATCGGTAAACAGATCGGCGGAATTGCATATTTCGACGATCTTTCCCAAATACATAACGGCAATCCGCTGGCTGATGTACTTGACCACCAGGAGATGATGGGTAACGAACAGATACGTTAACTCGAACTCCCCCTGCAGTTGCTGCAGCAGGTTGAGGATCTGCGCCTGGACGGAAACATCCAGTGCCGAGGTCGGCTCGTCCATGAGAATAAAGTCCGGGTTCGTGGCAAGCGCCCTTGCTATTGCTATCCGCTGCCGCTGTCCGCCGGAAAACTCGTGGGGGTAGCGCATCATATGTGTTTTCCCTAAACCGACACGGTCGAGGAGTTCGAGGACCTTGTCGTTAATTTCCTTTGCCGGAACAGTTTTATGAATTGTAAGCGGTTCGGAAACGATTTTTTTAACTAAAAGCCTCGGATCGAGGGAATTCGAAGGGTCCTGGAAAACAATCTGCAGTTTTTTACGGAGTTCATGCATCCGCCGGCGGCCGAGCTTGGTAATGTCCATCTTCTTCAATTTATCCAGAGCCGCCTTCGGTACGCGGTCGTTAGGGCCTCTTAGAAGCGCTTCGACTTCTTCTATTTCGTTTTCCGGCTGGTTATAGTAAATACGGCCGGAGGTCGACTCGTGCAGCCGTAAAATAGTTTTTCCCAAGGTCGTTTTTCCGCAGCCGGACTCCCCTACAAGGCCGAGGCATTCCCCGGTCCGAATTTGCAGGTCCAAATCATCAACTGCCTGTACGTCATCCACGTGGCGTTTAAAAACCCCCGCCTTTACCGGATAATACTTTTTCAATTGTCTGATATCGATAATGTTGTTACTCATGATTGTACCGCTTCCTCTTCTCGGTAAAGATGACAAGCTACGGTATGCTCCGGGTTGTCGGGATTCATATAGGTCCGCGGCTTTTCTTCGGCGCATATTTCCATTGCATGCGGACAGCGGGGGTGGAACCTGCAGCCGGAGGGCGGATTAACCAGGTTCGGAACAATGCCTGGAATTGTATCCAGTGCTTCCTTCTGTTCCACCTTTGGAACGGATTTCAACAGCCCTTTGGTATAGGGATGCAGAGGATTTGTAAAAAGTTCACCAACCGCCGCGGTTTCACAGGTATCTCCCGCGTACATAACCGTTACCCGGTCGCACACTTCGGCAACCACTCCAAGATCGTGGGTAATAAATAAAACCGAGGAAATCGTCGTTTCTTTGAGGGTTTTTATCAAATCGAGAATCTGCGCCTGAATGGTAACGTCGAGGTTCGACGTCGGTTCGTCCGCAATCAGCAGCTTGGGATGACAGGCGAGGGCGATTGCTATTACAATCCGCTGCTGCATTCCGCCGGACAGCTCATGAGGATACCGGTCGACAACGTTCCCCGGATTCGGAACGCCGAGTTCGGTAAGCAATTCCACCGCCATCTCTTTTACCGTTTTTACCAGGTTCTTTTTATACCGTTTCAAGACCGGAAAACGGTTTGCGAATTTTGCCAACCCGCTCGACTTCCGCAGCTTTTCCCGTTTCCGGTTCAGCTCGTTCTTGAGTTTTTCCGATGCCTGATCGTTCTTGTCTTCCAGTTCGTACAGCCGAGTATCGATCTCCGCCACATTTTTCTGGAACTTCCGCTGTGTCGCAAGTTCTTTGGTAAAAATATTCCGCTGGACTTTCCGCCAGCCCCTGCCGATTTTTTTATACGTCAACTCTTCGTCGATCCTGGCAATTGTTTTTTCCAGGACCGCCGTCATTCTATGCAGGAGGAAACTCTCCCCCACCTGATAGCCGATGGAGAGCACCGGATTTAACGAGGAGCTTGCCTCCTGAAATATCATCGAAATATCATTCCCCCGGACGGACTGCATAAACGCTTCGCTTCGCTTAAGCAAATTAATTCCCTGTTTCCGGTCCTCCTCGCTTAAAAATAAAACAATATCTCCGCCTTCTATTTTTCCGGGTTCCTGAACAATCCGCATCAAAGACCTGACGGTTACGCTCTTCCCGCAGCCGGACTCACCGACGAGGCCGTAGGTTTCGCCGTGTTTAACGACAATGCTGACGCCGTTTAACGCCTTTACAACACCCTCGTATGTGTAAAAGTTTGTATACAGGTTGTGTGTTTCTATCAGTTTTTCTTTTTCGGCCGTTTCCGCCGCTTTGTATGCTTCCGCTGCCATTCCGCTATCGTCTCCTTACCTTCGGGTCGAAAACGTCCCGGACCGCGTCCCCGAGAAGGTTCCAGCCGAGAACAAAGAGAGTAATGGTGAACCCGGGAATAAACACAACATACCAGTAAGCCAGCCTGTTGCCCGGCGGCCCGATAATCCAGTCCCGGCACATGGCAACCATCTGCCCCCAGTCGGCATATCCCGCTTCGGAGCCGAGGCCCAAGAAGGAGAGAGCGGCCGCGGTAAGGATGGTCGTCCCGATATTCATGGATGCAAGAATAATGACCGAATATATTGAGTTGGAAAGGATATGGGAAAAGATAATTTTTAGATGCGACGCCCCGCTCGCCTTCGCGGCAAGAACATAGTCCTTCTCGCGGACCGACAGAATTTCGCCTCGAATCATCCTCGTATAGGTAGGCCAGCCGAGGATGACCATAACCAGGATAATTGACTGCAGTCCCCTCCCGATGGCCACCACCAGGGCCATCGCCATAACGAGGAAGGGTATGGCATAAAAAATGTCCGCTATCCGCATTATAACTTCATCGATGATCCCGCCGAAATATCCCGCCAGGGATCCCAGGACAACACCGATAACCAGATTGGCGAGAACGACCAGAAAACCGATCCGAAAGGCGTGCCGCGTCCCCCAGATGAGGCCGTATAAGATATCGTACTGCTGCTCCAGTGTCCCCAGCGGGTTTTCCGCCGACGGCGGGCTCGGCGCCAGCGCCCACCCGGAATGGGGTATCTGGTACGGCCGCTGGGGCATTTCCGGCGGTGCCAGCACGGGCGCAAGGACAGCCACCACGGCAAAACCCAAGATAATCGTCAGTCCGATAATGGTAAGAGGATTCTTGATAAACCGTTTGAATGAAAATATCACCTCCTGCCAGAGGGGGTGTCTGTTTACTTTTTTCTTTTCAGGCTCCGTTGTTGCTTGTATTTCCTTTGCTTCAACTTCCGCTTTTACATTAAAATCAGACATGCTGTTCCATATCTCCTTAGTTAGGTAAGCCGGATCCTCGGATCGACGTAAGCGTAAATAATATCTACAATTAAATTGACCGTTACAAAAATTGTTCCTAAAAAGAGCACATTAAACATAATTGCCGGAACGTCCAGCTGCAGCGCGGCCCTTGCCATCCACCGGCCGATTCCTTCACGAACGAATATCGTTTCGGTAATAACCATCCCCGCCATCAGCACCGCGAACATGTAGCCGGAAATCGTTATTACAGGAATCATGGCGTTTCTCCTGGCGTGAAGATTGATAACCGCACGTGTGCTTGCTCCTTTGGCAATGGCGGTGCGGATATAATCCTGGCCTAAGGCTTCGAGCATACTCGACCGCATCAGCCTGAGGATAAGGGCGCTGTTTAAAATAACCAGATTGACGGCGGGAAGGATAAGATGGTACAGACCGTCCCAAAACAGCCCCCATTCCCAGTTTAAAATAGCATCGATGGTAATAAGCCCCGTGTAGCGCCGGAACTCGGGACTGAACAAAAGGTCCTTTCCTTCGTTCGACACGACCCCGGGCGGAAAAATCCCGAAATAACCGTACAGGACCATCAGCAGCAGCAGCCCCAGCCAGAAAGTGGGGAGGGAGTAGCCGAATATGGCAAACACCCGTGTCCCGTGGTCTATCGGTTTGTCCTTGTGGACGGCCCCGGCGGTACCGAGCCATATCCCCACGAGGACAATAAGGGGCGTGGCGAACAGCACCAGTTCGAAGGTAACCGGAAAATACCGCTTAAAGCCCTCTATCACCGGGGCGCTTGCGGTAACGGAAAAGCCGAAGTCCCCTTTAAAAATATTTTGTATCCAGCGGAAATACTGCACCGGGAAAGGGTCCCGGAGGCCGTACTTCTCGATAAGCGACTCCATCTGAGCGGGGGTCACCTTCTCGCCGTGCACGTAAATTCCCACCCGCTGCCCCGGCGGAATCAGCATCATGATCGCAAATACCAGCAGGGAAACTCCGATAAGAACGAGGACCATGAGAAGTAATCTGCGTATAATATAATTAAGAAGTCCCACCCTTGTCTCTCCACAAAATTTTTTCAATTATCAGCATATTGGGTTTTGATTCTACGTCAACATAGCTGATAATGCAAGGAAAAAAAAGGGTTCCGGGCGGACCCGAAACCCTTTTTTTCACAATACTCTGTGACTAATATTCCTTTGTAAACCCGAACCGGACATGTTCGAACTCGGGATGGCTGGCCATGGGATTGAAAAAATAGCCGTTAACCCAGTCCCGGAAGAAGTATCTGTCCAGTGACTGTCCGTAAATAATACCGATGGTCTCTTCGATGTACATCTCCTGGAGTTTGTAGTAATTCTTTCTCCGTACTTCCGGGTCCAGGGAGATAGCCGCTTCTTCGATCAGCTTGTCGACTTCAGGATTGGAATAACTGATGCTATGTGCCCAGTGTCCCGAGGAGTGCATGAACGGGTTCGCGTAGTTGTCCGGGTCGGCATAGTCGGGGGCCCAGCCGCACCAGAATACCGGCATGTTGCTTTTCCGGATCATATCAACGTATTCGGACCATTCAGCCGCGCGAACGTTAATTTCAAACTTCGGATTCAGTTTCATTACGTTCTCCGCAAGGAGCATCGCGCATGCCCGGCGGACGTCGTTTCCTTCGTTGTAGAGCATGTCCACTTTAAAACCGTTTTCCCAAAGATCACCGCCGAAGGCTTTCTTGAAATGCTCTTCCGCTTTTGCCGGATCATGTGGAGGTCTCTTGACGGACTCGTTCCTGTAGGGAAGTCCGATGGGGAATGGGGTAACGGGGTCGGTATAGGACCCGGCACCGATATCTTTCAAGAAAATATCCTCATTCCACGCGTAGGTAAAACCCCAGCGAACGTCTTCATCTTGGAAGAAATCAGGCGGAATACCGTCTCCGTCCAGTTTGCCCGAACCGATAAGGGGATTGTCCTGCGCCGCGATATCCCGGTTAAAGTAAACACCGCCGATAACGAGGGTGGGCTGATCTCTGTATACTTTGAGGTTTTCCTCTTTTTCCATTTCTTCGTAGTAAAGCGCGTCAACCTGTACAACATCGGCATCGCCCTGCAGGAGCATCAGCTTTCTGGTGGACCATTCGTCGACGACTTTGTAGAAAACCCTCCGCAGAGGAGGCTTGTCGCCCCAGTATCCGTCGAACCGTTCGTGGACCATTTCGACGCCCTTGTCCCAGCGTGCCAGTTTGTAAGGACCGGAACCGTCTTCGATATCATGCAGGCCTTCCTGATCTTCCGCCGGATTATTGTAGTCTTTCCAGGTCGCGGCCGTTCCGGGCCAGTCGCCGTTTTCCGCGCTGAAGGACTTATTGACAATACAAGCCCACCTGCCGGCTAGGACGCTTAAAAACGGGGGAAAAGGGTTCGCTAAATTGAAAACCACCGAATCCCCTTCGACTTCCACGGCGGCATCGATTTCGTCAAAACTTACTTGGAAGTTGCCGTCTCCGTCCCGTGAACTGTAGCGGTCGCCGAAAAACACCTGAAACCAAATCCAGTTCGGACCGCCGTCCGGGTCCAAAACCATATTCCGCTCGATGCTGTATTCAACATCTTCGGGAGTAAGGGTATCTCCCGAGTGAAATTTTACGCCCTTCCTGATTTTAAACGTATAGGTTTTACCGCTGTTGGTAATTCCTCCGTTTTCCACCGTAGGAACTTCAGCCGCTACTAAGGGAACAAACTCGTCGGTTGCTTCGCCTTTGTAGTCGACCAGCGTATCGTAGAGCAGACGCATGTTCTGCCACGACGCCGAGTCGTAGGCTTTTGCCGGATCCAGCGTATCGATAGTCCCGTAGGTTGCGTAAATAAACGAATCCGGGTTTTTAATTTCCGGTTTCGCGGCGGCCTTTTCCACCTCAACCTTGTCTTCTTTTTCTACTTTTCCGCTTTCCTCTTTTTCCTGCTTTCCGCCCGCGAAAACAACGCCGGCAATCAGCAGCAGAGAAAGCAGAATGAATAGTACTTTCTTCACTTTTTTCCTCCTTGGTAAAGTTACATTTTAATAACCTAGTATAAAGTGTTTTTCCCGAATTTGCAAGCAAAGCCTTTTTTTAATCCCAATCCCGGCAGTTTAAGGTATAGGTTTTAGCAGTAAGGGCAAAATTTCCGTGCTCGAAATGCTCCCCTAAGGCAAGCCCGCTGCCGAACAATTCAATATCGATATACCGATATTCGCCTGTTTCGATTATTTCACCGATAAAATGGTCCGCTAATACCGCCGCAAGGCCGAGACCGCGGAATTCCTCGAGAATGTAAATCTGGACGATCTTCAGTTCCTTTGGAGAAGTCGACACCGCCCAGAGGAAACCGGCAAAATCTCCCGCCGGGGAGCGGGCAATACAGTATTTTGAGGCCGGACCGTCCATTTCCGGCAGCCCCTTCAGCCGTTCCCCGTACATATTCTCGGCCCACAAGGGATCATGCCCGCTTAGTGCCTCAAAAAAGCCGGATTTATCGTAATTCTTCAAGGCATCGAAACCGATATCAGCCGCGGCGGTATCGAAAATGAAGTCTTCGGCAATGATATCTTCGGTTTCCTCCAAAAATTCCAAGTCTTCATCGAGGTTTTCACACCCCCACAGCTCGGAAAGGCTTAGATACCACTCCTTTACCAGCCGTTTCATCTCTTTTTCCTTGAAGGAATACCAAAGACGTTCAATTTCCCTGTTTTCTTTCAGAACATCTTTAAATTGCCGAAACACCCCCCGTCCCCGGGAAAGTGCGTTCCGGAGGGCCTCCCGGTACACGGGGTTGCGGAGTCCCGCTACAAACTTCTCCATAAGCTGAAAACCGCTGAAAGAGTTCCACTCGGGGATATCCACATACCTGCCGGCATCCACGGGTTTCGGCAGGAGACTTTCCTTCAAGGTCTCTTTTGCCTCCGTATCGAACACCGTTTTCTCCGTCTGGTTTTCCATGGCAAAAATAATCTGGTCCGTTATTTCGGGAGACAGGGCAAACCGCATCTTACCGCCTCCATGTTTTCAAAACATCATGGATCTTATCCATGGACACCAGCCACGTATCGTCGGTTTTTCTGTCGTGCAATTCCACCTTGCCATTCTGAAGATTTTTCGTCGATACGACAATCCGCAGCGGCAGCCCGATCAGGTCGGCATCTTTGAATTTTACCCCCGGCGACTCCTCCCGGTCATCCAGCAGCACGTCATCGATGAAATCGTCGTGGATCTGTTCCACCGCCTGCCGGACGCGAAAGGCCCGGCCGATACCCATGAGAAAACCCTTGTAGGGCGCCAGGTTCGGCGGCCAAAGGATCCCGCGGCTGTCATGATTTGCCTCTACAATCGCCACCATCAGCCTTCCGATCCCGATGCCGTAGGCCCCCATATAGGGATAGATCGATTCACCGTTTTCATCATTGACGACAAGCTCCATTTTCCGTGTGTAAAACTGTCCGAGCTTAAAAATATTGCCGAGCTCCATGGCGTGTATCTCCGACAGGATGTGGCCGCACTGAATACAGTAATTCTCCTTCTTGATCCGAGAAATATCGGCGACACATTCACTTTCATAGTCCCGTCCGAAGTTTACATTGAGATAGTGGTATCCCTCCTGATTGGTCCCTACAACCAGATTTGAGGAATTGGATACCGTTTCGTCCACCACCACTTCCATTGCCGCATCGAGGTTGATCGGGGAAAGGTAGCCCGGCAGCAGACCGTTAGCATCGAGTTCCCCGGCAGTAGCCTTCCGTAATACCGGACGGCCGAGACAGCGTGCCAGTTTTTCCAGACTGACCTCGTAATCCCCCCGGACCAGGGCCATTACATAGCCGGGTGACGTTTTGTACACCATTGCCTTCGTGAGTTTTGCCTTCGGCAGTTCCAGGCAGGCGGCAAGGTCGTCCATTGTCGTACAGCCGGGGGTGGCGACAACTTCAAGGGTCCGGGGAACTTCCGTCGAGTACTCCTTTATTCCAACCGCAACCTCCCGGTTTGAGGCATACCCGCAATTCGTACACTGAATAACCACATCATCCCCGTACCCTAAGGGAGCGAGAAACTCATACGATTTTTCCCCTCCGATATATCCGACACCGGCCTCGGCCGTTATCGTTTCCACCTGCAGCCGTTCAAATATGCGCTGATACGCAGCATAGATCTTTGGAAAAAAGTTATTTAAATTCGTATAAGAGCGGTGAAAGGAATAGGCATCCTTCATTAAAAACTCTTTCGCTCTGACCAGTCCGAACCCTGTTTTTTCTTCATCCCGGAACTTGTCCTGAAACTCATACACGAAAAGCGGAAGGTCCCGGTATGATTTAATCGTGGACCGGGCAATTTCGATCATCGCCTCTTCATGGCTGGGGGCCAAAACAAGGCTCCTGCCGTCCCGGTCCTTAAACCGGACCAGCTCCTTATCGAGAAGCTCCAGACGTCCGCCCCGTTTCCAAATTTCATAGGGGTTGACCATAGGGATCCGGATTTCCTGACCGTTTAAGCTTCCAAGCTCCTCCCGAATAACTTTTTTAATATTTTCAATTACCTTCATCCCCAGCGGCAGATACGAATAGAGCCCCTTAGCGAGAGGCCGGACAAAACCTCCCCGGTGCAGAAGGGCGTACCCATTCGATTTCACCTGCTTCGGGGACTTCCGCAATGTTTTACCTAGAAGACGGGAATATTTCATGCGCCCCTTATTGTAAAGAAAGGGTACAATACCGGTCAAGGCAAAAACGGCGGAAAACCCTTGACACCTCTTCGCAATTGTCTACATATTCTAGGAAACGTTTTATAATAAAGACAGGAGATACACATGAGTATTATTGAGTACATTGAAGGAAGAGAAATTCTCGATTCGCGGGGAAACCCCACGGTCGAAGTCGATGTTATGCTCGAAGACGGCTCCTTCGGCAGAGCAGCCGTCCCCTCGGGCGCGTCCACCGGAGAGCACGAAGCCGTGGAGCTGCGGGACGGAGACAAGGGACGGTTTATGGGAAAGGGCGTGAAAAAGGCCGTCGACAACGTCAATAACATCATTGCAGCGGAACTCGTCGGCCTAGACGCCCTCGATCAGGTTGATATCGACCGGACGATGATCGAACTCGACGGCACCGACAATAAAAAGAAATTAGGCGCCAATGCAATTTTAGGCGTTTCCATGGCAGTCGCGCGTGCCGCGGCAGATTTCCTCAATGTACCATTATTTAAATATCTCGGCAGCTTTCACGCATCCATGCTGCCGGTCCCCATGGCAAACATCATCAACGGCGGTTCCCACGCGGACAATTCGGTTGATTTTCAGGAGTTCATGATTATGCCCGTCGGCGCGCCGAGCTGTTCCGCCGGAATCCGGATGATTACCGAAGTTTTTCACACGCTGAAAGGGGTCCTGAAAGAGAAAGGCTACAGTACCGCCGTCGGCGATGAAGGAGGCTTTGCCCCGAACCTCAAATCCAACGAAGAAGCCCTGGAAGTAATTCTTGCCAGTATCGAAAAGGCGGGGTACAAACCGGAGGAGGACATCTTTATCGCCCTCGATCCGGCGGCATCCGAGTTCTACGATGCCGGAAAAAAACGGTATGTCTTTAAAAAATCGGACGGCAGGGAACTTACGTCGGAAGAAATGGCGTCCTTCTGGGAGGACTGGGCGAACAGATATCCCATAATCTCCATCGAAGACGGTATGGACGAAAACGACTGGGACGGATGGAAGGTCCTGACTGACAAAATCGGCAGCCGAGTGCAGCTCGTTGGAGACGATCTTTTTGTAACAAATACGGCCCGGCTGCGGCAGGGCATCGAAAAGGGCATAGCAAACTCGATTCTTATTAAAGTCAACCAAATCGGAAGTCTGACCGAAACCTACGAAGCCGTGGAAATGGCGAAAAAAGCCGGCTACACCGCGATTGTCAGCCACCGAAGCGGCGAAACGGAAGACAACTTTATTGCCGACCTGGTCGTTGCGCTTGAAACCGGCCAGATTAAAACCGGTTCTCTCTCTCGGTCCGACCGACTGTCCAAGTACAACCAGCTCCTGCGAATTGAAAGTCTCTTGGAAGACACTGCACAGTATCCGGGCAGCGCGGCGTTTTATTCCATAAAACGGTAAAGAAAGAAATAACAGATAACAGGAAAACGGCCGTTCCTCCGGGGACGGCCGTTTTTATACTTCCACGGTAAAGCGGTTATAAACCCCTTTATATTGAACTTTTTTAAAATCCACATCCGTAACCCTCGCCCCGGGAGGACCTTTTTTCAGCCACCGCGCGAATGCGTCAACCCGGGCAGTTTCTCCTTCGCAGACAACCTCAACACTGCCGTCGGGCAGGTTCCGCACCCAGCCGGTCAAATTCCTCCGAACGGCTTCCTGCCGAGCGGAATAGCGAAACCCCACACCCTGAACACGGCCGAAAATACGTGCATGGAACGCGGATGTACCGCCGTCGCTGTTCATCATTCCTCTAATTCTTGGGCCAATATCTCCTCGAGATCGTTATAGTCGAAGGG
>CAZSGZ010000061.1:0-16463 GCA_964606455.1 uncultured Spirochaetales bacterium
CCTTGAGGGTCCCTGCCGTCTCTTCCGGGGCAAACCCTTTCAGATAGGCAATTTTTTCGTCGACACCCATGCTGAGATGGGCCTGCTCGAAATAGATTTTACCGTCAATCTCTTCCAGTTCTTTTTCAATGGCCTTGCGGACGTAGTGTTTGTGACAGAGCGTCTCATCGACATTCCGGATATCCTGCTCGAGCTGCCCGGTCCGTTCCTCGAGCTCCGTTAAACCCATTTCGGGAAGCGCCACCGCCGGAAACGGAGGGAGCTCCTCTTCTCCGCCTGCAACGAAGGCGAATCGGACCATGTTTTTTGTCTTGTTGACAATAAAGCATTTGTCCTTTGCCTCTATGGTCTCGAATTCATCCTTCGACACCTGATACAGGCGGAGAAGGACCCCTTTCTCCTGAAGGGCCCCGATATCCCTGGGGTCGAAATTGCCCCACACCGATAGTTTATCGTATTCCCGGTTCAGTTTCGCCAGTTCCTCGAAGGCCTCTTTTTTCTGTTCAGCAAGCGCCAGGATGTGTTCAATTTCTTCCCGGACCCGCACATCCTCCGTTTTCACGGAAGCGGCAACCGATTCGTCGGTAACGATCTCCTCCACATCCTTTGCCTGTTCGTTGGAAATGTTCATCAACGCGAATTCGGTTTTTTCTTTCCGTTCTAAAAGCTCGGTCAATTCGGCGCTTTCACCGGGAATTGTTTCTATGTGCAGTACCCCGAGTTTGCTGAGTTTCCGCAGTGCACTCTTCTTTTCTTTTTCTACAACGAGGAGGAACACTTTTTTCATCGGAACAATCATGTTCAGGCTTCCTTTACCAGTTTATTTTTTGCTATTTTCCCCCGTACAACCGCGGCTGTCTGCTGGTCTCCGAGGTAAATCCCTATTACCCGGATATTTTCCTTTGTTTCAGGAATCTTTACCTTTTCGAAAAGATTCACCCGCTGACTCGTTGTCCGAAGTTCCTGATTGAGAAGTTCCACCTGCCGTTTCAGTATTTTCACCTCTTCGTCCAGGGCAATGATCGCTTTCAGCCGCTGCACCGCTGTATCGATCCAGACGGGGGTGGTAAAAAGATCGTATTCCGTCTCTTTGAACCGAATGGCCGTGAAAACCGGAATGTCTACACCGGCGATATTTCCGGTGTCCGTATCCACCGACTCGATGGAAACGAGGTCAGCGAGGGGATATTCCTCCCCGAAAACCGCTATCCAGGATTGTATATTTTCCCGTACAAACTCCTGTTCCCGCCGCTTTTCCCGCTCCTTCGCCTCTACCTGACGGATGACCATCTGCAGCTGCTGTTTTTTCAAGATTAGGGTGGGCAGATAGCGCTGAAACCGCTTTAAGGCGTCCCGCTGTTTTTTCAGCTCGTTTTTTGTCAGTTTAACATTCGCCATAATTATGTCGTCACTTCTACAGGTTTCTCCGCCTCTTTCGGCCAAAAATTGGAAAGCAGGTCCGACCGGAGCCCCGTTTCTTCCGATGTAAAACATTCGGCCAGGATTTTCCAGCCGTTGTCCAGCGCCTCTTCCAAGGGAATATTTACGGAGAGGTCCATCATTTCCCGTTCAAATATTTCACCGTATTTCAGCAGCTTTTCGTCCCAATCGTTCATCCTGAACCCCATGGATTTTTTTTCCATTGATTCTTTATACGCGGCGTACAGCTTTATCATGCCGTCCATCAGGGAGCGGTGGTCGGCCCTGGTCGATTGATTGACCAGCTGCTTCAGACGGGAAAGACTTCCGAAAGGTTCGATCCGTCCGTTCCTCAGGTAGTACTGCCCCTCGGTAATGTAGCCGGTGTTGTCGGGGATCGGGTGCGTAACATCGTCACCCGGCATAGTGGTGACCGCGAGAACGGTAATCGAGCCGGCGCCTTCGAAGTCCACCGCCTTTTCGTACCGTGCCGCCAGCTGGCTGTAGAGGTCCCCCGGATATCCCCGGTTGGACGGGACCTGCTCCATGGTAATAGCGATTTCCTTCAAGGCATCGGCAAAGTTGGTCATGTCGGTTAAGAGAACGAGAACTTTCTTCCCCTTCAGGGCGAATTTTTCCGCCACCGCCAGTGAAATGTCCGGCACGAGAAGCGCTTCGACAATGGGGTCGGAAGCGGTATGAACGAAAAATATCGTCCTGCTCAAGGCGCCGCCCTCTTCCAAGCTGTCTCGAAAAAAGAGGTAATCGTCGTATTTCAAGCCGATTCCCCCGAGAATAATCATGTCGACTTCCGCCTGCATCGCGATACGGGCGAGCAGCTGATTGTACGGTTCCCCGGAAACGGAAAAAATCGGCAGTTTCTGCGATTCAACGAGAGAATTGAAGATGTCGATCATCGGAATTCCGGTGCGGATCATGTTTCGGGGGATTATCCGCTTTGCCGGGTTTACCGACGGCCCTCCGATTTCTATCATGTTTTCCGTAAGGGCCGGACCCTTGTCCCTGGGTTCGCCGCTTCCGGTAAAAATTCGGCCTAAGAGATTGTCGGAAAAGGAGACCTGCATGGGGTGTCCTAAAAAGCGGACTTCGTCGCCGGTGGAAACACCGCGGCCTCCCGAAAATACCTGAAGAGATACTTTATCGTTATGCAGCCGGATGACCTCGGCTAAGGACTGTCCGTGGCCGGAGCTCACCTCCGCAAGTTCTCCGTATTTTATCCCCTCCGCCGAAACGGTGATAACGTTTCCCGCGATTGCTTCTATTTTGCTGTATACTTTTCTCATTTCTTACGCTCCCGCACTGCCGGCTTCCAGGATTTCCTTTGCCCGCCGGTCGATACCCGTTTTCTTTTCCGTAATCATATCTTTGATTTTTCTTTCGATTTCCTTGAACTGGTCCGTTTTCCATTCCGAACCGTTGTAGTCGAGGAAGAGCTGCCGCAATTGATTGAAATAATGCCGAACATCCTCTTTCGAAGAGAACTGCAGTTCCGCGCTCAGTATTTCGAAGATGATGTCGTATGTATAGCGCTGCCGTTCGGTACTGACCGCCGCGTCGACGGGATCGAAACTGTCCTGCTGCAGATACACGCTGTCGAGAAAATCAGATTTCTGATAGACAATATAATCGTCCAAACTGGTCCCTTCTTCTCCGACAACTTTCATCATCTGATCTACTTCGTTGCCCCGGAACAGCATCTCCCTGCCGTATTCCGTTTTGTCTCTGTCCACCAGCCCGGGATATTTGCTCCAGCTGTCCAGGGGATGGATGGCCGGATACTTTCTGGCGTCGGACCGTTCCCTCGAAAGGCCGTGAAAGGCCCCTACCACTTTTAATGTTCCCTGGGTTACCGGCTCCTCGAAATTCCCCCCCGCGGGACTGACGGTGCCGCCGATGGTAACCGAACCGATGGTGCCGTCTTTCAGCCGGACGATACCGGCCCGTTCGTAAAAACCGGCAATGACCGATTCGAGATATGCCGGAAACGCTTCTTCTCCCGGTATTTCCTCGAGACGTCCGGACATCTCCCGCATCGCCTGGGCCCATCTGGATGTGGAATCGGCAAGCAAAAGAACATTCAGTCCCATCTGCCGGTAATACTCCGCTATCGTTACCGCCGTGTATACCGATGCCTCCCGTGCCGCAACGGGCATGGAGCTGGTATTACAGATAATTACCGTCCGCTCCATAAGCGTCCTTCCCGTACGCGGATCGAGAAGTTCCGGAAACTCCCGGAGTGTCTCGACGACCTCACCCGCCCGCTCTCCGCAGGCGGCGATAATAACGATGTCAACCTCGGCGTTTCTGCTGGTAGTCTGCTGCAGGACCGTCTTTCCGGCGCCGAAGGGCCCGGGGATACAGTAGGTCCCTCCCCGCGCGACGGGGATAAAGGTGTCGATAAGGCGTATTTTCGTTACAAGCGGCTCCTCCGGCCGCAGCCGTTCCGCGTAAGCGTCTATCGCGCGCTTTACCGGCCACTGAAACGACATGCTGATGTCGGTTGTGTTTCCGTTTTCGTCCTCAACGGCAGCAATGGTGTCATGGACCGTATATTCACCCGCTTCGGCTATCGATTTTACCGTGTAGGACCCGTACATGTTGAACGGCACCATAACGCGGTGGTCGAATATTCCCTCGGGCACCACTCCCAATGTTTCGGCCCGGGTAACCGTGGCTCCTTCCTGTACGGAGGGGGTAAAACTCCATTTCTTCTCTCCGTCTAACGCGGGAAGATATACCCCCCGCTGGAGGAAAAACCCGTGCGCCTCCGCTAAGCTCGGAAGCGGGTTCTGCAGACCGTCGTAAATCTGCGTCAGCAGACCGGGGCCTAACTCCACCGCAAGCATTTCATCGGTGAAATCAACGGCATCACCGATCCCGATCCCCCGGGTCATTTCAAAGACCTGCATCTCCGCGAGATTTCCGCCGATTCGGATTACTTCTGATTTCAGCTTTTTGTCTTCAACGTTTACGTATCCGACTTCGTTCATGGAAACATCCCCGTCGAATTGTACGGTAATCATGTTTCCGTTAATTCCGACAACTTTTCCTGTACTCTTCATGGATTAACTCCGCTATTGCTTTCTATTTCTCGTATCTGTCTGTATACAGCGTTAAAATTTTCCTCACCCCGCTCCCTGTCGAATTTATTCAGTTTTTCCAGCAGCTGCAGCTGGAGATAGTAAACGATCAGGCTGTCGAGGGTAAAAAAAATGTTCGTTCCAAGTTCTTCGAGGTACCGCCACCGCGCTTCATACAGTTTTTTTTCCGTTTCCAGCGGGTCCTCGCCGGACACCGCGTTTTTTGCGGTGTCTTCCATCCCGATTATTTCCTCTCCTGCAGCGGTGTAATCCGCCGGGTCCTTCTTCAGGCGCGCCGCCCGCTGTTTCACCAGTTCGTTCCGCAGCGCGGTTTCCCAGACATACCACTTTTTCAGTATCATGCTGTCCCGCGCCGCCTCCAAAGAGGCATCCTCCGCTGTTCCGCCCAGCCGGCTCGCCTCCAATACGGTAAAATCGGCTTCCGTCAGCTGCTCCCGGCAAAAAGAAATGAACTCTTCACCGCTAATAGAAGGTTTGTCGGGAAAAAAGAGCATCGGCAGCGCCGCGGCGGCGTAATAATAGGTACTCAAACCGTTTACTCCCCTTCGGCTGCCTGCTTCATAATTTCGGCAAGCTTCGGATTTACATATTCGGAAATGATTTCGGCAATTCCTTCGGCTGAAAAATTATAATAGGCGGAACCGTCCTTTTCACTTATAAAAAATCCGTTCTGCAGATGGTCGGAAACCTTGATTTCCACCCCCTGCCGTATCTCATCCTGAAGCCCTTTTATCAGGTTCGATTCGATGGTTTTCAGGTCCTCCGGACCTAATAATACGGCAATATCGGCGGAGCCTTTTTTGACCCATTCCTTCACGACGACCGAAATGATCTCCTCTAACGCCCTGCCTTTCATAGCTTCTTCAACTTCACGCCGGAGAATATCATCAAAAATATCGGTAATCTTTTTTTTCAGCGAGATAATAACGTCTCTTCCCGCCTGTGTCATGGCCTGCCTGCCCGCTTGTTCCTGCTGCTGAATCTCCTTTTTCGCCTTGTCCCGCAGGCTTTTCGCCTTTTCCTCGGCCTCCGCGACAATTGCCTCGGCCTTCTGCCGGGCTTCCGCCACAATTTTTTCAGCTTCCTGTTCGGCGTTCTCGAGGCCCTCTTTTTTAATTTTGTCGATTAGTTCCTGTAATTGTGTTTCCATTGCATCTCCCTCGTCACGGTATTCTATTCTATGGAAAGTAGAAAATCAAGTTTCATCTCGTATGTACCCGTGTACCTTTTGCAGCTTCCGCTTTACGAGTTCATACGCCGCGTCGGCATGTTCACTCTCCCGGAGGCGTTCTTTTATTTTCCTGTCCAGGTCTTCGACCATCTCCTCAAAACTCCGGTAACGGTCGGGCATAAAACTGTCTACCGAACGCAAAATCTCCTGCAGCCCGGATATTTCATTTTTTATCAAATTCATGTTTTCTCTGAAGACATAGGTCGTAATTTCTCCCGACCGCTCCCGCTGCCGATGCATTTCACCGAACATGATAAGTTCATCCTCCAGTTCTTCCAGCTCCACTTTCAATATTTGTAAAAACTTCTTCATTTTGTTGTGCATCATCTCAACTCTCACTATAAACGGAGATCGCCGTGGATCTTTATAATCCGGCCGTCTTTGTGTATATGTATAGTAGTATCCGGAAAATATTTAGGCAACTCTTTTTTCAACTTTTTCATCACATCCTCTTCGATTTGCGCTTCAACCTCATCCGGCACCTGCTGCAGCGTTACCATATCGATGTCGACAACGTATCCCCGGCCGTATTCCGAGCCGTAACCGGCTGAAAACGACGCTCCGATATTGAACAAACCGTCGTGTTCCTTGTTCGCCGTTTCCCCGCGACCCGGTCTGGCGGGATGAAGGGTATATTTCTTCCCGTAGGTATCTTCAAGGTAATCGTCAATTTCATCAAATACCTTTTTCAGCTTCGCTTCCCACTGGACAAGCTTCCGATTTCTCATATCACCAGCGGACCTCCCACAGAATGTCCTTATTTTCTGAAAAAATTTCCAGGATCGTGGCGGAATAGACCGCCGTATTCCCTTCGACTGTCCCGAGACTTACGGAATTGATATCGGAGGGGGCCCTTAGCCTAAGTATAATTTCATCTTCAGCGAAAAATGACTCCACCATCTTCATACTTTCATCGCTGATCTCCTCCGCCGCGGTAAAGAGCGTGTACCGGAACACCGTTTCCTCTCCTTCCCGCGTCAGGGACGGGCCATTCTCCGTGCCGGGGGAAAAAAAGGCTGACAGTGCTTCCGCGGAGTCGAACTCGAATTCCGATTCGATGTTGACCGCCGTTTCGTCTTCCCGCACCGATACCGAACGGACCTCCATACCGGGGATCATGGCTGCCGTTGCCAGAAAATCGGTTTCCGACACGGGAAGGGGGGAAAAGGAGTCGTCATCGCCGAGCCGTCCCAGTTCCATTACCAGCTTCGATACGGAATAGGAGACGGCCGCCGTTCCGCCTCCATCTTCATTCATTTGTATGGAAGTTTCGATGTCAATACAGGATGTAAGAACGGCAATGAGAGCCGCCGCGGTTATTAGTTTCAGAATCCCTTTCATTGTTTTCATTCCTCGTTATCTATGCCGCCGTCGGAATTGTCATTATTTTTAGGCTTTTTTTTTCCGCCGGTACAGCTTTTTTCGGTATTTTCTTGATCGTCGTCTGTTTTTTGCTTCGTGATGCCAAGGAAAATATAATTGGAAAAACAATGAGCATCACAATCAGGATAATAATAAATTCTTTCGCGGTAACAATTTGCTTAAATATTTCTATAAACATGTTTTCCCCGTCGTTATTCTCTCTTCTATAGTAGAAGACTACCGGTTCCCCGGAAATGTTTCAATTGCTTTTCTTAAGCATTACAATGGTTTTTCCAAACCCGCCGATTTCCGGAGAAGCGAAAAAGAAATCCTCCACCACCGGCAGTTCACGCAGCACCGTTCGCACCGCTTCCTGCAGCACCCCCTCTCCTTTGCCGTGAATAATTTCGAGCCTTTCCATCCCCTGCAGCACCGCTTTGTCCAGATATTTTCGCAGTTCCCCCTGTGCCTCTTCGTACCGCATCCCCCGAATGTCGAGTTCCATTGGAATTTGTACTTTTTCGGCGGAATAATCAACCGCAAGAGAACGCTTCTTTTCCGGTTTCAAGGGACGCAGTTCCGTTTCATCCGCTTCGATTTTCAGATTGCCCACGGCAACAATCCAGTGATTCTCCTTTTTTTTCCGAAGAAGGATGCCCCTGTTCCGGTTTTCGGAAAAGACGACCTCCATGCCCGACCGAAAGGGGACCGCTTCCTCCGCCGGGACATCCCATTCCGCGGCTCCTTCGGTTTCCGCCGCTTTCTCCTCCAGGTGCTCCGTAAGATCGTGAATAAACTGCTTCGCCTGCTTCGTTTTCGACCTGGTAATTTCTCCTTCCCGCAGTTCACGGATCATGTTTTCCAGCCGCTTCCTGGCTTCACCTGCAAATTCCTGCAGCTCCCGTACGTCCCCTCGGCGGAGCTCCTCCTGCCGCCGCTTCAGGGCCGACTCCCTCGCCCGCAGGTTCTCCTCCTTGTTCCGCTGGTCTTCTTCCGTTTCCTCAAGCGCTTCCTTCCGCCTCAGCAGTTCCTGCCGTGTTTTTGTAATTTCTTTAATAATGGTGTTGATGTTCGACTCTCCCTGCTCAAGGTAATTCCGGGCGGCCTTCATGATAGACGGACCCATTCCCATCATTTCCGCGATTTCGAGCGCGTGGCTTTCACCCGGAACACCGTGCAGCAGGCGGAAGGTGGGGCGCAGCAGCGCAAGGTCGAATTCGACACTCGCGTTTTCCGCTGTTTCCTTTCCGAAAGCGTAGTTTTTCAGGGAACTCTGATGGGTTGTCACGATACTCCTGCAGCCCAAGTCCGACAGATAATCCAGGACGGCCATTGCCAGGGCGCCGCCTTCCACCGCGTCCGTCCCGCTCCCGAGCTCATCTAACAGCACGAAGGAGCGTTCATCCGCCTCCCCGCAAATTCCCGAAATCCGCCGCATATGTCCCGAAAAGGTAGAGAGGGACAAATCGATCGACTGTTCGTCCCCGATGTCGGCAAAAACATTTGAAAACACGGGCAGCCGGCTTCCCTCTTCCACGGGCAGTTTCATTCCAAACTGGTGCATTACCGACAAAAGCCCCGCCGTTTTAATTGCAACGGTTTTTCCGCCGGTGTTCGGACCGGAGATAACCAAGATCCTGACCGACGGCCCGAAGCTGATCCTGACAGGCACGGCGCTTTTCCCGAGGAGGGGGTGCCGGGCGCCGCGTAAATCGATTTCCTCCCCGCTGATGTCAACCCTGCCGCAGCGGTGGACCCTGCTGTACCGTGCCCGGCAGTAAATAGAATCGATCCGTAGAAGTATTTCCCGTGTTTCCCCGATTTCCAGTACGTACTCCCGGACCTTCTTTGTCAGGTCCTGAAGAAGACGGTGTATCTCCTGCCGGTATTTGCCTTTCTCAATTGCCAATTGGTTGTTTTTCTCTACCAGCTCGTAGGGTTCTATAAAAATTGTCGCCCCGCTCGCGGATATGTCCTGCACGAGGCCGTTTATTTTCTGCTTGTGCTGCGATTTTATCGGCAGTACCGTCCTTCCGTCTTTCTGCCCCGGCATCTGGTCCTGAACGTAGTTCCGGTACGCGGGATTTTGCAGATACGACACGGCGATGGCACGTATTTCGGTATGTAAATTCGTTATCCCCTTCCGAATCGACTGCAGGGAGGGCAGTGTTTCATCTACGTCCCCTTCCGGAGTAATGACCGCGTTTATCATCTTTTCGAGGTCCCGCAATCCCGGAAGCTCTGCGGCAAGCTGATACAGCGCTGAATCGGAGGACACCCCGCCGCTGCCGGTAATAAACCCTTTTACGACCCTGCCGCTTACCAGCTGCTGCCGAATGCTGCTTAATTCGGCTTCGTCGAGAACGGTGCCCTCTTTTCCGAGTTTTTCCGTTATTTTCCCGGTCCTCGGACAGTACACCGGAAGGGTCTCGTCTTTTTCCGTTAGAAGGAGTTCGAAGTCATCCACCATATCGAGATACCTGCTCAAGGTATCGTTGTCGTAAAAGAAATTTTCACCGCCGATGTTTTCCGAAACCTCTTCGGTAAAGCAGTAGGATGACAATTCCTCGGTTATCGTATCAAAATCGATAAGTTCTAATGTGTGTTTATCCATAGTCCTCTGCCCGTTCCTCGATATCTACAAGCATACGGCAGTAACTTTCATATCTGTCAGGATGAATTTTCCCCTCCTCCACCGCTTGTTTGATATCGCATCCCGGCTCTTCGATGTGCCGGCAGGAAGGGAATCTGCATCCGCCTAGATGGGGCGCGAAGTCGGGAAAGCGATAGGCCAAGTCCTGCCGGCGGATGCCGAAGAGTTCAATTTCCCTTATTCCGGGGGTGTCGATTATTTCAAACCCATCCCCCCGGATAAGCGCGGAATAGACGGTAGTGTGTTTCCCCCTGTCGTGCTTCAGTGAAATGTCCGCGGTTTTTCGCGCCGACCCCGGGAGAAGAACATTCAGAAGGGTCGATTTCCCTACACCCGACTGCCCGAGGAAGAGGACCCGCTTCCCCGCGATGTTTTCCGCAAGCTCCTCCAGTCCGGCGCCGGTGAGTGCCGAGGAAAACAAAACGGTGTACCCCGCCCCTTCATAGGCGCGGAGTCTGTTCCGCACCTGTTCCCCGATCCGGCGGTCCGATTTATTGCAGATAACCGTTACCGGGAATCCTGCGTCTTCCGCCGTTACGGTGACCCTGTCGATAAACCGCGGGCGGAAGGGCGGGCCTTCCGGAGACGTTATGCAAAAACAGCAGTCGATGTTCGCTGCAATAATCTGCGGTGCCTGCCGTTTTTTGTTCCACCTGGCAAAGCGGTTTTTCCGTTCATGCCGGCGTACAATCATCCCCTTCCCGGCATCGTCCCCCGAAACCTCGACTTCCACCGAATCTCCCGGGGCCAAAGGATTGTATGCCTCCCGTTTATTTTCCAGGACCTTGCCCTTAATTCTGCACTCCAGCTGCCGGGAACCGGTCAAAACGGTAAAAATGTTGTTCACCCCCCAGAGAACGGTTCCCGTCACCTGCCCATTTCCTCCGCGGCCAATATTCCTCGGTACTCCAGCCCGAACCGCCCCGCGAGCAGAGGAAAGAGGGGGCCCCGTTCCTCTGCCGCCGTTACGTACAGACAACTGCCGGCGTTCTCCCCTTGCCCGCCGGTAATGCCCGCGGACGCGGAAAGGACCCGCATCAGCTGCCGGGTAACTCCTTCGCGGGAATCGATAACCTCCGCCTTCCCCCGAAGCACTTCCCGCAGCCGGCTGGCAATGAACACAAAGTGGGTGCAGCCGAGGACCAGGGAATCGATTCCGTCGGCAATAAATTGGGCGGCAATACCGTCGATATACTCCCTTTGTGCCGTCTCGGTATCGGTAAAAAACCGTTTTTCGATGTACGAGACTGTTTCCGCTCCCGGATAAAAGACAATTGTACAATCCGGGGCGAATTCTCGGATGAGGTTTTCGGTATATACGTCCCCGACGGTGCGGTTCGTGGCAAAAATCCCTATTTTTCTCGAAACGGACTGTTCAGCCGCCGGTTTGACGGCGGGAACAACACCGATGAAGGGAAGGTCATACCGGTCCCGGAGGGCCGAAAGAGCGGTAACCGACGCGGTATTGCACGCAATAACCGCGGCTTTCGGCTGAAATAAAGAAATACAGTGTCCGGTTAGTTCAAGTACCCGGTGTACTACCAGTTCAGATGGTTTTTCTCCGTAGGGGAAAAAGCTGTTGTCGGCGACATAGATAAACCGTTCGGAAGGCATCTTCTCACGGGCGGCCGCGGCGTAGTTCAACCCTCCGATCCCGGAATCGAGAAAGAGGACCGGCTTGTCAGCCATCGTTGAACAAACTGTCAAAATCATTCCGGGCCTTCGACTTGCGCTCCTCTTCCTTCGGCGGCGCTCCTTTACCCCGGAATTGATATACGAAATAGTCGCAGAAATTCGCCCGGTCTTTCTCCTTTACCCCTTCGGAGATTGTCTCCCTGCAGTCCCAGTGGGCGCCGGGTTCATAAAATTTGCAGTTCAGACAGATTTTCAAATCTTTACCGCACACGGGACATTCAGTATTTTTATAAACCTTCTCTAAAAACTCATTTCCGCAAAAATAACACATGTTGCAGGTACTATACCTTGTCTTTGATTTTGTTATCAAGTATCCTTACAGTATGTTTCCGTTTACAAAATGCAGTATCCCGGGATGTGAACAATACTCCTTGTACAACAGCAGGACATGTTTCTGCCATTCCGATGTAAAGGATGACTGCAGACAGGCCGTGCTCGATTTTATTCTCGGGCATGACAAGATTTACAACATTAACTGCAAAGGACTTTCTTTTGATGATGCCGACTTTTCCGGGAAACGGTTTTACGCGTGCTCCTTTTCAAAAACCCAGTTTTTCCGATGCAACCTGGATGATACGGCTTTCAAACTCTGTTTCTTCGATTTCTCCGAAATTGTCGCTTGCTCCTTCCGGCATACCTATATGATTTCGAGTGTCGCGGCCGGTTCCAAAATTTCCGATACGAGTTTTCAGAATTCCGACATTTTGCACAGCAATTTTAACGGTATCGAAGGCTCCAATCTGCAGTTTGACGATTCCGATCTTTACTTCTCCTTTTTTATTTCCTCCAGCCTGCGGGACACCACTTTTATCGACTGCAACCTGAAAAAATGCAATTTCACCGATGCCGAACTTGAGAACGTCAATTTCACCTATTCCAACTACGAAGAGGCGGAATTTGAAGAAATGAACGAAGTGCCCGGGGAGTACGATATTCTATGAAACTGTTTTCTCACTTTGCGGTTATCGGTTTTGCCAACACCTATTTATTAGGCCCGGACGAAGGAGGAGACGCCGTTATCGTTGACCCCGGTGTCATGGACATCGAACTGCTGAAACTGGTGGAAGAAAATCAGTTTTACGTCAGGCATATCCTCGTTACAACACCTCACGAGGCACACGTCCAGGGCCTGAAAACTCTCCTGCGTATATACGACGCTACCATCTACAGCGGTGCCGCGACGGTACTCGATTTTCCCGGCAGCCAGGTCCATGACGGAGATATCCTCGACCTCTCGGGTTTCAAGGCGGATGTTTTCAATGTTTCAGGGCATTCAAAGGACAGCATCGTCTACAAAATAGAGGACGTCCTCTTTACGGGAGATGCAATTGGTGCCGGCCGTTTGGGGGACAGTCCGAACGCCTATGCAAGTGCTATTTTAAAATCCACTATTCAGGAAAAAATCGCCCCCCTCCCGGACTCTCTTCTCATTTTTCCGGGACACGGCCCCCCGACGACCCTGGAGGCTGAACGGAAATTCAATCCGGCCTTTACGTCATCCGCCGACGGAGAAAACTGCTGAAACGCTCCGGCAGAGGGGCGGTAAAAGTGTGTACTTCTCCGTTCCCGGGCAGCCGTATTTTCAGCGAATAGGCGTGCAGCATCATGGTGACCTCGGGAAAGCGGCTGTCCTTTCTGGCGTACACCGGATCTCCTAAAATAGGGTTCCCCATGCCGGCACAGTGGACGCGCAGCTGATGGGTCCTGCCGGTTTTCGGCGAGAGGGCAAGAAGTGAATATCCCCCCACCGTTCGTTTCAGTCTGTACCGAGTCAGCGCGGCTTTTCCGCCGCTTTCGGTCGTCGCAAACCGTTTCCGGTGGGTCCTGTCCCGTATAATCGGTTTATCGATAATTCCCTCCTGCTGCCGGGGTCTGCCCTTCACAACGGCGTAATACACCTTTTGTACCTTCCGTTTCCGGAACTGGGAGGCGAGATATTCCTGTGCCTTTACATGCTTGGCGGTAATAATGACACCAGACGTGTCTTTGTCCAAACGGTGAACAATCCCCGGGCGGAGGTCCTCCTCCGGGAAATTACCCTCTTTTCCATTGCAGTGGAACAGCAGCCCCTGGACGAGAGTCCCGGTGTAATTGCCCCGGGCCGGGTGGACGACCATCCCCTGCGGCTTGTCGATGACGACAACATCATCATCCTCATACAACACCTGCAGGTCCATTTCCTCCGGTCCAATGTCCGGCTCCTGCGGTACGGAATAGCTGATGCGGTAGGTCTCGCCGGGGCGTATCCGCCTTGAAAGCTTCACCTCTTTGCCGCCGGTAGATGCCGTCAGCCGGTAATGGGCGAGTTGGCTGCGGGAACAAATCCGCTCCACGGAAGCTAAATAGGTATCGAGACGGGTCCCGCCGTGTTCCTCCCCGATGGTTATTGTAAGGGTAGAGTCCGGTAGATTATTCATCTTCTCCGGTCCCGGCCAGGGCCTCTTCCGCCTTCCCGGCCTCCCGTTTTACATTGATAATGATGAGGTCGATAATCGCCGTAAGTGCTGAAAATCCAACACCGGCCAACACAACGCCGAGTTTTTCCTGCTGCGTAAGCGGGACCGTCTCCGCGGAGGGGCTCAATGTGGGCGCGTAGCCTTCCGAAAACCCGTTGACGCCCCACCGGATGAGCCCGTAGCCTAACGAAGAATAGAGCATGGTAAATGGAAAGGACCCGATAAGAACAACTTCGAAACGCCGAAGATCATGCTGCCACAGGGGGAATTCATCCTCCGTATACGGTTCGGGAGTGTGGTCCTCCTGCCCCGGGACGAGGGCCGAAATACAGAAAAAAAGAACGGCCCCCCATGCCATACGTTTCATCGGCTGAAGCCCCTCCCGCCGAAAATCGTGGTCCCTAAGCGGACCAGGGTCGATCCCTCTTCGACGGCAAGTTCATAATCCTGCGACATCCCCATGGACAGGGTGTCAATCGTTAGTTCCGGATACCCTTCCGCTAATTCGTCGAAGAGCTGTTTCAGCCTCCCGAAAGCGGCACGTATCGCGTCCTTGTCTTCGGTGAAAGGGCCGATTGTCATCAGCCCCCGAAGGACAAGCTCATCAAACTGCAGAATTCCATCGATGTCCCGGAACATCACGTCCTTTGAAGTATATCCGAACTTCGATTCCTCTCCGGAGGTATTGATTTCGATAAGAATATTCATCCGCTTCCCGATTTCACCGCAGTACCGCGCCAGTGCGCGGGCGGTTTTCACCTTATCGATGGACTGCACCCAGCTGAACAGTTTCGCCGCGTTTTTTGCCTTGTTCGACTGCAGATGTCCGATAAGGTGAAGTTCCGCATCCCGGTAGAATTCGGCGTACTTCTCCTCGGCTTCCTGTACCCGGTTTTCGCCGAAAACTCTGACCCCCGCTGCGTAGGCGGCATCGGCGAGCTGTTTCGGTTTTGTCTTCGTTACCGCCATCAGTGCAATATCTTCCGGTTTCCTTCCCCGCCTCCTGCAGGCTTCGGCGATGTTGTTCCGGACAGTTTCGATATTTTTTTGAATTGTTTCGGTGTCCATGGCAGCATTGTATCAAATAGCTGATAAAATTGTAAGTTTTCCCGCCGCCCTCTTGGCCTCTTTTAAAAAATTACGTAAGATGCCGGCATGAAGCTCGGCCGGTTTTTCATCCCTCTGTTCCTGCTCCTGACGCTTGCGGTGTACGGGGCTGACACAACGCTCCTGCATCTGAAGGTTTTTCCGCCGGAATATCGTCTCTATGTCGACGGCGATACCGACCCGGCGGAACTCTTTGAACTGCCGGAAAAACGGTCGGGACTTCGAATTGCGCCGGGCCGGCACATGTTTCGGTTTGCCGCCGAAGGCTATTACGAAAAAATCGTGTTTGTCCGCTGCAGCGGCGAAACCATGCTCTACGAGGCAAAACTCGAGAAAAAAAACGCTCCCTTCACCCTTCTGCATCATCTCGATACAAAAGTACAGCCGAAATCGGTGGAGTTCACCCCCGACGGGAAGCATCTGGTCACCGCCCTGTTAGAGGACACGGGGATACAGGTTTTTGAAACAGAACATTTCACCGAAGTTGCAATAGAACCGGTACCGGAAGAATACGGGAAACGGAAGGGCTTCGTGGAGATTGCTTTCGCCGAGAACAGAAAAGAAATGCTGGTAACGCAGATGACGACCGGACGCGTGCATATCTACGACTATACCGATTTCAGCTATAAAGGGAATATCGATCTCCGCGGCAGCTGGTCGAAGGTCGCTGCCGTTTCACCGGATGAAACCAAAGCATACGTCTCGAACTGGATTTCCGGCGACATTTCGGTAATCGATATCGAAAACCGAACGTTTCTCTACAGTATACCGGTCGGCGGCACCCCCCGGGGTATGGCCTTTTCCCGTAACGGAAAATATCTCTATGTCTGCCGATACGACAATGGCACGATTGTAAAAATCGATACTGTAACCAAAAAAATAGAAAAAACTCTCGCGGTCGGCCCCGGAGCAAAGCGGCATATCGTTCTCGATCCTGAAAAAAACATTTTCTATGCCTCCGATATGGCCCGCCACAGTGTCAGCATCATCGACGGCAACACGGACACGTTATTGAAAGAACTGCATATCGATTTCAATCCGAACACCATCGCCCTCAGTCCCGACGGGAAACACCTCTTCATCTCCACCCGGGGTCAAAACAATCCGAAATCGTATCTCATCAAGGGGTACTATTTCGGAAAAATTTTTGCCGTGGATACGGAAAAGCGGGAGATAATCCACTGGTTCTGGGGAATGAACCAGCCCACGGGTCTTGCCGTTTCTCCCGACGGCCGTTTTTTGGCATACTCCAACTTTCTCGATTATAGCATCGAGGTGTATGACCTGCACGCAAACAAGAATTAATGTAAATTTAACCCAGTTCCTCTTTGATATTTCGCGGAAATGGGGTATACTTCTTAACAAATACTAAAAAACTTCTAAAATATATGTATGGAGGAAAAAACATGAAGAAAAGA
>CAZSGZ010000062.1:0-16145 GCA_964606455.1 uncultured Spirochaetales bacterium
GTCCTCCTTAGACAGCTCTTCCAAAACATAATTATCCGTGGAGAAACCGGTTTTTATCTTTTTAACGGGCTGGAGCTGCCGTTTTTCAAACAGTATCTCCTGAAGCTGCTTCGTGGAGTTGATATTGAACTCCTCCCCGCAGAGATCGAATATCTCTTTTTCAATCGCCTCCAGCCTGCCGCCGATTTCCTCTGAATAGTCCCTAAGCACATGGCTGTCCACTGCAATACCCTCCAGTTCCATTTCCGCTAAAACGGCGACCAGGGGCATCTCTATTTCATAAAACAGCTTTTCCAGCTCTTCTTCCTCGAGCTTTTTCCGCAGCAGTTCGTACAGCCGGAAGGTAATATCGGCGTCTTCCGCCGCGTAATCGACGGCGGTTCGGATGGGCACCATATCGAAGGTGTCCCCCTTCGGGACGGTCTCGGAAAACGTAATCGTTTTATAATGCAGGTAGCGCGCGGCCAGGCTGTCCATTCCGTACGAAGCGTTGCTTTCCACCAGCCAGGCGGCAATCATGGTGTCGAAGGCAATGTTTTCTATCGTTATCCCCCAGCGCCGGCATATCTGGTAATCGTATTTAATGTTCTGCCCGATACACTTCAGTTTCGGGTCCGTCAGGATACCCCGCAGGGCTTCTTTAATCTCTTCCTCCGGCAGGCATTCCGTGTCCGGCGCCTTTAGGGGAATGTAGCAGGCCCTGCCCGGAGCCACTGAAAGGGAAAATCCCACCGGGTCCGCGGCCATGACGTTTAGACCGGTTGTCTCCGAATCGAAGGCAAACCAGCCCGCTTTTTTTACCAGACGGACCCACTTTGAGAGAGCTTTCGAATCGGTTACGCACTCATATTCTTTTTCCGTCTGCTGATCCTCCGTATCTTCCAGCCGCTGTTCTCCCCCTAACTCCTCCGCAAGCTTTTTCATACCCTCCCGCATAAACAGGGGTATAACCGCTTCGACATCGAGTTCCGGCAGTTTCAGGTCCTCCGTCGACAGCTGCACCGGCACATCGAATTCCAGCTGTACCAGGTCTTTACTAACGTAAGCGCTCTCCCTGCCGGCTTCTAATTTTTCCCGCTGACTTTTCGTGCATTCATCGACGTGTTCGTAAATTCCGTCAAGAGTTCCGTATTTCGTCAGCAGGTCCACCGCCGTCTTCGGCCCGATTCCTTTTACTCCCGGGATGTTGTCGGCGGAATCGCCGATTAGGGAAAGATAATCCTGCACCTGCTCCGGATAAATACCGAACTTGGCATGCACTTCCTGCCTGCCGATTTCAATGTAGGAACCTTTTTCGGAAAAGAGGACTTTTACCGGCCCGTCAACCAGCTGCAGCAGGTCTTTGTCTCCCGAAAGCAGGAAACAGGGGCGCCGGTCCTTGCGGCAGCGTTCGGCAATTGTCGCCATAATGTCGTCGGCTTCCACGCCGTTTTCCCGGATTTTTACGATGCCTAACGCGTCGAGCATCTCTTCAATTACCGGTATCTGAGCATGCAGCTCTTCCGGGGTCTTTTCTCTGGTGGCCTTATATTCCGGATATTTCTCGTGGCGGAAGGTAGGGGTCAGGGAGTCGAGGGCCACGGCAAAATACGGGGGATTGTACTTCTTGAAGAAGGAAAAAAGGGTCCGGAAAAAACCGTACATGGCGGAGGTATTCCGTCCTTCCGGATTATACAGCGGCCGTTTTATCAATGCAAAGTAGGATTTGTAAATAAGACTGTAGCCGTCGAGAATGTACAGCGGCTCCATCATGTAATGATGTCGATCATCGACGGCTGGTTGCGGTAGTCGTCGTATACGGACCTGCTTTTTTTATTTTTCTTAATCGATGTAATTTCGTTTCGGACCGATTCCATCCGCTCTTTTAAAAGCCGCTGGTTCCGTTTGCTCCGTTCCTCCACCTCTTCCTGGATATGTTCCAGCGATTCCTGCAGTTTTGGAATTTCCGCATCCTGATCGGTAACGGTAAGTTTATAAATACTGTTCAAGGGGTCGATTACTTTCTGGAAAGAAACGATCTCCCGGGCCAATTCCTTTTCAAGCTCCACATGATATTCAAGTTTGTCCACATTGTTCGAGAGAATATCCTGTTCTTCATGTTCTAATACATCGAGGTAGCGGTAAAAACGGGTTCTCTGTTCTTGCAGATGTTCACGCAGTTTGTGCAGGATGTGCACGCGTTCGTTAATTTCTTCTTCGGTAAGCTGTACGTTATCCGCGGATGCAGTCATATTCCCCTCCCTGTAGTTCCTACCCGGCGATATTCAACCCTCCACCGGCTTGATTAGAAGACGGATTAGGATTTTTCATGATTTCCGCCCACACCTCCCGCAGCTCTGAAACCATCTTGCGGACATTTTTTACCGGCTGTGGGTCTTTTTTCACATTTGCGTCCATAAGTTCTTTGTTAAAATACATATATAAACTAAAGAGATTTTTCGCAATCTCCCCGCCTTTTTCAAAATCGAGGGACACCATAAGCTCCGTAATTACTTCCTGGCTCTTGATAATTGCCGAATTGATGGAATCGAAATTTTTTGGCTTATTTTCCATCTGTACATCCATCTGTTCACCGGCGAGGTCCATCTGCTTCAGCGCTTCATCGTAGAGCATGAGCACAATTTTACCGCTGCTGGCTGTTTTAATGCTCGTCTCTTTATAAGCGTTTAATTGGTTGTAGTTAGCCAAAATATTTCCTCCCAAACCCGGGTTTTGTATGATTATCGGCAGAGTAAAAACACAACTTAAACCGAAGCTTGTTCTTCATCATAAATTTTTTTGCCCTCATCTTTCAAGTCCCTACACGGATATATAGTACTCCGGAACAGCTCATTTCGCGTGCTCCATGAGGGTTGAAACCGGCACCACCTTGTATCCTAAGGAGATAAGTCCGTTTAAAAGCAGATCGATCTTATGAAAAAGATAATCGTCCCGCTCGCCGTCGGTTGTCCCGATCCGCACGGGGACAATAGACCCCGGCTTCTTTTTCTCTAAAACCCTGTCTACAATAAGGGCCGAAGGATAGTACAGCCCGCCTCCGCTTCCGTTCCGGACGGTTTCCTTCGTTACCCAGTCGAGGGGATCGACGTCCCTGCTGACATAGGTGTAATTCATTTCCTCCGACGCCTCGATAATATCGGAATTGACAAAATAGTAGGGTGCGTGCCAGAGAAGAGAAAGTTCCTTTCCGGTAGCCAGAAAGTAATCGTCCTCGTTTCTCGCCAGCCCCCGTTTGATAAACTCCTTGTCCACGGTAAACCGGTTGTCGGTCATGTTAAAATAGGTGTAAAACATCGACCCCACCTCGTGGCCGGAAAAGGCAATTTCCTTTACCGCGTCGGGGTGCCTGCGGATAAATTCCCCGTTTACAAAGAATGTAGCGCGAATTTGATAGTCCGACAGGGTATTCAGGATTTCCGTAAGCCCCTCTACGTTATCGATTGCGTTAAAAACCAGGGAAATTTCACGCCGCCGGATACGGGAGCCGTGAGAAAAGCTTGCGGTCAGCAGCTTTTCCTCCCTGTCCGGGAAGGGTTCGTACTGCTGTTTCGGCGGATCGAACAGAGAAAAGGTCCCGGTCAGTCCCTTGTTGTCCCTAATTTTAACAAGATTCTGGTAACTGCCGCTGTAGGCCTGTTCGATATACACCCGGTATTCCTTGGAATAGAGCTTCGGCTCCCCCACATCGAAAAGAGAAACCGTTCCCCAGGTATCGCTGACCGGGTCAAGCTCGTATACATTCTCCCGCGCCTTTACCTGAATGTTTCTGCTGCCCTTTGCAAAACCGTAAGCATCGATCTGCGAAAAACCGATAAACTGCCGCTCCTGCGATGTAATTGAAATATCTTCTATTAGGTTCGAACCGGCAACAATGATGTTGGTGTTCGATTTCCATACCACTTTTACCGGCGTGTTCTCGGTCAGCGTTTTTTCATCTTCCCAGGAGGAATATGTTTTAATAACAATTTTTTCCGGATAAATAACGGCAACCCGCCGGTCCTCGGGGGACATCACCAGGTCCCTCACCCCTGTATCGCCGGTACGTACAAAGGTCCAGTTATCAGGTTCCGTCTGCAAATCGAGGCGGAATACGGTCGTTTTTTCTTTGCCGTCGACAATACTGCCCGTTAACAGCGAAAGCAGACCGTTTCGGGACCACAACACGCGTTTTACCCGTGTGTTCCGGGGAAGAAACAGATAGGGCAGACTCGTAATTTCCCCTGTGGAGGTATAGTCCGTATTCTGCAGAAAATAGAGAAAAATATTCCGCCCCCCCTTGTTGAGGAGGATCTTTCGTCCGTCCGGTGAAATCCAGAAACTGTCGAAATTCGGATCAAACTGAAACGGGATTTTCCCCACAATGGTCCCGATTTCCAGCAGGCCGCTGTAAATGGAGCGGGTAAAAAATTCAACACTGAAAATCTGATACACCCGGGAGCCTAAAATATAGTACAGGCTGTTTTCCCTGTTCCAGCGGACACTTGAAATTGTTCCGCCGCCGATAAGCCGGAAACTTTCCGCGATAACCCGGTCCTCCTCCAGCTGATCGATAGAATAGTAGTATATATTATTTTGCTTACAGTAGACAAAAAACTTTGAATTCGGCGCCCATTTCGCGTTCGGACCGTTAAAGGCAAGTTCCACTTTCTCCGTAATTACCTTCTCCCGGGCTTCTTTGATATCGTAGAGAGTCAGGTCGGCATATCCGAAGGAGGTCGGTTCTAAATACAGAAGGTACCTGCCGTCGGGAGAAGCATGGATAAGGTTAATTTTTCCCGTCTGCACCTGGCTTCCGGTAACAAAGGCAGGAAACTGATGGACCGGCTGAATATTGCTCAAATTTTTATCGGACCTGAATATGCCGTACCGATTCTGCACCTGAAACTGCTCTACTTCCCGCAGATACATAATGTCTTCCGGGAAAAAACTCAGCTGCCGGATCGATTTTGTCTTTACATCGGCGGAAAAGAGGGTCGTATATTCCCCCATCCCCGGCGAATCGGCAGTCCCGGTAAACAATAGGGTATTGAACTCCGCTAAGTCGGGGCCGGAAAACCGTACTTCCCCGAACACGGATGCAGTGAGGGCCGTAAGCAGCAGTATAGAGACAAGGGTTGTTCTTTTCATAGTCTCTGTAATTTTCGGCATATACCGGCAAATTATGAAGATTTAACGGATAGAAATAGATTTAAATCGCTCTCGAGCTTCTCTAAAACATCTTCAAGCTTCTCGAGGCGCTCAATTTCATTACACATCCGTACCTTTTCGACCCTCTTCAGGGATGCGTCAACTATCGACTCAAAAGCGATAACATCACGGTTCTGGGTCCCGCAAAAGGGACAAAAGTTAAACGATCCTTCCAATATCTTTCCGCAAAACGAGCAAAAGCGTATCTCTCTCATCGTGTATTCCACGTTCCAGTATAAAACCTTTCTCCCCGCACCGCAAGAAATTTATTTTACAATAATTCTGCGGCCAATTCCGCCAATTCACTCCGTTCCGACTTTAACAGTGTAACGTGACCGAACAGCCGCTGTCCCTTGAAGGCTTCGACAAGATAGGTAAGTCCGTTGGAATTAGCGTCGAGATAGGGGCTGTCGATCTGAAAAGGATCGCCGGTAAGGACAATTTTCGTATTCTCCCCCGCTCTGCTGACAATTGTTTTTATTTCATGGGGGGAGAGGTTCTGCGCTTCGTCGATAATTATAAACTGCCCCGGCAGGGACCTGCCCCGGATATAGGTAAGAGCTTCGATTTCGACAATACTGTTGGCTAAAACAGAATCCAAGTTTTTTACATTCGACCGTTTGTACACCCCCATAATATATTCCAGGTTGTCGAAGAGAGGCTGCATCCAGTGGGAGAGTTTTTCCTCCTTGTCGCCGGGAAGAAAACCGATGTCCTTTCCCATCGGTATTACCGGCCTGCTGACCAGGACCCTGGTGTAGCGGCTCTCCTCGAGAACTTTTTTCAATCCCGTGGCAATTGCCAGCAGGGTTTTTCCCGTCCCGGCCTTCCCAACCATGGTAACAAGGGAAACAGAATCGTCTAAAAGCAGGTCGAAGGCAATTTCCTGCTGCTCGTTCAGGGCCTCGATACCGCAGACAGGTTCACTGCGGGGCGGGACATGGTGAAGGCGGTTATCTTCGTGGCGGTACCGGGCAATCGCGCCGGCCGCGGGATTAAAGGAGTGAAGAATAACGAACTCATGGGGATTCATCTGCTCGTTCCAGGGGGCGGTCCCCTCCTTCTCCAGCTGACGGATAACATCACCGGAAACATCCATCTCCTTGTAGCCGCTGTAGAGTTCCTGAAAGTTGACCTTCTGCTTCTCGTAATCCACCGCCTTAATGCCTAAAACCGTCGCCTTTACCCTGGCATTTATGTCCTTTGAAACAAAAAAGACCTTTTTTCCCTGTTTTTTCAAGGCATAGGCGGTAAGAAGGATCTTGTTGTCCACCTTCTCCATGTCCAAATCCAGGGGCAGTTTCTGAGGCGGGGACATAATGACCCGGAGCACCGAGCCGTTTTCCATCTTTACGCCTTCGCTGAGGTTTCCGCTCTTCCCCAATTCATCCAGCAGACGGATTGCATGCCGCGCGTTCCGCCCTTTTTCATCGCTGTAGGTCTTGAGCTTGTCCAGTTCCTCCAGTACCCAGAGCGGCACAATTACCTCGTTGCCCCGGAAGGAAAGAATGGCATCGTGCTTATGGATAAACACATTGGTATCGATTACAAATGTTTTTGTGTCCTGCTTGTTGTCTTGTTTTTCCACCTGTCCGTCCTCCGGCTGTTTTAGGGGGTTGTCATCCGTGAAAGACTTTGAACGATATTTTCTCTATACCCGAGAAACACGCCGGATTCCCCTCCTGCTTCGATAACCAGCAGTTTTCGGCCCGCGACAACCAGTCCGGTGAGGTACAGATAGTCTTTACCCTGATACGGCGCTCCCCATTCGAAGTAGGCCCCCCGGCGTTTCTTCGTTGTAAAGCTCTCCGGCCCGGCAATGAGTTTATATCCCGCCTGCCGCATGTGTTCCTCCATGGCGGTCTGCCAGTAGGTTAGGTCCTGCTTCGGATAGTTTTTCTCGGTTTTTATGCTGAACCGTACTCCTTCGGGAGAAACCGCCAAGAACCGTCCCGCACCCTGCCGTTTTACTTCGGCAAACCCTTCCGGTGCTTCTATGCCGTACCGGGTACAGCCGAACAGACCTGCCGCCATTATCAATCCAAGCAGAAAAATACGCAACGTTTTCACTAAAACCCCCGCTGTATAAAAGAGTAGAAATCGAGACCTGAAAGCCATTCAAAGGAAGAGGGCAGTTTTTCGGGAAGCGATTGGGTCTGAAACGAAAGATACACCTCCGCGTAGGCATAGGCCCGATTTTGATTGAGCATTTTCAGCCGGCCCTTTAAGTTTTCCAGTTCCCGCAGGAGGTCCAGTACCTCTTTCTCTATGGCAAGTGTTCCCTCCACATCAGTTTTGTCCAGATATTCCAAATTTCCCTCGATTATTTCCTCTCTGCTTTCAATCGCGGACTGGAGAAACAATATTTCCTCCCGCAGGTCCCGTGCCGAAGGCAGATACTCGTAAAGTTCTTCCGTATTGGTTTCCAGGTAGCCTTTCAGTTCCGAAATTTTCGCATCGGGAACACGGAGGACGACCCTGTCCTTCGACTTCAGAACGTAGTAACCTCCGGCCTGCCGGACCCAGCCGGTCAGTTCCTCGGCAGCCCCCGCGGGGTCGCTAACCATAGCGGAGGCGTATATTTGATGGTACAGGTAATTTTCGCCGTACAAAACGGAGCCCGCAGCCAGCAGGGCAAAAATCATGACTGTTAGTTTTATCCGGTTTATATTCATTTAATGGTAAGCTCCTCAACTGCTTTTACTACCGCGGGGTAGTGTTGTTCAAAAACATCCTCGCCGGGGAAAAAGATTTCGAGAACATGCAGTTTCCGGTTGTCCGGTTTCACCCCGACTACGTAATAGTACGGACTTAGGTCCTTGCTCGTAAGCAGCACGCCCCTTGTTTCTCCAAACTCCCGGGGCGCAGCTTCCGCGAAACGCGGGGCAAGGTGATAGGACAGCGCCTCCTGCCAGAACGGACCGTCCCCCCGGGGTTTATTCGGTATGGTAGATATCCGCAGGCGTACTCCGTCCGCCGTTTCCGCGTGATAGTACTTGTCCTTCTTAAACACGGCAAAGATGTCCGGCAGGTCCCCCCGGACAGAACCGCTGAAACGTCCCGCCGCCGGATAGAGGGGATGAAGGTCATCGATCCACGGAAAGGGTATGGTATCTTCCGAAGCGGTTTCATACTCGAGCCGGGAAATAAGGCGTACCGTTATTCGGGAAAAGCTGATGTGTTCTTTCAGTACCTCAAATGTCAAATTGATCCGCTCTATTTCCTCGGACAAGCGGCGTATTTCCCGCAGAATCCCGATCCGTTCCTCCACGTCTTCGGTGCGCTGAAGAAGTAAATAAAGGCGGTCCCGGGTCTCTTCCGCGATGGTAAGCCGTGCCTGCAAATCGGCGTAGAATTCGGTAACATCCACCGTTTCTTCGTACGAGTCGAGAAGGTCGCCGACTTTTTTTATGCCGGCAAAAAGAACGCTGAACTGTTCGGCGGGTACCCGAAGCGTAACGGTATTTTCGAGGATTTCTTCCACGTAACCGCCGGAGGACTCCGCGATGTCCGTAAGCCGCATTTTTACGTCCTCCGGTTCATCTACGAGAAGTTCGGCATAGCCCGAATACACCCGCTTCCGGTCCTGCTCCGCCGGGACGGACGTCCCGGCGGACGCCCCCTCCTCCCGGGCCGTCGTCCCTTCCCCGCCGGAGGGGGCGGGCGCGGCACGGGAAGCCGCGGGGGACATTCCGTCGACAGCCGCCTCATCGAAGGCATACTCGTTGGAATCCGGTTCCGCAAGCTCTTCCATTTCCACTGCGCGTTCCATCGGGGCGGCCTTCGCCGTCTCCCCGGAACGGGTAAAACCGCCGAATGCCTCGGCCGCGCCGCAGGACCCCAGGAGGATAACGGAAGCTGCCGCCAGAGAGAGAACAAACGCTGCAATACTTTTTTTCGTAAAATATTTCATAGGTGCTGCTTAAAACCCTTCCAGCGTTTGGAAATTATTTTCCTCAACAACTTTTGTGGCGCCTTCGATGTCCTCCACCCGAAAAATGACAACGGCTTTGTCCTTGTTTCTTTCAAGGGTGGCGTACAGATATTCGATGTTCAGTCCGTTTTTTTCCAGGACCTGCATAATGGAAGCAAGCCCGCCGGGTTTGTCCTCTATCTCGATTGCAAACACCTGGGTCACTTTCGCGGTAAAACCATGCTTCTTCAGCACATCCAGGGCCTTTTCGTTGTCGTTTACAATCAGACGCAGTATTCCGAAATCCGCCGTATCGGCAATGGTAATCGCCCGCAAATTCACTCCGGCATCGCCTAAAATAGTGGTTACATCCGCCAGCCTGCCGGAAGTATTTTCCAAAAACACTGAAATTTGTTTTACAGTCATATCAGCTCCTTATATCATCCGTTTGTCCAGGACCCGTTTCGCCTTCCCCATGCTCCGCTCTATTACCTTCGGTTCAACCAGTTTGATGAGAGCGTTAATACCCAGTTCCTTCCGGATTTCTTCGGCAATTTTTGCCCGAATCCGTTCAATGTTCTTCGTTTCGTCGGAAAATATGCCGGCATTCATTTCCACCCGGATCTCGATTTCATCGAGATGGGCGGCGCCCCGGTCAACGACAATCTGATAGTGGGGTTCCGTCTCTTCGATACGCAGCAGCACCTGTTCGATCTGCGAAGGAAACACATTCACTCCGCGGATAATAAGCATATCGTCGGTCCTGCCTAAAAGCCGGTGCATCTTTACCGTTGTCCTTCCGCAGGCGCACCTATCCCGGAACAGATACGTGATGTCTCTGGTTCGGTAGCGGATAATGGGGGTCCCCTCTTTTGTAAGGGTGGTGAATACCAGTTCCCCTTTTTCTCCTTCCGGCAGGACCTTCCCGCTGACGGGATCGATTATTTCGGGATAAAAAAAATCTTCGTTAACATGCAGCCCGTTCTGTGCTTCACATTCCGACGACACGCCGGGTCCGATAATTTCCGTCAGACCGTAGATATCGTAGGCCTTCAGCTTCAGTTTGTCTTCTATTTCAAGCCGCATTCCGTCGCTCCACGGTTCGGCTCCGAAGCAGCCGGCCTTAACTCCCATTTTCGGCAAATCGAACCCCTCCTCCCCGGCAACTTCCGCTAAAAAGAGGGAATACGACGGGGTGCAGGTGAGAAGGGTCGTGTGAAAGTCCCGCATGACCGTCAGCTGGCGCCTTGTATTTCCCGCCGAAATGGGAATAACGTTCGCCCCTAAGCGGCGGGCGCCGTAGTGGACACCCAAACCGCCGGTAAACAATCCGTAGCCGTAGGCATTCTGCACAACGTCGCCCGGGCCGGCGCCGGCCATGGAAAGGGTACGGGCCATGGCCTCTCCCCATAGTTCTATATCCTGCCGTGTGTAGGCGCCGACAACCGGCGTCCCGGTCGTCCCGGAAGAGGTGTGGATCTCGAGGATTTCCTCCTCCGGCACCGCCAGCAGTCCGTAGGGATAGGTGTCCCGCAGTTCGTCTTTCGTGGTAAAGGGCAGCTTCGCTATGTCGTCCATGGCGCCAATATCTCCCGGGGCCACTCCCGCGTCGTCGAATTTTTTTCGGTAAAAGGGGACCTTGTTATAGACCCGTTCCACCAGCCGCACCAGACTGTCAAGCTGCTGTTTTTCCAAATCCGCTGGATCTTTTGTCTCAACATCGCTGTTAAATATCATGCTTCCTCCGGCGCATCGTCCTCTTCATCTACTTTAAACTTGGCCATCAGCTCTTCGAGGCGTTCAACATTTTCAGAGTTTTTCGTTCCCGATTCGGAAATAATCTGGGCCGCTTCATAAATCTCGTTAATGCCGATGGACACTTCCTCCATTCCGTTTTTCGTGTCCTTCGAGATGCCGCTTAGCTCATTCATCGACTTGGTAATGCCTTCCATTTGATTGTCCATCTCACCGTAGGAGGTTTTTACCTCTTCCGAAATATTCATCAGCGAGGAAAGGGCCTCCACAATCTGCCGGCTGCCGGTGGAGAGTTCGTCGGTGGCGTTTTTCATCTCTTCCATGGCGTACGCCACATTTTTCACGCTTCCGACAATGCCCGTAAAGGCCTGCCCCGATTTTACCGTAGAGTCCTCGGAAATACGGATGTATTCGGTAACTTCTTTCAGAGACTGCGTGATGCCTTTCGCGCTCTCGCTGCTCGATTCGGCAAGCTTCCGTATTTCATCCGCCACGACGGCAAACCCCTTTCCCGCTTCGCCCGCATGCGCGGCCTCGATGGCGGCGTTCATGGCCAGCAGATTGGTCTGAGAAGCGATGTTCTGAATAACGGTAATGCTTTCCATAATGACATTGGCGGATTCGGCCACCTGCTTGATGATCTTGACCGTATCATCCATTTCCGACTCTCCGGCAAGGGCGGTCCTCTCCAGCTCGTTTGCAATTTTCAGTTTTTCCTCCGCCGCGTTCGCGATATTGTTAATGGAGGAGGATATTTCCTCGATGGAGGCGGAGGATTCATCGATAGCGGCGGCCTGCGAGGAGATAAGGTCCCCTACGTTGGAAATAAATTCCTTTACCGAATTCGACGCCCGTGTCGACGCGTTCACCTCCTCGTCGAGATGGACGATCTTTTCCTTCATGTTTTCGGTGTTCGACCGCATCTGTACCAAAGCGGAGGCTGTTTCCTCCGATGTTGCCGCCAAATCGGAACTGATGCCCCGGGTGTCTTCGGTTACTCCTTTGATATTGCCGATTATCCCCTTCAGGGAACTGATAAAACTGTTGAAATACCCCGAAAGGACACCAACTTCATCGTTGTTTTTCGATACTGCCTTTACCCGAAGGTCCCCCGTAGCGGCAAGTTTAAAATTGCCGATGTACTCGTTTAAGGGGCGCAGGATAAGCCGGACCATCAGCCACAGCAGGAGGGCAACCGCGATAATGACCCCTAAGGTCACTCCGACGATTTTCAGGATCGCGTCCCGCTGCCGCACCTTCGCGTCTTCTAACGAGGCAATGACTTGAAAAGCGCCGTGAATTTCCCCGACCTCCCATCCTTCTTTTATGCCGCCGATGGGATCGGGGGCCCCTTTCGGATCGCCGTGGCAGAGCATGCACTCTTCGCTCAAACGGACCGGATGAAAGACGTGGATGCTGTCCTTCTTTTCTATCACCTTCACGTCGAGCTGTTTTTCCTTGAGTTCCGTCAGAACCTGCAGTTCGAATTCGGAGGGTTCATTTTCCGGGTTACGCGGGTCCACCTTCGGTACACGGAACTTGTAGTTCCCCTCCTCGGCGTTTTTCTTCGCTACATTCATCGCGGTAATGATCGGGACGGCAGCCAAAATCTTCTCCCGGTCTCCCATTTCCACCAGTTCGTCGAAGGGGCGGATAACCCCCATGTCAATTTTTTCGGACATCTCTTCCCGGGTTGCTTCCGCCGAGATCATGATGGCATGGCTCGTTTCTTCGATTGCGTGTTTCGTGGAGACAATAATATCGCCGATAAACAGAAACGTTACAATGCCGCCGAGAACAAGCAGACCGATAACGACCGGTATCAATATTTTTACTTTTATACTCGTACTCTTTTCTGCCATGGGCTCTTCCTTTCCTGCCGGTTTTGCTAATTATACGGGGGGGAAATAAAAATGGCAAGGAAAAACATCAGCTTTGTTTATTCCTTGCGATGATCGACAACCCGCTGTGCTTTTCCCTCATGAACGGGCAGCACGCCCGGTTCATGCAGCTCCACCACCGGCGAAATGGAGATGGATGCCTTCAGGTGGTCCCGGATCCGCTGCCGGATAGCGTTCAAGTCCCGGGTGTCGTCGCTGAAAATGTCGGCCCCTACCTCGGTTTGTACGGTAAGCTTGTCTAAAGCGCCGATTTTTTCCACGACAATGAGGTAGTTGGTGCCGATTTCGGGAAGTTTCATAATAACCTCCTCGATTTGCGACGGGAAGACGTTTACACCGTTGATAATAAGCATATCGTCGGTCCGCCCCTTGATCCGGGCAATGCGGCGGTGGGTCCTGCCGCAGGAACACGGGCCGGGAATGAAGGAGGTAAGGTCGCGGGTCCTGTAGCGCAGCAGCGGCGTCGCCTCCCGCCGAAGGGTGGTAAAGACAAGCTCCCCCTCTTCGCCGTCCGTAACGGGCTCTAAGGTTTCGGGGTCGATAATTTCCACCAAAAAGGCGTCTTCCCATACATGCATTCCGGTTTTATAGGCGCACTCGAAGGCAACGCCGGGACCGTTCATCTCGCTTAAACCGTAGGAATTATAGACATCGATGGCAAACAGATTTTCGATTTTTTTTCTGATGTGTTCCGAATGGGGTTCCGCCCCGACGAGGGCCTTTTTGATGTGCAGGTCCGACAGCTGCATCTCCTCTTCCTCCATTTTTGAAAACAGATGAAGCATATAGCTCGGAGTGGCATGGACCACCGTAGTATGGAAGTCCTTCATGAGCTTGAACTGCCGCTTCGTATTGCCCGAAGAGGCGGGGATGACCAGGGCGCCTAAATGCTCCGCGCCGTAATGGAGGCCCAATCCGCCGGTGAACAGGCCGTAGGTCATCATATTCTGAAAAACGTCTTTCTCGGTTACGCCGGTACACATCATCGACCGTGCCGCCAGCCCGGTCCAGGAGGCGAGGTCGTTTTTCGTATGGTAGATGACCGTGGGGGTCCCGGTTGTGCCGCTCGAAGCATGCAGACGCACCACTTTCGCTAAGTCCACGGCAAGCATACCGTAGGGAAAGGCGCTGCGCAGGTCATCTTTGGTGGTAAAGGGGATGTTCCGAATGTCAGCAAGGCTCGTTATGTCTTCGGCGCCCCGCACTCCCGCCTGCTGCAGCCGTTCCGCGTAAAAAGGGGTTTCCAGCGCCGACGCGACACTCCGGCGAAGGTCCGCGAGCTGCGCTTTTTCCAGGTCGGCCCGGTCCGCGGTTTCAATATCCTTATGCAGATGCAAGACGTTCATGTTTCAGTACTCCGTTTCTCGTTTCCATAAATGGTACTATCTTCCGCGGGGTCGATGCAATACGTAACGGGAATACTTGACGCGGATGCCCCTCCGCCATATGGTTACAGAGGAACGAAAAGGAGCCGAAGCATGAGTAACAGCGTAACAATACCGGAACGACATGAAATCCCCGATGAGGACAAATGGAATTTAGAAAAACTCTTCAAGGATGACGCCGCCTGGGAAGAGGGACTGGAACAATTTAAGGAAATGCTTCCGATAATTGAAACTTTTCAGGGCACCCTGGGGGAAAGCGCGGAACATTTGCGGAAATGTCTCGATTTCATGACGGAACTGGGGATTCTCGAAGAGCGCCTGGGCTATTATGCCCAGCTCCGCCTTTCCGAAAACGGCGGGGACAGTTCCCATCAGGGGAAATACGCGAAGTTCATGCAGGCAGCAAGCAAGGCGGAAGCTCTGGCAAGCTACCAGCAGCCGGAAATCCTCGCCATCCCCGACGAAACAATGAACGGCTTCCTGCGCGAACCGGTACTCGCCGACTTCACCATTATGCTTACAAAACTCCTCCGGTTTAAACCCCACACCCTTACCCGGCGGGAGGAGATGATTGTCGCCATGCAGTCGGAATCGAACCAGACGGCACAAAAAACTTTTTCGGCCCTTACCGACGTGGACCTCGATTTCGGCAGCATCGAGACAAAGGAGGGAACGAAACCCTTAAGCCAGGCAAGCTTCAGCCGCTTTCTTATCGACCCGGACAGGGAGATCCGGGAAGCGGCCTACAAACAGTTTTACGGCGTTTTCGAACGGCACAAAAACACCCTCGCCTCTCTCTACGCGGGCAGCGTTCATTTGGACATTTATATTGCCAAAATCCGAAACTACCCCTCCGCCCGAACTGCCGCACTCTTCGGGGACAAGGTCCCCGAAGCGGTGTACGACAACCTTATCGACGAGGTCCACGCCGCATTCGAAACGCTTCACCGCTACTATTCCCTGCGGAAGCGGGTACTCGGCGTTGACAAGCTCAAACATTACGACGTCTACGTTCCCCTGATAAAGGACATTGCCGTCGACTATCCCTACGAGAAGGCGGTGGACACGGTTATCGGCGCCCTTGCCCCCTTAGGTGAGCGGTACCAGGAGGAACTGAAAAACGGCCTTACCGGCGGCTGGGTGGACAAGTACGAAAACCGGGGAAAGCGTTCAGGGGCCTTTTCCGCCGGTTCCTACGCAGGAGACCCCTACATTTTATTAAATTACAAATCGGACGTACTCCGGAACCTGTTTACCCTCGCCCACGAGGGGGGGCATTCCATGCATTCCTTCTACAGCGCGGGGAGCAACCCCTTTCAGCACTACAACTACACCATCTTCGAGGCGGAGGTGGCCTCGACCTTCAACGAACAGCTGTTAGGGGATTATCTAATGAAGCATGCCGAATCGGAACAGATGCGGGCGTATTTAATCGGTAAAGAGGCGGACGATATTATCGCCACCGTTATACGCCAGACGATGTTCGCGGAGTTTGAAAAAATTACCCACGAAATGGTGGAAAACAGCGAACCTCTTACCGTCGACTCCCTGCGGGAAACCTACCGGAAGCTGTTAGAAAGCTATTTCGGTCCGGAAATGGAGCTGGAAGACGTCAGCGACATAGAGGGCCTGCGGATCCCCCATTTTTACCGGGCATTTTACGTATACAAGTATGCCACCGGCCTGTCCGCCGCCATTGCTTTGTCTCGGCAGGTCCTGCGGGGCGGGACCGAAGAGCGGGACCGGTACCTGCGGTTTCTCCATTCCGGCGGATCGCAGTTTCCCATCGATGCTTTAAAGACGGCGGGAGTCGATATGTCCTCCCCCGAACCGGTACGGCAGGCCCTCGGAAGGTTCGCCGAACTGACGGAGATGCTGCGGGAGATGTTGTAACCAGGGGGGATTCCTTTTACTATTTTCCGTAATCCCGCGTCGTATCGAACTATTCTTCGAAAAAATCCGTTACGGCTATGTGAAACTCCCGCGGTTTTTCCGCGTGGAGCC